>NZ_NEJY01000028.1:0-65400 GCF_002113255.1 Pseudomonas sp. B14(2017)
AGGTAAGCGGTGATAGCGGTGAGCTTGAACTGCTCTGTGTATTTACCCATAGATCCCCCAAGGGTTGGATTGGTGTCCAACTTCTTGGGGGCAGTCCAGGTACTGCACAAGGCTTGAGGCCGATGCAGTCGAGGTGGGAGCTGGCTTGCCGGCGATGGGCCGCAACGCGGCCCCTGGGTTTCAATCTTTGATCAACCCTCGCAACACCGCTCGCGCTTCTTCAGTGCGCAAGCACTCGATGAACAACCGGCTTTCCCGCGCCACTGTCGCCTCAAGCTCGGCCCGTTGGCCGTCCTTGAGCAGCCGCTTGCTGATGCGCAGCGCCGCCTGCGGGTAGCCTTGCAGCTGCCGCGCCAGGCGCCGGGCAGCAGCCAGGCACTGCTCACCGTCTTCATGCAGTTCATTGGCCAGCCCCCAGGCCACCATCCGTTCGCCATCAAGCAACTCGTTTGCCAGCAGCAGGCGAGCCGCCCGGGCATGGCCAAGCAAACGCGGCAGCAGCAGGCTGGAACCAAACTCCGGGCACACGCCCAACGGCGCGAAAGGGATGCGCAGCTTGGTCGTACGGCTGACCAGCACCTGATCGCAATGCAACAGCAAGGTGGCACCAATACCTATCGCCGCACCACTGACCGCGGCAATCAGCGGTTTGTCCAGGCCCATCACCACCCGCATCAGGCGGAACACCGGGCTGTCCAGGTCGGCGGGCGGGTTGTCGAGGAAGTCGCGCAAGTCATTGCCGGCGCTGAAGCAGTGCGGCCCACCGGTGATGATGATGGCTTCGACATCAGGGTCTTCACCTGCCGCCAGCAGCAGGTCGCCCAGCTGTTGGTACATGGCGGTGTTCAAGGCATTGAGCTTGTCGGGGCGGTTGAAGGTCAGGGTCAGCAGGCCCTGGTCCAGGTCACGTGTGATCAGGTCGTTCATGGCAGCCGCTTTTGTTGTTGTGGGCATGGGTGCCAAGGGTTTATCACGCAGTCCGGCTTGTTGTACAGTCGTTCAGTCCAGCCCCTAGCCCGAGAGCCGTCGATGAACCAGGAAGCCCGCTACCACCGCATGCTGCCGGAATTGCGCAAAGCCAACCTGGTCGAGGCGACCCTGGTATGCCTCAAGCGCCATGGCTTCCAGGGCGCGTCGATCCGCAAGATTTCGGCCGAGGCCGGGGTCTCGGTCGGGTTGATCAGCCATCACTACGCCGGCAAGGATGAGCTGGTGGCCGAAGCCTACATGGCGGTCACCGGCCGGGTGATGGGCCTGCTGCGCGAGGCCATGGCCCAGGCCGCGCCCAATGCCCGCGAGCGGTTGTCGGCGTTCTTCCGCGCCTCGTTCTGCGCCGAGCTGCTCGACCCGCAATTGCTCGACGCCTGGCTGGCGTTCTGGGGCGCGGTGAAGACCGCCGATGCGATCAACCAGGTGCATGACCATTCCTATGGCGAATACCGCAATGAACTGAGCGGGCTGCTGGCCACGCTGGCCGGGGAGGAGGGCTGGCAGGGCTTCGATGCCGACCTGGCAGCCATCAGCCTGAGCGCATTGCTCGATGGCCTGTGGCTGGAGTCGGGGCTCAACCCCGGTACCTTCACCCCCGAGCAGGGCGTGCTGATCTGCGAGGCCTGGGTCGATGGCCTGCAGGCCGGTGGCCGGCGCCGCTTCAGCCTGCCGGAGGGCTGTTGATCGCCTGTTCAGTAACGAGTACGCTGCTGTCGCGAGTGTGTAGAACAAACCAATAAAAAAAAGAGACGACACGCAATGACGCCTCGGGTATTGATCGTCGATGACGATCCGCTTATTCGTGACTTGCTGCAGGCCTATCTGTCCCAGGAAGGCTATGACGTGCACTGCGCCGACACCGCGGAAAAGGCCGAAGCCCTGCTCGGCAGCCAGGATGTCGACCTGGTGCTGCTGGACATCCGCCTGCCCGGCAAGGACGGCCTCACCCTGACCCGCGAGCTGCGGGTACGTTCGGAGGTCGGCATCATCCTCATCACCGGCCGCAACGACGACATCGACCGTATCGTCGGCCTGGAATGCGGCGCCGACGACTACGTGATCAAGCCGCTCAACCCCCGCGAACTGGTATCCCGCGCCAAGAACCTGATCCGCCGCGTGCGCCATGCCCGCGAGGTGCACCCGGCGCCGGCCTGCGCGCAATCGCTGAAGCAGTTCGCCGACTGGGCGCTGGACACCGACCGCCGGCGCCTGATCGACGCCCGTGGCGGGCAAACCCTGCTGACCCATGGCGAGTTCCAGTTGCTCAGCGTGTTCCTGCGCAACAGCGGCCACACCCTCAGCCGCGACCAGTTGATGGACCAGATCCGCAACCGCGAGTGGGTGCCCAACGACCGCTCCATCGACGTGCTGGTCGGCCGCCTGCGGCGCAAGCTGCACGACGACCCGGCCGAGCCCCAGCTGATCATCACCATTCACGGCACCGGCTACCTGTTCACCGCCAGCGTGGCGGCATGACCCGCAGCGCCTGGGTGCTGGCCTTGGCATTGTTCGCCGTGCAAGCCAGTGCAAAGCAGCCGGTGCGCTATTGCGACTACCCGGTGTACCCGCCGATTTCCTGGAGTGACGGCCACCAGGTGCGTGGCCTGGCCCCCACCGTGGTGCGAGAGCTGTTCGCGCGCATGGGCTACGAAGTGCAGACCGTGGTGCTGGGTAACTGGAAGCGCTGCCTGATGGACGCCGCCGCCGGGCGGGTGGACGTGGTGCTGGCCTACAACAGCGACCAGCGTGACCAACGCATGCGCTTTTCCACGGTGCCGGTGGTGCGTGAGGAAGTGGCGGTGTTCTACAACCGCCTGCGGCCAGTGCAGTTCCAGCGCCTGGAGGACCTGGCCAGCTACCGTGGTGGCCTGCTGTACGGCGAAAGCTACGGCGCCGATTTCGACCGCTTCGTCGCCCGCCACCAGAACATCGAACGGGTGTCGTCCAGCCAGCAGAACTTCGGCAAGCTGATCCGTGGGCGCATCGACTACGTGATCCAGGAGCGGCGCACCGGCCAGCTGTTCATCGAAAACCTGCCCGGGGCGCAGGACATCCGCGTATTGCCCACGGCCCTGAGCGTGGACTACCTGCGCGTTGCGATATCACGGCAATCGCCCTTGAGCCAGTATATGGACGAAATCGACGCGCAGTTGCTGCGCATGAACCAGGCCGGCGAGATCGAGCGCTGGCTGGAGCAGAGCGAAGTGACCTACCGCGACATGGTCAACCTGCCGGCGGACTCCCGATGATCCGCCTGCACACCGATGGCTTGCTGCGCCGCCTGCTGCTGTTCATTTTGCTGTTCAGCCTGTGCTTCACCGTGCTGGCCAGCTCGGTGCAGCTGTACTTCGAATACCGCCGCGAGATGCGCGATATCGAGGCGCGCATGGCGTTGATCCGCGCCGGTTACCTGGCCAGCCTGGAGCGCAGCCTGTGGGACCTGGACGAGGCACAGCTGGATACACAACTGCGCGGTCTGGTGGACTTTTCCGATGTTGCCCGGGTGCGCCTGGTCAGCGACGATTTCCAGCTGCTGCGCGGCGCCGCCGAGCCCAAGGGGCCGCTGCGCATCGAACGCTTCCCCCTCGATTACCAGCCGCCCTCGGGGCCGGCCAGGCACCTGGGCGAGCTGGAAGTGAGCATCGACCTGGGCGCGGTGCACAGGCGCCTGTATGCCACTGGCCTTGCCAGCCTGCTGTGGATGGGCGTGTTCCTGTGTGGCCTGGCGGTGGCGCTGTCGGGGCTGTTCTACCGCCTGGTCACCCGCCACCTGCAAGTGATGGCCGAGTTCGCCCGGCGTATTGGTGCCGGCCAGTGGCAGGAACCTTTGCGCCTGGGGCGCCGGCCGTCGACGCGCCCGGACGAGATCGACACCGTGGCCAATGCCCTGGATGACATGCGCCGCGCCATCCTCAGTGACATCGAGCGCCGCGAGCGCGACCGCCTGGCGTTGCAGGACAAGCGCGACGAACTGCAGGCCATGGTCGAGCGGCGCACCGCCAGCCTGGCCCGGGCCAAGGACGAGGCCGAAGCCGCCAACCTGGCCAAGTCACGCTTCCTGGCGACCATGAGCCATGAGCTGCGCACACCGCTCAACGGCATTCTCGGCATGGCCGAGCTGCTGCGCGGCGGCCGGCTGGAGGCGGCCGACCGCCAGCGCGTCGAGGCCTTGTACAAGGCCGGCGAGGGGCTGCTGGCGATTCTCAACGAAGTGCTGTATTTCGCCCGGCTCGAGGAGGGCGAAAGCCGCGCCGAGCTGGTCGGTTTTTCGCTACGCCAGTTGTGCCAGGAAGTGCTGGCGCTGCTCGAACCCATGGCCAGGGACAATGGCGACGCCCTGCAGCTGGACATCGACGAGCAATTGGCCGAGTACCAGCACGGTGCCGAACAGTACCTGCGCCAGGTGCTCAGCAACCTGCTGGCCAACGCCATCAAGTTCACCGAACACGGCCAGGTGCGGCTTGCGGTGCAGGTACTGGCCAGTGACCAGGGCTCGCAGCGCGTGCGGGTGTCGGTCAGCGACAATGGCATCGGCATCGAGCCGGCTGTGCAGGCCAGGGTCTTCGACCGCTTCGTCCAGGCCAGCGAGGCGGTGGCCCGGCGCTACGGCGGCACCGGCCTGGGCCTGGCGATCTGCAAGCACCTGGTGGAAAAACTGGGGGGCTGCATTGGCCTGGACAGCGTGCAAGGGCAGGGCAGTTGCTTCTGGTTCGAACTCGACATGGCTCGCGGGCAGCCAGTGCAGGCCAACTCACCAGCCCCTTCGCCCCTGGCCAGCCTGGATATCCTGGTAGTCGAGGACGTGGCATTGAACCGCGAGGTGGCCGGTGGGTTGCTGCTGCGCGATGGCCACCGGGTGAGCTTTGCCGAGGACGCCGGGCAAGCCCTGCAGGCCTGCGCACAGCGGCGCTTCGACCTGATCCTGCTCGATGTGCACCTGCCCGGCATGAGCGGGGTGGAACTGTGCCGGCAACTGCGTGCCACGCCCGGGCCGAACCGCCACAGCCGGATCCTGGCACTGACGGCTGGCGTGCAACCGGGGCAAGTGCCAGGGTACCTGGATGCCGGCATGCAGGGAGTGCTGGCCAAGCCCCTGCGGCTGGACAACCTGCGCCGGGCGCTGGCCGAAGCGGCGCCCGCTGAAGTGGCGGGCGTCGACGCGACAATGGACTGGTCATTGCTGGACACCCACCGCTCGCTGCTGGGTGAACAGAAGCTGCAAGGCCTGTTGAAGGTGCTGCGCCAGTCGCTGGAGCAGCACGCCACCGCGTTGGCCGAGGCGCTGCCGGCCCAGGACTTTACCGAAGTGCTGCACCTGGCCCACCGCCTGGCCGGCAGTTGCGACTCCCTGGGTTTTTCTGGCCTGGCTGCGTTGTTGCGACGCCTTGAGGACGCTGCCCGGCAGCATGACGAACAGGCATTGAAAGCGCTCGGCGCGCCGCTGGCCACCGAGCTTGCCCAGGCCCGCGCCACCCTGGAACAGTTGATCCAGAGCTGACGTACAAAAAACTTACGACTTTTTACATCTTCGATCCGTTCGTACAACGGCACCTTACATCCGTTTCCAATAATCCATGGCAACCGTGTTGCACGCGGTCCATGAGGCTTATTGGAGACAAGAATAATGACATGCCGTAGCGCTCAGCCCCTCCTTCCTACCACACCGCGCGGCACCCCCGCGCGGCCTGGCACCAGCCGCAAAGGCGAGGTGCGCCATGACTGACAACCGCGAAAAGATCCAGCTCACCCGCGCGCTGAAAAGCCGGCACATCTTCATGCTCTCGCTGGGCGGGGTGATCGGCACCGGGCTGTTCATGGGCTCGGGCGTGACCATCAACCAGGGCGGCCCGATAGGCGCGATCCTGGCCTACCTGGTCGCGGGTTTGCTGATGTACCTGGTGATGGTCTGCCTAGGCGAGCTGTCGGTGCAGATGCCGGTGTCCGGTTCGTTCCAGGCCCACGCCACCAAGTTCATCGGCCCGGCCACCGGCTTCATGATCGGCTGGGTGTACTGGATGAGCTGGGCCACCACCGTGGGCCTGGAGTTCACCGCCGCCGGCATGCTGATGACCCGCTGGTTCCCGGAGGTGCCGATCTGGTATTGGTCGGCGCTGTTCGTGGTCGTGCTGTTCGGCCTCAACGCCCTGGCCACCCGTGCCTTCGGCGAGGCGGAGTACTGGTTCTCGGGGATCAAGGTGGCGACCATCCTCGGCTTCATCATCATCGGCCTGCTGGTGATCTTCGGCGCCATCCCGCTGAGCAGCGGGGCGCCGGCACCGATGCTGGACAACCTGGTGGGCGAGTCGCTGTTCCCCCATGGCCTGTCGGCGGTGTTCGCGGTGATGATGACCGTGGTCTATGCCTTCCAGGGCTGTGAAATCATGGGGGTGGCGGCCGGCGAGACCGAGCACCCGGAAAAGAGCATCCCACGGGCCGTGCGCAACGTGGTGTTCCGCGTGCTGATCTTCTACGTGCTGGCGATTGCCGTGCTCTCGGCCATCGTGCCGTTCGAGCAGGCCGGGCTGATGGAAAGCCCGTTCGTGCAGGTGTTCGACATGGTCGGTATTCCCTTTGCCGCCGACCTGATGAACTTCGTCATCCTCACCGCCATCCTCTCGGTGGGCAACTCCGGGCTGTATGCCTCCACGCGCATCCTCTGGGCCATGTCGAAGAGCGGCATGGCGCCGAAAAGCCTGTCGCCACTGAGCAAGCGTGGCGTGCCGTTGCGGGCGCTGAGCATCACCCTGTGCTTTGCGCTGATCTCGCTGATGACCAGTTTCATTGCCGCCGACACCCTGTTCATGGTGTTGATGGCGGTGAGTGGCATGTCCGGCACCGTGACCTGGATCGTCATCGCCCTGGCGCAGTACCGCTTCCGCAAAGTTTACCTGCGTGACGGTGGGCAACTGCAGGACCTGAAGTACAAGGCGCCGCTGTACCCGCTGGTGCCGCTGCTGTGTATCACCCTGTGCAGCTCGCTGTTCGTGTTCCTGGCGCTGGATGAAACCCAGCGGCCGTCGTTGTACTGGGGCTTTGGCTTCATTGCCCTGTGCTACGCGGCGTACTTCTTCGTCAACCGCCGTCGGCAGGGGGCTTTCGAGCCGAGCGTGCCAGGGGTTTGATTCGGGTGTTGGGCTGAAGATTGCCGGGGCCGCTTTGCGGCCCATCGCGACACAAGGCCGCTCCTACAAGAGATCGCGCGAGGCCGGGCCTATGCGCGATTCCCCTGTAGGAGCGGCCTTGTGTCGCGATGGGGCGCAAAGCGCCCCCAGCAATCCGTCAGTTGTACAAAGTTGTAACATCCACCTCCTACCTCAATCTTGATACAACAAATAAAAATAATAAAAACAACGACATATATCGTTTTTAGGCGTTGTTACAGCCCAATCCCCACCCAATTGCCGCCTTGTTGAACACTCGTTTAGTATCTCCCTCATCAAGCCCTCTCAAACCATCACAACAACACCGAGGCCCCCCATGACCACCCCGTCGTCGTCACTGTTGAGCAAGGTCGAAGCCGGCGTTGCCTGGATCACCCTCAACCGCCCCGAGCAGCGCAACGCGCTGGACATCCCCACCCTCAAGCAACTGCACGCCCTGCTGGAAACCTGCAACAGCGACCCGACCGTGCGCGTGGTGGTGCTGACCGGCAGCGGGCGCAGCTTCTGCGCCGGTGCCGACCTGGCCGAATGGGCCGCGGCCGAGGCCCAGGGCACCCTGGAAAGCTACGGCTGGACCGAAACCGCCCACGCCCTGATGTTGCGCCTGCACAGCCTCGACAAGCCCACCATCGCTGCCATCAACGGCACCGCCGTGGGCGGTGGCATGGACCTCAGCCTGTGCTGCGACCTGCGCATCGCCGCGGCCTCGGCGCGCTTCAAGGCCGGCTACACCAGCATGGGTTACAGCCCCGACGCCGGTGCCAGCTGGCACCTGCCACGGCTGATCGGCAGCGAGCAGGCCAAGCGTCTGTTGTTCCTCGATGAACTGTGGGGTGCCGAGCGTGCCCTGGCGGCCGGGCTGGTCAGCGAAGTCTGTGCCGACGAGCAGCTGCCCGCCGTGGCCGCCGAGCTGGCCGGGCGCCTGGCCAATGGCCCTACCTTCGCCTACGCGCAGACCAAGCGGCTGATCCGCGACGGCGCCCGGCGCACCCTGGCCGAGCAGCTGGAGGCCGAGCGCCAGGCCGGCCTGCTGTGCGGCCGCAGCCAGGACGGTGCCGAGGCGCTGCAAGCCTCGGTGGAACGCCGCGCCCCCCGTTTCACTGGCCAGTAACCCGATAACCGACCCTCACCAGGACCTTCGCAGATGAATTTCCAACTGACCCAAGAACAAGAAATGTTGGTGGAAGCGGTACGCAGCTTTGTCGCCAAGGAGCTGCTGCCCCATGAGGAGGCAGTGGACCGCGCCGATGCCGTGTCGCCCGAGCTGGCTGCGCAGATCCGCGGCAAGGCCATCGCCGCCGGGTTCTATGCCTTCAACATGCCCGAGGAGGTCGGCGGCGGTGGCCTGGACTATCTGTCCCAGGCGCTTATCGAGCGCGAACTGTCCAAGGTGTCCTGGGCCCTGCACGTGTTCGTCGCGCGGCCATCGAAAATCCTCATGGCCTGCAAGGACGAGCAGATCAACGACTACCTGTTGCCCTGCGTGCAGGGCGAGAAGATCGACTGCTTCGCCCTCACCGAGCCGGGCGCCGGCTCCGATGCCAACGCCATCAAGACCCGTGCCGTGCGCCAGGGTGACGACTTCGTCATCAACGGCAGCAAGCACTTCATCAGCCATGCCGGCCACGCCGATTTCGCCATCGTCTTCGCCGTCACCGATACCTACGAGCACAACGGGCGCAAGCGCAATGCGGTAACCGCCTTCCTGGTCGACCGGGGCACGCCGGGCATGACCATCCGCCGTGGCCCCAAGTGCGTGAGCAACCGTGGCTACCACACCTACGAGCTGTTCTTCGACGACTGCCGGGTGCCGGCCAGCAAGGTGCTGGGCGAGGTCGGCAAGGGCTGGGAGGTGGCCAACGCCTGGCTCACCGCCGGCCGGGTGATGGTCGCCGCCAACTGCGTGGGCCAGGCCCAGCGTGCCCTCGACCTGTCGCTGCAATGGGCCGCCGACCGCAAGCAGTTCGGCCAGGCCATCGGCAGCTACCAGGGCGTGTCGTTCAAGCTCGCCGACATGGCCACGCAGATTCGCGCTGCGGAAATGCTCACCCTGCACACCGCCTGGAAGATGGACCAGGGCAGCATGACCGACGGCGAGGCCGGCATGGCCAAGCTGTTCGCCAGCGAGGTGCTGGGCAAGGTTGCCGACGAAGCCGTGCAGATATTCGGCGGCATGGGCCTGATGGATGAAGGCCCGGTCGAGCGCATCTGGCGCAACGCACGCATCGAGCGCATCTGGGAAGGCACCTCGGAAATCCAGCGGCACATCATCGCCCGCGAACTGCTGCGCCCGCTGCTGCGCTGAGCGCCAGGAGAACACCCATGTCGCATTCGATTCGTGACAACCTCAAGCGCCTGCTGGCCCCCCGGCACCTGGCCTTCGTCGGCGGGCGCAGCATGGCACGGGCGCTCAAGCGCTGCGCCGAAGGTGGCTTTGGTGGCGAGCTGTGGCTGGTCAACCCGCAGCATGACAGCCTCGAAGGCATTCCCTGTGTAGCACGGGTGGCCGACTTGCCCCATGCCCCGGATGCGGTGTTCATCGCCACCAACCGCGAACTGACCCTGCAGTGCGTTGCCGAGCTGGCCGCACGCGGCGCCGGTGGCGCCATCTGCTATGCCTCGGGCTTTGCCGAAAGCGGCGAAGAGGGCCGCCAGCTGCAGCAGCGCCTGCTCGCCGCCGCCGGCAACATGGCCTTGCTCGGCCCCAACTGCTACGGCTTGCTCGATTACCTGCACGGCGCTGCGTTGTGGCCGGTGGCCCATGGTGGCCAGCAGGTGGAGAAGGGCGTGGCGATCCTCACCCAGAGCGGCAACTTCGCCTACAACCTGTCGATGAGCGACCGTTCGCTGCCGGTGGCTTACATGGCCTCGGTCGGCAACCAGGCACAACTGGGCGTGGCCGAGCTGATGGACGTGCTGCTCGACGACCCACGGGTAACCGCCATCGGCCTGCATCTGGAAGGCTTGAAGAACGTGCCGGGTTTCGCCCGTGCCGCCTGCAAGGCATTGCAGCAGGGCACGCCGATCATTGCGCTGAAGACCGGCGTGTCGCAGATCGGCGCCGAACTGGCGCTCAGCCACACCAGCTCGCTGTCCGGCTCCGATGCCTTGTACGACAGCCTGTTCCAGCGCCTGGGCGTGATCCGCGTCAGCGGCCCGGTGAGCTTCGTCGAAACCCTCAAGGCCGCCGCCTGTGGCCGCCTGCCGGTGAATGGCGAGCTGATCGCCCTGGCTTGTTCCGGTGGCGATGCCGGCTTGATCGCCGACTATGCCGAGCGCAACCAGCTGGTCCTGCCGAAGCTCGCACAAGGGCAGGTGGCGCAGTTGGCCGAGGTGCTGCCGGCCTATGCCAACCTGGTCAACCCGCTGGATTTCACCACTGCCATCTGGGGTGATGCAGCGGCCCTGCAACGCATGCTCGACAGCACCCTGAGCGGCGCAGCCGACGCGGCCATGCTGGTGCTGGACTACCCGGCGGCGTTCACCGGCGAACGCAAGGAATGCGACCTGCTGCTGGCGCTGTACTGCGATGCGCTGGAGCGCCACGGCAAGATCGGCTTCGTCACCTCGGCATTCCCGGAGCTGTTGCCCGCCTGCGCGCGCGAGCGTTTGCACGCGCGTGGCATTGCCGCCCTGCAGGGCGTGGAGGATGGCCTGGCAGCCTGGGGCCGCATCGTCGCCTACCAGCGCAACCGCCAGCGGCTGCTGGAACAGGGTGAGGCCACGCGGGTGCCGCTGTGCCCGCAGGCCCTTGGCGGCGAGAGCCACCTGCTGGACGAATGGCAATCCAAGCAAGCCCTGCGTGCCTTCGGCCTGCCGGTACCGGCAGGGGTGCTGAGCACACCCGAGCGCGCCGTGGCAGATGCCGCCCGCGTCGGTTATCCGCTGGTACTGAAGGCGGTCAGCGCGCAACTGCCGCACAAGACCGAGGCCGGTGCAGTGGCGCTGAACCTGCGCGATGCCGCCGCCCTCGAGGTTGCGCTGGTGCAGATGCGCCAGCGCATCGCCGCCTACGCCCCGCAGGTAGCGTTCGACCAGGTGCTGCTCGAACCGATGGCCGAGCCGCCGCTGGCCGAACTGATCGTTGGTATCAAGCGCGAGCACGACTTCGCCCTGGCCCTGGTGATCGGCGCCGGCGGCGTGCTGGTCGAGTTGCTCAAGGACAGTGTCAGCCTGTTGCTGCCGACCACCGACGCTGCCATCCGCAGCGCGCTGCTCGGCCTGCGCAGTGCCAGCCTGCTGCAAGGCTTCCGTGGCCGCCCGGCCGCCGACCTCGACGCACTGGTTGCGGCTATCCGCGCGGTGGCCGACTACGCCTGCGAAAACGCCGGGCAACTGCTGGAGCTGGATGTGAACCCATTGATGGTCGGTGCCCATGGCACCACCGCGGTCGACGCGCTGATCCGCCTCGGCCAGGCGCAAGGAGAACGACATGAATAAGCACACCCCGACCGCCGGCCAGGCGTTGGTGCGCCTGCTGGCCAACTACGGCGTGGAGACGGTATTCGGCATCCCCGGCGTGCACACCCTGGAGCTGTACCGCGGCCTGCCGGGCAGCGGCATCCGCCATGTGCTGACCCGCCACGAGCAGGGCGCCGGCTTCATGGCCGACGGCTATGCACGGGTAAGCGGCAAACCGGGGGTGTGCTTCGTCATCACCGGCCCGGGCGTGACCAATGCCGCCACCGCCATCGGCCAGGCCTACGCCGACTCCATCCCGATGCTGGTGATTTCCAGCGTCAACCACACTGCCAGCCTGGGCAAGGGCTGGGGCTGCCTGCACGAAACCCAGGACCAGCGCGCCATGACCGCGCCGATTACCGCGTTCTCTGCCGTGGCCCTGCGCGGCGACGACCTGCCCGAGCTGATCGCTCGTGCCTGGGCCGTGTTCGACAGCGAACGGCCGCGCCCGGTGCACATCTCGGTGCCGGTGGATGTACTGGCCGCGCCGGTCAGCCGTGACTGGAGCAATGAGGTGGTGCGCCGCCCCGGGCGTGGCCAGCCGTGCCGCGACATCCTCGACCAGGCCGCCGTGAAGCTGGCCGCCGCCAAGCGCCCGATGATCATTGCCGGTGGTGGGGCATTGCACGCGGCCGAGCAGCTGCAGCAGCTGAGCACTCGGCTGGCAGCGCCATTGTTCACCAGCGTGGCCGGCAAGGGCCTGCTGCCAGCGGACGCGCCACTGAATGCCGGCGCCAGCCTGTGCGTCGAGCCCGGCTGGCAGCTGATCAGCCAGGCCGACGTGGTGCTGGCAGTGGGTACCGAAATGGCCGACACCGACTTCTGGCGCAAGCGCCTGCCGATCAGCGGCGAGCTGCTGCGCGTGGACATCGACCCGCGCAAGTTCAACGACTTCTACCCCTGTGCCATAGCCCTGCACGGTGATGCCCGGCAAACCCTGGCCGGCCTGCTCGAGCACCTGCCAGCGCTGGACCGTGACCCGGCCCAGGCCAGCGAAGCCGTAGCCAACCTGCGCCAGGCCATTCGCAGCGGGCATGCGCCGCTGCAGGCCGTGCACCAGGCAATCCTCGACCGCATTGCCGCCGTGCTGCCCGACGATGCCTTCATCAGCAGCGACATGACCCAGCTGGCCTACACCGGCAACTACGCCTTCGCCAGCCGGGCGCCGCGCAGCTGGCTGCACCCCACCGGCTACGGCACCCTCGGCTACGGCCTGCCGGCCGGCATCGGCGGCATGTTCGCCAGTGACCACCGCCCAGGTCTGGTGCTGGTAGGCGACGGCGGCTTCCTCTACACCGCCCAGGAACTGGCCACGGCAGTCGAGGAACTGGACCGGCCGCTGGTCGTGCTGTTGTGGAACAATGACGCCCTCGGCCAGATCCGCGACGACATGCTCGGCCTGGACATCGAGCCGGTCGGCGTACTGCCGCGCAATCCGGACTTCATCGGCCTGGCCCGCGCCTTCGGTTGCGCGGTGCGCCAGCCGCGTGACCTGGACGCGCTGCAGGCCGATCTGGCCAGCGGTTTCGCCACCCCCGGCGTCACCTTCATCGAACTCAAACACACCTGCGTCTGCTAAGCCGCAGACACCACGAACAACAAGAGAAACCACCATGCCATTTCGCCGTACCCTCCTGGCTGCATCCCTCGCTCTGCTGATCACCGGCCAGGCCCCGCTGTACGCCGCACCCCCCCTGTCGATGGACAACGGCACCGCCGCCCTGACCGCGCAAAACAGCAACGCCTGGGTCGAAATCAGTGCCGGCGCGCTGCAACACAACATCCGTACCTTGCAGGCCGAGCTGGGCGGCAAGTCCAAGCTGTGCGCCGTGCTCAAGGCCGACGCCTATGGCCACGGTATCGGCCTGGTGATGCCGTCGATCATCGCCCAGGGCGTGCCTTGCGTGGCAGTGGCCAGCAACGAGGAGGCCCGCGTGGTCCGCGCCAGCGGCTTCACCGGGCAACTGGTGCGGGTGCGCCTGGCCAGCCTCAGCGAAGTGGAAGATGCCTTGCAGTACGACATGGAAGAACTGGTCGGCAGCGCCGAGTTCGCCCGCCAGCTCGATGCCATCGCCGAACGCCACGGCAAGACCCTGCGCATTCACATGGCGCTCAATTCCAGTGGCATGAGCCGCAACGGCGTGGAAATGACCACCTGGTCCGGCCGGGGTGAAGCGCTGCAGATCACCGACCAGAAGCACCTCGAGCTGGTCGCGCTGATGACTCACTTCGCCGTGGAAGACAAGGACGATGTGCGCAAAGGCCTGGCAGCGTTCAACGAGCAGACCGACTGGCTGATCAAGCACGCCAAACTTGATCGCAGCAAGCTCACCCTGCACGCCGCCAACTCCTTCGCTACGCTGGAAGTGCCGGAAGCGCGCCTGGACATGGTGCGCACCGGCGGCGCGCTGTTCGGCGACACCGTGCCGACGCACACCGAATACCAACGTGCCATGCAGTTCAAGTCGCACGTGGCAGCGGTGCACAGCTACCCGGCAGGCAACACCGTCGGCTATGACCGCACCTTCACCCTGGCGCGTGATTCGCGCCTGGCGAACATCACCGTCGGCTACTCCGATGGCTACCGCCGGGTGTTCACCAACAAGGGCCATGTGCTGATCAACGGCCACCGTGTGCCGGTGGTGGGCAAGGTGTCGATGAACACGTTGATGGTCGATGTCACCGACTTCCCCGATGTGAAGGGTGGCAACGAAGTGGTGCTGTTCGGCAAACAGGCCGGGGGTGAAATCACCCAGGCCGAAATGGAAGAAATCAACGGCGCGCTGCTCGCCGACCTGTACACCGTATGGGGCAGTTCCAACCCGAAGATTCTCGTCGACTGAAACCGCCAATGAAGGGAGATTGCCATGCGCTACGCCAAGCTCACTCAACGCATCGCCGGCGACGGGGCTGCGGCCTGGGACATCCACTACCGCGCCCTGGCGCTGCAGGCCGAGGGCAAGGATATCCTGCTGCTGTCGGTGGGTGACCCGGACTTCGACACCCCCGCGCCGATCGTCGAGGCGGCCATCGACAGCCTGCGTGAGGGCCACACCCATTACGCCGATGTGCGCGGCAAGCTGGCGCTGCGCCAGGCCATTGCCAACCGCCACCGCCAGCGCAGCGGCCAGGCCGTCGATGCCGACCAGGTGACGGTGCTGGCGGGTGCCCAGTGCGCGCTGTACTGCGTGGCCCAGTGCGTGCTCGACCCGGGTGACGAGGTGATTGTCGCCGAGCCCATGTACGTGACCTATGAGGCGGTGTTCGGGGCTTGTGGCGCCAAGGTGGTGCCGGTGCCGGTCAAGCCGGAGAACGGCTTTCGCGTGTGCCCGCGTGACGTGGCCGCGCGCATCACCCCGCGCACCCGCGCCCTGGCCCTGAACAGCCCGCACAACCCCTCGGGGGCGAGCCTGCCGCGCGCCACCTGGGAAGCGCTGGCCGAGCTGTGCATCGCCCACGATCTGTGGCTGATTTCCGATGAGGTGTACAGCGAGCTGTTGTACGACGGCGAGCATGTCAGCCCTGGCAGCCTGCCGGGCATGGCCGAGCGCACCGCCACCCTCAACAGCCTGTCGAAGTCGCATGCCATGACCGGTTGGCGGATGGGCTGGGTGGTCGGTTCGACCGAGCTTGCCACCCACCTGGAAAACCTCGCCCTGTGCATGCTGTACGGCTCGCCGGACTTCATCCAGGACGCCGCCGTGGTGGCGCTGGAGCAACAACTCCCGGAACTGGATGTCATGCGCGAAGCCTATCGCCAGCGTCGCGACCTGGTGTGCGAGCAGTTGGCCGACTGCCCGGGCATCAAGGTGCTCAAGCCCGATGGCGGTATGTTCGTGATGGTCGACATCCGTGAGACCGGCCTCAGCGCCCAGGCCTTCGCCGATCGCCTGCTCGACAGCCAGGGCGTGTCGGTGCTCGCTGGCGAAGCCTTCGGCCCCAGCGCTGCCGGGCATATCCGCCTGGGCCTGGTATTGGGTGACGAGGCCTTGGCCGACGCTTGCCGGCGCATCGCCCGCTGCGCCGCCGCACTGATGCAGGGGCAGGCCCATGCGTGAGTATGCGCGGCTTTACATCGACGGCGCCTGGCAGGTACCGAGCGGGCAGGGCATGGCCGAGGTGATCGACCCGGCCACCGAACAGGCCATCGGCCGCGTGCCGCTGGGCGCCGAGGCCGATGTCGAACGGGCAGTGATGGCTGCGCGGCGGGCCTTCGATGGCTGGTCGCGCACGCCGTCCAGCGTACGTGCCGGGTTCATAACGGCGCTGGCCGCACAGCTGAAAAGCCGTGCGGCGGAAATGGCCTCGCTCATCACCGATGAGCTGGGCATGCCGGTGCAGTGGTGCCAGGCGGTACAGGTCGAGGGCCCGATTGCCGGGCTGGAGCAGTACGCCGAACTGGCCGGGCTGATGGATGAGGTGCGCGAAGTCGGCAACTCGCTGGTGTACCGCGAGGCCGTTGGCGTGTGCGCGTTCATCAACCCGTGGAACTACCCGCTGCACCAGATGATCGGCAAGCTGGCGCCGGCCCTGGCCGCCGGCTGCACGGTGGTGGTCAAGCCCAGCCAGGAAACACCGCTGCATGCGTTCCTGCTGGCCGAGATGATCGAGGCCATCGGCCTGCCGGCCGGGGTATTCAACCTGGTCAGCGGGCCGGGGGCCAAGG
The DNA here is from genome assembly GCF_002113255.1 of Pseudomonas sp. B14(2017). Classification (NCBI taxonomy): domain Bacteria; kingdom Pseudomonadati; phylum Pseudomonadota; class Gammaproteobacteria; order Pseudomonadales; family Pseudomonadaceae; genus Pseudomonas; species Pseudomonas sp. B14(2017). Next base: position 16,279 of record NZ_NEJY01000028.1, read on the forward strand.
TCGGCGAGGCCCTGGCCCGGCACCCGCAGGTGGACATGGTGTCGTTCACCGGCTCCACCGGCGCCGGGGTGCGCGTGGCCCAGGCGGCTGCGCCGACGGTGAAGCGGGTGTGCCTTGAGCTGGGCGGCAAGTCGCCGCTGCTGATCACCGCCGACGCCGACTTGCACGCGGCGGTGCGCCATGGCGTGCAGGATGTGATGATCAACTCGGGGCAGACCTGCACGGCCTTGACCCGCATGCTGCTGCCGGCCAGCCGCTACGCCGAGGCGCTGGAGATTGCCGAGGCCGAGACCCGTGCGCTGGTCATGGGCGACCCGCGCGACCCGGCCAGCTTCCTCGGGCCGATGTGTTCGGCAGGCCAGCGGCGCACCGTGCTCGACTACATTCGCCTGGGGCAGGAAGAGGGCGCGCGCCTGCTGTGCGGCGGTGATACGCCGGCCGGCTTCGAGCGCGGCTTCTACGTGGCGCCGACGTTGTTCGCCGATGTCGACAACCGCATGCGCATCGCCCAGGAGGAAATCTTCGGCCCGGTGCTGTGCCTGATCCCCTATGCCGACGAGGCCCAGGCGCTGGCCCTGGCCAACGATTCGCCGTTCGGCCTGTCCAGCGCGGTGTGGGCCGGTAGCCGCGAGCACGGCCTGGCCCTGGCGCGGCAGATACGCGCCGGGCAGTGCTTCATCAACGGTGGCGGGTTCAACTACCAGGCACCGTTTGGTGGCTACAAACAGTCGGGCAACGGGCGCGAGTGGGGCGAGGAGGGCCTGGCGGAGTTCGTCGAGGTGAAAGCGGTGCAGTGTTGAGCCACAGCTGGAAGACAACCTGTTTTGTGTGAGGAGAATGTTTGTGAATGTACTGATCGTCCACGCTCACCCCGAGCCGCAATCGTTCACGGCTGCCCTGCGTGACCAGGCCGTGGAAACCTTCCGCGCCCAGGGCCACCAGGTGCAGGTCAGCGACCTGTACGCCATGGGCTGGAACCCGGTGGCCAGTGCCGATGACTTCAGCCAGCGCGAGAACCCCGAATACCTGGTATATGCCCTGGAGCAGCGCCAGGGGGTGAAGCGTGGTGCCATTGCCGCGGATATCCAGCAGGAGCTGGACAAGCTGCTGTGGGCGGACTTGCTGGTGCTGAACTTCCCGATCTTCTGGTTCTCGGCGCCGGCCATGCTCAAGGGCTGGATCGACCGGGTGCTGGTGTCGGGGGTGTGCTATGGCGGCAAGCGCTTCTACGACCAGGGCGGGTTGGCGGGCAAGAAAGCGCTGGTGACCGTGACCCTGGGCGGGCGCGAGCACATGTTTGGCGACGGGGCGATTCATGGGCCGCTGGAAGACATGCTGCGGCCGATCTTGCGCGGCACGCTGGCCTACGTGGGGTTCGAGGTGCTGCCGCCGTTCGTGGCCTGGCATGTGCCGTACATCAGTGACGAGGCGCGGCAGGCGTTTTTGCAGCAGTACCGGCAGCGCCTGGAGCAGCTCTCGGACGACCAGCCACTGGTTTTCCCGCGCCTTGAGCAGTTTGATGAGGCGCTTTACCCGCTGGCGTGATTGACTGTTCTGGCCCAATCGCCGGCAAGCCAGCTCCCACAGGGAAATCACAGGGCTTCAGGACTGTGGAGGACCTGTGGGAGCTGGCTTGCCGGCGATTGGGCCTGTGGCCTTCATACAAAATTCACCTGCCAAAAAAACGACCACCCACACATTCGGGGTATGTCCCCCTTCGGCAAATCCCTCGATAGTGCCCCCATCGGCTCGATCCCGAGCACTCACACGATGGAGTTGCCATGCGCAAGGTACTGAAGGTGATTGGCGGTCTGCTGCTGGCGTCTGGCGCCAGCCTGGCCCAGGCGGCAGAGGTGGACAGCGGTAACACGTTGCGGTTGTACAACTGGACCGACTACATCGGCGAAACCACCCTGGCCGACTTCGAGAAGGCCACCGGCATCAAGGTCATCTACGACACCTTCGACGGCTACGAAACGGTACAGACCAAACTGCTCACCGGCCGCTCCGGCTACGACCTGGTCATGCTCAACGCTTCCCTGGTACCCCCGCTGATCAGCGCCGGGGTGTTCCAGGCGCTGGACAAGCAGCAACTGCCCAGCTGGCACAACCTCGACCAGCAGGTGGTGAACAACCTGCAAGGCTACGACCCCGGCCTGAAATACTCGGCGCCCTACACCTGGGGCAGCTCGGGGGTAACCTACAACGTCGACAAGATCACCGCGCGCATGCCCGATGCCCCCATCGGCTCGCTGGCCATGCTGTTCGACCCCAGTATCGTCTCGCGCTTCGCCGACTGTGGCGTCACCCTGATGGACGCGCCGACCGAAGTCATCCCGCTGGCCCTGCAGTACCTGGGCAAGGACCCACGCAGCGCATCGCCGGCCGACCTCAAGGCGGCCGAACAACTGCTGCTGGGCATTCGCCCGTACATTCGCAAGTTCGACTCGGTCAACTACCTCACCAGCCTGCCCAACGGCGATGTCTGCCTGGCCCTGACCTGGTCCGGCGACTACGCCACCGCCCAGGCCCGCGCGGTGGAAGCGAAGAAGGACATCAAGCTGTCGTTCTTCATCCCCCAGGAAGGCTCGCTGATCTGGTTCGACAACCTGTACATCCCCAAGGATGCGCCGCACGCGGCCAACGCCCACCGCTTCATCGAGTTCCTGCTGCAGCCGCAGACCATGGCCAAGGTCACCGACTACATCCACTACGCCAACAGCAACGCCGCCGCCACCGCGCTGGTGCGCGACGAGATCCGCCAGGACCCGGCCATCTACCCCGACGCGCAAACCCGCGAGCGCCTGTTCGCGCAGAAAACCCAGAGCCCGAAGGACATGCGCGCCATCACCCGGGTCTGGAGCACGGTCAAGACCGGTTTCTGAACACTGCCCAACGATCACTGCCAAGGAGCTGCCCATGGCCACCCCAAGCAAAGCATTCGCCATTGCCCACGACCCGCTGGTGGAAGCCGACAAGGCCCACTACATGCACGGCTACCACGTGTTCGACGAGCACCGCGAGCAAGGCGCGCTGAACATCGTTGCCGGCGAGGGCGCCTACATCCGCGATACCCACGGCAACCGCTTCCTCGATGCCGTCGGCGGCATGTGGTGCACCAACATTGGCCTGGGACGCGAGGAAATGGCCCTGGCCATCGCCGACCAGGTACGCCAGCTGGCCTATTCCAACCCGTTCTCCGACATGGCCAACGATGTGGCCATCGAGCTGTGCCAGAAGCTTGCGCAGCTGGCGCCGGGTGACCTGAACCATGTGTTCCTCACCACCGGCGGCTCGACCGCGGTCGACACTGCCTACAGGCTGATCCAGTACTACCAGAACTGCCGTGGCAAGCCGCACAAGAAGCACATCATCGCCCGCTACAACGCCTACCACGGCTCCACCACCCTGACCATGTCGATCGGCAACAAGGCCGCTGACCGGGTGCCAGAGTTCGATTATCAGCACGACCTGATCCACCATGTGTCCAACCCCAACCCGTACCGCGCCCCGCACGACATGGACGAGGCCGAGTTCCTCGACTTCCTGGTGGCCGAGTTCGAGGACAAGATCCTCTCGCTGGGGGCCGACAACGTGGCGGCGTTCTTCGCCGAGCCGATCATGGGCTCGGGCGGGGTGATCATTCCGCCCAAGGGCTACTTCCAGCGCATGTGGCAGCTGTGCCAGACCTACGACATCCTGTTCGTCGCCGACGAAGTGGTGACCTCGTTCGGGCGCCTGGGCACCTTCTTCGCCAGCGAGGAACTGTTCGGCGTCACCCCCGACATCATCACTACCGCCAAGGGCCTGACCTCGGCCTACCTGCCGCTGGGGGCGTGCATCTTCTCCGAGCGCATCTGGCAGGTGATCGCCGAGCCGGGCAAGGGCCGCTGCTTCACCCACGGCTTCACCTACAGCGGCCACCCGGTGTGCTGCACCGCGGCGCTGAAGAACATCGAGATCATCGAGCGCGAGCATTTGCTGGCGCACGTCAAGGACGTTGGCGGCTACCTGGAGCAGCGCCTGCAAAGCCTGCGCGAGCTGCCGTTGGTGGGGGATGTGCGCTGCATGAAGCTGATGGCCTGTGTCGAGTTCGTTGCCGACAAGGCCAGCAAGGCGTTGTTCGCCGACGAGGTGAACATCGGCGAACGCATCCACAGCAAGGCCCAGGCCAAAGGGCTGCTGGTGCGGCCGATCATGCACCTGAACGTGATGTCGCCGCCGCTGATCATTACCCATGCGCAAGTGGACGAGATCGTCGAAACCCTGCGCCAGTGCATCATCGAAACCGCGCGCGAACTCACGGCGCTTGGCCTGTACCAGGGCCGATGAACCTGGCGCAAAGGGCTGTGCGCGGGCGTGCCTGGCAGGCTAGACTGCCGGGCATGACCCAGGCCTCTCCCGACACCCCGCTTACCCTTTCACTGGGCGCGCTGCAGCAATGGCATGCGGCGCTGCAGCGCGCACTGGCCCACAGCGAAACGCCCGAGGCGCTGGCGCATGTGGCGGCCGCCATCGGCCAGCTGGTGCAGGTGGAATCGATGATGATCAGCCTCGAGTGCCAGGGGCGGGCACCGCAACTGTTGTACCAGCAAGGCATCCCCGACCTGCACCGCGCCGCCGTGCTGGAGCGCTACTTCACTGCCGGCTACCTGCTCGACCCGTTCTGCCTGGCCGTGCAGAGCGGCCTGGCCGAGGGCTTCTACCACCTGCAGGAAATCGCCCCGGACAACTTCTTCGACAGCGACTACTACAAGGCCTATTACCTGGGTACCGGTTGCAGTGAAGACAGCTACTACATCGTCGACCTCAGCGCTGGCCGCAAGTTGTCGCTGAGCCTGTTCCAGGGCTGCAGCGGCACGCGGCTGAGTACAGGGCAGATCGACCTGCTGCGTGCGCTGGAACCGATGGTACGCGAGCTGCTGGGGCGCTACGCCCGGCACCATCTGGAGCCCGGCCCCGCATCGACGGAGCGTGGCAGCCTGCAGGCGGCGTTCGACAGTTTCGGCTGTCAGGTGCTGACCGACCGTGAGCGGGAGGTGGCGCACATGATCTTGCGTGGGCATTCGGTGAAGTCCACCGCGCTGGAGCTGGGCATCTCGCCGGAAACCGTGCGCATGCACCGCAAGAATCTGTACCTGAAGCTGGAGATCAACTCGCAGTCGGAGTTGTTTGCGCGGTTTATCGACTGGCTGCGCGGCGATCATTTGCCGGCCTGGCAGCAAAGGAGCAACTGCCTTACTCAAATCTGAAAGCTGGCGCGGTCCCTGTGGGAGCGGGTTCACCCGCGAAGCAGGCACCGCGGTGGATGGCACGGGCTTCGCCCGTGTTCGCGGGTGAACCCGCTCCCACACGGATCGCGACAGACTTGGGTTTTCGGGTAAGCCTTGTCACGAAGCAGCCAGGCGGGCTTCGAGTGCGGCAATGTGCGCCTGCAGCCGCTCATGCTCCTGGCGCTCGGCGCTGATGTCTTCGAACACGCTGATCAGGTGCTCCGGCTCGCCGTTGTCGCGGCGTTGCAGCGAGGTGCGGGCGCGTACCCAGATGTACTCGCCGTTCTTGTGGCGTACGCGTTTTTCCACCTCGTAACGCTCGGTTTCGCCAGCCAGCATGCGCTGCAGCAATTGCAGGTTCTGCGCCAGGTCATCGGCGTGGGTGATCTGTTGGAAGGTCATGCCGTACAGTTCCTCGGCACGGTAGCCCAGCAGCTCGCACAGGCTGTTGTTGACCCGTTGCCAGGTGCCGTCGGGGTCGATGTAGGCGAGGGCACCCCAGGCCAGCTCGAAGATCGTGCGGAAGCGTTCCTCGCTCTGGCTCAAGGCCTGCTGGGCCATCTGGCGCTCGGTGTTGTCCATGCTGATGCCGACCATCTTCACCGATCGCCCGGCGCTGTCGCGTACCACCGTGGCGCGGGAGGAGATCCAGCGTACTTCACCGTCGGGGCGGGTGATGCGGAAGTCGCACTCGCAGCCGTTGCCCTTGGCCACTGCCTCGGCATACATCGCCTGCATGTGCTGCACGTCTTCGCCCGGCAGGTGTTTCCAGAAGTCTTCGTTATGGTGCACCGGCCAGCCATATACCTGCTCGACATTGGGCGAGTAGGTGACCTCGTCACTGATCAGGTTCCATTCCCAGGTGACGATGCGTGCGCCTTCCTGGGCCAGTTTCATGCGCGTTTCGCTTTCCATGATCTCGGCAGTCAGGCGCCGGCGCAGGTCGGTCATCGGCAGCTCGACCACCTGTGGTTGCTGGATGTTCTGCAGTGCCTCGTCGCCATAGCGCAGCCAGATCCAGTTGACCTTGAGAAAGTCGGCCAGCTTGCGCAGGTTGTCGTAGTCGATCTCGCCGCCACGGGTCCACTTGTGCACCGCAGTGCGCGAAATGCCCAAGGCCGTGCCCACGGCTTGCAGGGTCAGCTTGTGATGCTCGAGCAGTTCCTTGAGGCGGAAGGCGAAGCTGTTTTCCAACATCGGCAGGGTGTCCTGATCTGGGCCAAGAGCCTGCCAGTATACCCAAGCTGTCAACTTTTGGTTGACGGATCAGTGGTCCTCTCTCTCGACCTTGTGTTGCCTGTACTGGCCTCATCGCCGGCAAGCCGGCTCCCACATCGACCGCATCGCCTTCAAGCCATGTGCAGTACCTGTGGGAGCTGGCTTGCCGGCGATGAGGCCAGTACAGGCAGCATCAGCCGGGCGGTTATTACAAGTCGAGCACCAAGCGGGCAGTACGAGCACGCGAGACGCACAGCATGATGCTCTGCTGGGCAGCCTTTTCTTCGTCGCTCAGGTACTGGTCGTAATGCTCGGCTTCACCCTCGAGGATGGCCGTCTCGCAGGTGCCGCACACGCCTTCGCGGCACAGGCACTCGACCTTGGCGGCTTTGGACTTCTCGATGGCCTGCAGGATGGTCATGCCTTCTTCCACCTGCAGCTCCACACCCGACTGCGCCAGCACCACGGTAAAGGCACTGCCGGTGACCGGAGTGGCGGCAAACTGTTCCCAATGCACGCGGTGCTCGGCAATGCCGGCCTCGGCGGCGCAGGCGATGACCGCGTCGATCAGTGGTTTGGGGCCGCACACGTACAGGTGCGCCTGCTCGTCCAGGCCCGCGCACAGGGCGGCCAGGTCGAGCTTGCGGTCGAGGCTGTCGATGTAGAAACGGGTGTTGGCGGCGTGCGGGCCGTTGGCCAGCTGGTCCTGGAACGCCCCGTGCTCCGGCGCGCGGAAGGCATAGTGCAGTTCGTAGTCGGCACTGGCGCCTTCCAGTTCATGCAGTTGCGCCAGGAACGGGGTAATGCCGATGCCGCCGGCAATCAGCACATGGCGGCCGGCGGTCGGGTCCAGCGCGAACAGGTTGTTGGGCGAGGAAATGGTCAGGCGGGTGCCCACTTCCACCTGCTGGTGCATGAACGCCGAGCCGCCCTTGGACTGCTCCTCCAGGCGCACGCCAATCTGGTAGCTGCGGGTGTCGCGCGGGTCGCTCATCAACGAGTAGGCGTTGCTGAACTGGCTGCCGTCGGTGCCGTGCATCTGCACGATGACGTGGCTGCCACCGGTGAAGGCGGGCATCGCCGCGCCGTCTTCGCGGGCCAGGGTAAAGCGCTTGATCAGCGGCGTGGCTTGTTCCACTGCGGTAACCTGCACGCTGAACATTTCATATGTGTTGGCCATGGTTCACCTCGACTGCCTGGGTGCGCGGCAGGCCCTGCCGCGCACCTTTACGTGCAAAAAACGTGGAGCGGTTGCCATCAATCGTCGAGGTGGGCCACGGCGATCAGGTTGTGGAAGTGGGCAATGCCGTGTTCGCTCATGCCGCTGCGCTCGCGGTCGGCCATGATCCGGCCCTGGCCACGGTAGCCACGGGACTTCAGGCCCTTCTGCACGCTTTCGACCAGGCGCAGGTCTTCCGGGCGGAACACTTCGCGGTACCAGTCGATCAGCTTCTGCTGCTCTTCGCTGATGTCCTTGTTGAGGAAGTAGATGTCGTAGTGCTGCAGGGTGGTTTCGGCATCGACCGGGAACTCGTAGATCACGGTCATGAAGTTGGCTCCTGGCGGCACGTTGAACATGGTGCAAGGCCAGGCCCAGAAACCGGCGAACGATGGGTCTTTCACATTCTCGTCGAACTTGAACGACTGCTCCGAAGGCTTGGCCAGGCCGTATTGCAGGGTCCAGTTGCCGTGCAGGCTGTGGCTGTACTGGCCAACGTCCACCGAGTCGGAGAAGCCCGGGTGGGCAGGGGCGCAGTGGTAGCACTCCAGGTAGTTGTCGACGATCGACTTCCAGTTGGCCGGGGTGTCGCTGACGAAGCGCGCGGCCAGGTGCAGGTCGTCGATCACCGCGCAGGCTTCACGCATGCGTGCCTGCATGCCTGGCAACTGGTCTTCTACCGAGCCTGCGTCCATGTCCATGTTGATGAAGATGAAACCGGCGTATTCCTCTACGCGCAGCTGCACCAGGGTGGAGTTTTCCTTGTCGAAGTTGACCACGTTGTCGCAGTTGCGGGCGTGGGCCAGTTCGCCGTCGAGCTTGAAGGTCCAGGCGTGGTAAGGGCAGGTGATGACGTTCTTGGCCTTGCCGCTGCCGCTGAGCAGCTGGTGGCCGCGGTGCGGGCAGACGTTGTAGAACGCGCGCAGTACGCTGTCACGGCCACGTACGACGATGATGCTTTCGCCAATCACTTCGCGGGTGATGTAGGCGTTGTTCTCTGCCACTTCACTACGGTGGCCCACGCAGATCCAGCTGCGAGCGAAAATCGCTTCCTTCTCGTGCTCGAACACCGCGGCCTGGGTGTAGAAATTGGCGGGGATGGTGAAGGCCTCGTCGGCATTCGCGCAGAAATCGGCGGGCAGGCGTTTGAAGTCGTTCATGACAGGTTTCTCACAAGCTCGGTTTGTATTTATTGGTTAACGCGTATCTGTTGGTTAACAGATCAGGCAAAAAAATTTGCAGCTATCCTGGGGCTGCTTGGCAGCCCCATCGCGAGCAAGCTCGCTTCTACAGCATCGGTCAGTGCACCGCAGCGGCGCTGCGCGGGGCTTGCTCGGTTGGCTCTTCGCCAGCCATGCGGGCCGCTTCTTCGTCGATCAGGTGGGCCGATACCTGGCCGTAGTCGGCGATCATCCACTTGAAGAAGCCGTAGATCTTCACCAGCAGGATCACCATGAACGGGATGGCGGTCAGCACCACGGCGGTCTTCATGGTCGACAGCGAGGCCTTGGCGAACAGCATGGCCAGTGGCACCAGGGTCAGCACCACGCACCAGAACAGGCGGTGGGTCGGTGTCGGGTCGTCGCCTTCACGCAGGTTGCGGGTGCTGGTGGCGGCTACCGCATAGGCTGCGGCATCCATGTGCGAGGCACAGAAGATGGCCATGATGAACAGGTACACACCGAGGAACACCTGGCCCCATGGCAACGCCAGCAGCAGGTGGGTCACGGCCGATTCGCCGCCTTGTTCGGCGAGCATCTTCGGTACATCCACCGCACCGGTGATGAACTGGTGCATGCTGTAGCTTTCCAGCGCGCCGAAGAAGAACCAGCAACCGAAGCTGCCACCCAGCAGCAGGGCCAGCACCACTTCCTTGATCTGCCGGCCGCGCGAAACGCGGGTCACGAACATGGCCACGCCTGGTGCGTACGACACCCACCACAGCCAGTAGAACACCGTCCAGTTGCGGGTGAAGGCACCGTCGCCGGCCGGGTCGGTGAACAGGCTCATGTGCACGTAGTTCTGGATCATCAGGCCAATCGAGTTGGCGGTGTTGTTGATGGTGAACTGGGTCGGGCCGACCAGCAGGATCACCGCGGCGAACACCAGCGCGCCGATGCACACCATCTTGCTCAGGCGCTGCAGGCCGCCATCGATGCCGATGTAGGAACTGAGCGAGAACATCACTGCCACGCCACCGATCACCAGCAGTTGCACGGTGAAGGTGTCCGGGGTGCCGGCCAGGTCGTGCAGGCCGCGGGTGAGGGTGGAGGCGGTGAGGGCCAGCGACACGGTCAGCGCGCCCATCATGGTCAGCAGGAAGATCAGGTCGACGCTACGGCCTACCGGCCCGGTAGCCTTGAAGCCGGTCACCGCTTCGACGATCGAGGCCAGGTTCAGGCCGCTCTTCTTGCGCACATGGAAGTGGTAGGCCATGGCCAGCGAGGCCAGGGCATAGATCGACCAGGCGCTGATGCCCCAGTGGAAGAACGAGTAGCCAACGCTGTACTCGAGCGCCTTGGGGCTGGCCGCGGCGATGTTCAGGCCTGGGGTCTGGTAGTAGTAGGCCCATTCCATCACGCCCCAGTACAGGGTCGACGAGCCCATGCCGGCGCAGATGAACATGAACACCCAGGTGGCGGTGGCGTATTCGGGCTTGCCGCTGCCCAGGCGGATGTTGCCGTACTTGCTGAAGGCCAGGTACAGCACGGCCAGGGTACTGCCGAACACCAGCACCTGCACGCTGGTACCGAAGGTGCGGGTGGACAGTTCGAACAACTGGTTGGCGGCGCTTTCCGCCTGGGCGGGGAAGGCTGCAAGGCCGATCACGGTGAGCAGCACGGCAATCAGGCTCACGGTAATCAGGAACACATCAATCTTTTTATTCTTGTGCGACATCATCGTCTCCTGGGACGTTGGCGTACTTGTTTTACCCGGCAGGCATCCGGGGTGTTGCAGTACCACTCCTTCCTTGGACGTTAACCTTTGGTTTACGAATATCTAATGGTTAACAGATTTTGCATACAATCCACGCCGCTCGCAAGAGCCAAAGGGCCGATTGTCAGACACTTCTGACAATCGGCCCTGGTGGATCAGGCCTCGACCAGCGCGGTGATGGCCTGGCCCACTTGCTGGGTGGACTGCTGCCCGCCCATGTCGCGGGTCACGTCACCGGCGGCGATGACCTGCTCGATGGCCTTGAGGATATCGTCGTGGGCGGCGCGATAGCGCGGGTCGGCGCCGTCGTTGCCGAGGAAGTCGAGCATCAGCGCACCGGACCAGATCATCGCGATCGGGTTGGCAATGTTCTTGCCGTAGATGTCCGGCGCCGAACCGTGCACCGGTTCGAACAGCGACGGGAACTTGCGCTCGGGGTTGAGGTTGGCCGACGGCGCGATGCCGATGGTGCCGGCGCAGGCCGGGCCGAGGTCGGAGAGGATGTCGCCGAACAGGTTCGAGGCCACCACCACGTCGAAGCGGTCCGGTTGCAGCACGAAGCGCGCGCAGAGGATATCGATGTGCTGCTTGTCCCAGCTGATTTCCGGATAATTGGCAGCCATCGCCGCCGTGCGCTCGTCCCAGTACGGCATGCTCACGGCCATGCCGTTGGACTTGGTGGCCGAGGTGACATGCTTGCGCTGGCGGGTCTGGGCCACATCGAAGGCGTACTTGAGGATGCGGTCGACGCCGCGGCGGGTGAACACCGACTCCTGCAGCACGAACTCGTTCTCGGTGCCTTCGAACATGCGCCCGCCCAGCGACGAGTACTCGCCCTCGGTGTTCTCGCGAATGACCACGAAGTCGATGTCACCTGGCTCACGGCCAGCCAGTGGGCAAGGTACGCCGGGGAAGAGGCGCACCGGGCGGATGTTCACGTACTGGTCGAAGTCGCGGCGGAACTTGAGCAGTGAACCCCACAGGGAGATGTGGTCCGGTACCTTGTCAGGCCAGCCCACTGCGCCGAAGTACAGGGCGTCGAAACCCTTGAGCTGTTCGAACCAGTCGTCCGGCATCATCTTGCCGTGGGCCAGGTAGTAATCGCAGCTGGCCCACTCGAAGAACTCGAAGCTGATGTCCAGGCCGTGCTTGCGCGCAGCGGCCTCGACCACGCGAATGCCTTCAGGCAGTACTTCGTTGCCGATGCCATCGCCGGGGATTGCCGCGATTCTGAAAGTCTTGCTCATGGGGTGCACTCGTTGTCTAGGGAACAGGTGCTGGCCATGCTATAAGGGCTTGATCCGGAGATAATCTAGCCATTCATGGATTCTTGGAACACGCTACGTGAATAATCTACCCAACCTCGACGACCTCAACATCTTCCTGCAAGTGGCCAAGCGCGCCAGCTTCGCGGCCGTGGCCGATGAGCTGGGCATGTCGGCGGCCTACATCAGCAAGCGCATTCGCATGCTCGAGCAAACCCTGGAAGTGCGCCTGTTGCACCGCACCACCCGGCGGGTGACGGTGAGCGAGGAGGGCGAGCGGGTGTACCAGTGGGCGCTGCAGATTTTCGATGCGGTGCAGCGCATGGGTGATGACATCAGCGCCCAGCACCGCGAGCCGGCCGGGCAACTGCGCATCGCAAGCAGCCTGGGCCTGGGCCGGCGCTTCGTGGCGCCGGCCTTGTCGGAGCTGGCCGAGCGCTACCCGCGGCTGGACATTCGCCTGGACGTGCATGACCGCCTGGTGGACCTGATCGCCGAAGGCGTCGACCTGGATATTCGCGTGGGCAACGCCATCGCTCCCAACCTGATTGCCAAGCCGCTGGCGCGCAACCGCCGGGTGTTGTGCGCCGCGCCGGCGTACCTGGCCCGGCGCGGCACGCCCAAGGTGCTGGGCGACCTGGCCAGTCATGACTGCCTGGTGATCAAGGAGCGCGACCACCCGTTTGGCGTGTGGCAGCTGATGGGCCCGGAGGGTGAGGAGGGGGTGCGGGTAACCGGCGGTTTGTCGAGCAACCATGGCGAAGTGGCGCACCAGTGGTGCCTGGACGGGCGCGGGATATTGCTGCGTTCCTGGTGGGATGTGCACGACAGCCTGCAGGACGGGCGCCTGGTGCAGGTGCTGGAGGACTATCACCAGCCGGCGGATATCTGGGCGGTGTACACCACGCCGCTGGCCAGTTCGGCCAAGGTGCGAGTGGCAGTGGACTTTTTCCGGCAGTACTTTGCCGAGCGTTATAGCCTGCCGGGTTAGGTCGAACTCGAATCCTGCCCGGTATGCTTCTGCTTTTTTGTGGGAGCGGCCTTGCGTCGCGAAAGGGCTGCAAAGCAGCCCCAGGATGTCAGCGGTGTCGCATGGATTGCCGGGGCCGCTGTGCGGCCCTTTCGCGACGCAAGGCCGCTCCCACAAGCATCAAAGCAGAGACGATTCCTCAGCCCCTTCCTTTGGCCAGATAGGCCGCAAACTCTGCCTCCGGCACCATGCTGCCACCGGTCCCCCACACCAGGTGCGTGGCCCGGTCCATGCGCCCAGCCGACAGACCCATGCGCGCCAGGTACTCAGGCGATTCAAGCACCCTGACCATGCCCGGCATCCCCGCCAGCGCCGAAGGCTCCAGCCGCGCGTTCTCCTGGTCATGGGCCAGCACCAACAGCCGGTACAGCGCCTCGTCGCTGACCGTGTAATAGCCATCGAGCAAACGCTGCATCGCCTTGCCGACAAAGCCGGAAGGGCGGCCCACCGCCAGGCCGTCGGCGGCGGTCAGGTTGTCGATGCCGAAATCCTGCACGCTGGTGGCGTCATGCAAACCGCTATACACCCCCAGGAACATGCAGGGCGAGTGGGTGGGCTCGGCGAAGATGCAGTGCACATGGTCGCCCCAGATCAGCTTCAGGCCGAACGCCACGCCACCCGGGCCGCCGCCGACCCCGCAGGGCAGGTAGACGAACAGCGGGTGCTCGGCATCCACCTTGATACCCGCGGCCTCGAACTGGACGGCCAGCCGCTCGGCCGCCACTGCATAGCCGAGGAACAGGTGTGGCGAGTTCTCGTCGTCGACGAAGTAGCAGCTCGGGTCCGCCGCCGCCTGCTGGCGCCCTTGCTCCACTGCCACGCTGTAGTCGCTTTCGTACTCGACCACCTTCACGCCATGGGCGCGCAGCTTGTCCTTCTTCCACTGGCGGGCATCGGCCGACATGTGCACGGTTGCCTGAAAGCCCAGCCTGGCGCTCATGATGCCGATCGACAGGCCGAGGTTGCCGGTCGAGCCGACCGCAACCTTGTACTGGCTGAAGAATTGCCGGGCCTGGTCGCTGGCCAGTTCCCGGTAATCGCTGTCGAGGCTGATCAGGCCGGCCTCCAGAGCGAGGTCTTCGGCATGCTTGAGCACTTCATGAATACCGCCGCGGGCCTTGATCGAACCCGAGATCGGCAGCTCGCTGTCGGCCTTGAGCCAGAGTGAACCGCTGGCTGGCAGGCCCGCTGCCTGCAGCAAGGTGGCGTGCAGGGTGGGCAGCGGGCGCAGTGGCGACTCGATGATGCCGCCGGTGGCGGCGGTATCCGGGAACACGCTGGCCAGGTAGGAAGCAAAGCGTGCCAGCCGGGCACTGGCGGCACTGACATCGGCTGCGCTCAGGCCGACATCGGCCAGGGCCCGGGCGGCAGGAGCGATGTGCGGGTTGAACCAACGGGTTTCGCGCAGGGCCACCAGGTCTTCGATCAGGGGGTGGGAGCTGCACCATGCTTGCAGTGTCTTGCCGTGAATCATGCTGGTTTTTCCTGTTGGTTGATGATGACCAGGGGCGATATCAGGCCGTTCCTGCGGATTGGCGGGGACCCTGTGGGAGCGGGCGTGCCCGCGAAACAGGCGATACGGTGGCTGGCACGGGCTTCGCCCGTGTTCGCGGGCACGCCCGCTCCCACAGGGTCCGCGCAAGCTTCAGGTATCTAGACAGACTGTCGATCCTGCAGGAGCGCGCCCTCATTCGGCCTGTTGTGCAATCAATGCCAGGCAGCGCTGTACGATCGGGCTCACATCGCCCTTGCGCCGGCTGAGGATGATCGGGCTGACGGCGCCGCTGTCGAGCAGGCTGACATATTCGATATCGGTGCGGTGCTGCTGCTGCACCGACGCCGGCACCAGGGTCACGCCTACGCCGACGGCCACCAGGCCGATGGCGGTCTGCAGTTCGTTGGCCCATTGGCTGACGCGGATGCTCATGCCGTGGTGGGCGAACAGCGCCAGCACATGGTCGGCATAGCTGGGCCGCGGGTTGGCCGGGTAGAGGATGAACGCCTCGCCAGCCAGCTGGGCAAGGGTAAGCGGACTGCTCGCCAGCGGGTGGCCCTTGGGCAATACAGCCACCAGCGGGTCCTCGCACAGCACTTGCTGGTGAATGGCCGGGTCATCGATGCGAATGCGCCCGAAGGCGATGTCGATGCGTCCGCTTTTCAGCGCCTCCACCTGCTGCAGCGTGGTCATCTCGTTCAGGCCCAGTTCCAGCTCGCTGTCCTGGCGCAGCTCGCGGATCAGCTCCGGCAGCACCTTGTACAGGGTCGAGGGGGCAAAGCCGATCCCCAGCCACTGGCGCTGGCCCTGGCCGATGCGGCGGGTATTGTCGCTGATGTTCTCCAGCTGCTGCAGCACGGTGCAGCTCTGCTCGTAGAAGAAGCGGCCCGCCTCGGTCAGCCGCAGCGGGCGCTCGCGCACCACCAGCAAGGTACCGAGCTGGTCCTCGAGTTGGCTGATCTGCCGGCTCAGCGGTGGCTGGGCAATGTGCAGCAGCTCGGCGGCGCGAGTGAAGTTCAGGGTTTCGGCCAGGACCTTGAAGTAACGCAGGTGGCGCAGCTCCATCAGACCTCCAGGGTATGGTGGGAGATTCATTCGATATTGGACGGCTATCAGGGTCTCGCGCAATCCTTGAACAAGCAAGTAAATGCACCACTCGGGCCTGCGGCTGGCAGCCCGAAACAACGGGACCTGGCAACAATGACAAGCGCGCTGATTGAACGTATAGAGGCAATTATCGTCGACCTGCCGACCATTCGCCCGCACAAGTTGGCGATGCACACCATGCAGCAGCAGACCCTGGTGGTATTGCGTGTTCGCTGCAGTGATGGCGTGGAAGGCATCGGCGAGGCCACCACCATCGGCGGCCTGGCCTATGGCTACGAAAGCCCCGAGGGCATCAAGGCCAACATCGATGCGCACCTGGCGCCGGCGCTGATCGGCCTGCCGGCAGACAACATCAACGCCGCCATGCTCAAGCTGGACAAGCTGGCCAAGGGCAATACCTTCGCCAAGTCGGGTATCGAGAGCGCCTTGCTCGATGCCCAGGGCAAGCGCCTGGGCCTGCCGGTCAGCGAACTGCTGGGTGGCCGCGTGCGCGACAGCCTGGAAGTGGCCTGGACCCTGGCCAGCGGCGACACCGCCCGCGACATCGCCGAAGCCCTGCACATGCTGGAGATTCGCCGGCATCGGGTGTTCAAGCTGAAGATCGGCGCCAACCCGTTGGCCCAGGACCTCAAGCACGTGGTGGCGATCAAGCGCGAGTTGGGCGACAGTGCCAGTGTGCGGGTCGACGTCAACCAGTACTGGGACGAATCCCAGGCCATCCGTGCCTGCCAGGTGCTTGGCGATAACGGCATCGACTTGATCGAGCAACCGATTTCGCGCATCAACCGCAGCGGCCAGGTGCGCCTGAACCAGCGCAGCCCTGCGCCGATCATGGCCGACGAGTCGATCGAAAGCGTCGAGGACGCCTTCAGCCTGGCCGCCATTGGCGCGGCCAGCATCTTCGCCCTGAAAATAGCCAAGAACGGTGGCCCGCGCGCCGTGCTGCGCACCGCGCAAATCGCCGAGGCTGCCGGCATCGCCCTGTATGGCGGGACCATGCTCGAAGGCTCGATCGGCACCCTGGCTTCGGCTCATGCCTTCCTGACCCTGCGCCAGCTCACCTGGGGCACCGAGCTGTTCGGGCCGCTGCTGCTGACCGAAGAAATCGTCAACGAGCCGCCGCAGTACCGCGACTTCCAGCTGCACATTCCACGTACCCCAGGCCTGGGCCTGACCCTGGACGAACAGCGCCTGGCGCGCTTCGCCCGCAGCTGAGCCACGCTGGCTGAAAGAACACACAACCCCTGTGGGAGCGGCTTTAGCCGCGAAGCAGGCGACGCGGTGGATAGCACGGGCTTCGCCCGTGTTCGCGGGCTCGCCCGCTCCCACAGTGTTCGCGCCAAATCAGAGAAAGGAGATACCAGCATGCTGTTCCACGTGAAGATGACCGTGAAACTGCCGGTCGACATGGACCCGGCCAAGGCCGCCCGGCTCAAGGCCGACGAAAAGGAACTGGCCCAACGCCTGCAGCGCGAAGGCACCTGGCGCCACTTGTGGCGCATTGCCGGGCATTACGCCAACTACAGCGTGTTCGACGTGCCCAGCGTCGAGGCGCTGCACGACACCCTGATGCAGCTGCCGCTGTTCCCGTACATGGACATCGAGGTCGACGGCCTGTGCCGGCACCCCTCGTCGATTCACAGCGACGACCGCTGAGTCGCACCTGTCTACCTGACAAGAACAAGATGAGGCAAGCACGATGACCGTGAAAATTTCCCATACTGCCGATGTTCAGGCGTTCTTCAAGGAAGTGGCCGGCCTGGGCCATGCCGAAGGCAACCCACGCTTCAAGCAGATCATCCTGCGTGTGCTGCAGGACACTGCACGCCTGGTCGAAGACCTGGAAATCACCGAAGACGAGTTCTGGCATGCCGTCGACTACCTCAACCGCCTGGGTGGCCGTAACGAAGCCGGCCTGCTGGCGGCGGGGCTGGGCATCGAGCACTTCCTCGACCTGCTGCAGGATGCCAAGGACGCCGAGGCCGGCCTGACTGGCGGCACCCCGCGCACCATCGAAGGCCCGCTGTATGTGGCGGGGGCGCCGCTGGCGCAGGGCGAAGCGCGCATGGACGACGGCAGCGACCCAGGCGTGGTGATGTTCCTCCAGGGCCAGGTGTTCGATGCCGAAGGCAAGCCGTTGGCCGGCGCCACCGTTGATCTGTGGCACGCCAACACCCAGGGCACCTATTCGTACTTCGACTCCACCCAGTCCGAGTACAACTTGCGCCGGCGCATCATCACCGATGCCGAAGGGCGCTACCGTGCGCGCTCCATCGTGCCGTCGGGGTACGGCTGCGACCCGCAGGGGCCAACCCAGGAATGCCTGGACCTGCTTGGTCGTCACGGCCAGCGCCCGGCGCACGTGCACTTCTTCATCTCGGCGCCGGGGCACCGCCATCTGACCACGCAGATAAACCTGGCCGGGGACAAGTACCTGTGGGATGACTTTGCCTATGCCACCCGTGACGGACTGGTCGGCGAGCTGCGCTTTGTCGAGGATGCGGCGGCGGCGCGTGATCGCGGCGTAGAGGGCGAACGCTTTGCCGAGCTGGCGTTCGACTTCCACCTGCAGGCGGCCAAGGCGCCGGACGCCGAGGCGCGCAGCCACCGCCCGCGTGCGTTGCAAAACAGCTGAGCCCTGAAGGGATCCCTGTGGGAGCGGGCGTGCCCGCGAAGAGGCACCGCGGTGTATGGCACCGGCTTTGCCGGTGTTCGAGGGCATGCCCGCTCCCACAGGGGCGCCTAGCAATCGATGACTGGTTTTGGCCTGGGCCTTTCCGTGCGGGGAGGGCCTGGGCTTTTTGCTGCCAGGGGCTGTTGATCTAGAATCCGCCTTTTTACCCGAGCCCACGCACCATGCTGCCCATCGAACTGCTGGCAACCACTGCCGACCAGGCCCCGCTGATTCGCAACCTCTATCAGTTCTATGCCTACGAGTCCTCGGACTGGGAGCAGGAAGACGTCGAAGTGGACGGCCGCTTCTATATCCATGACGAGCACCTGCAACGTTACTGGCAGGCCGATGGCTGGGGCGCGTACCTGGTGCTGGCAGATGGTTTCATCGCCGGTTTCGTGCTGGTCGAACGCAGCGAGCTGCCGGGCATCGACGCGTTCGAACTGGCCGACCTGTTCATCCTGAAAAAGTACCGCCGGCAGGGCATCGGCCGGGCGGTGGCATTGCAACTGCTGGGCGGCGAGGGCGACTGGCTGATGCGCTGTTACACACAGGACATGCCTGCCGTGGCCTTCTGCAATGCCGTGCTGGCCGAGCTGTCGCGCCCGGCGCAGCCCATAGCCCTGGATGACGAAGCGGGCTTGCTCAATTTCCTGGTGACGGGCGCCCGCCATTGAGGGGGTTGCCAGCCTTCGTTCGCAAATTGAAGGGATCGTGGCTTTTTGTGAGCTACTTCACAAAATCGTCATCGGAGGCATAATGCCACCAATCCTTTTCACGCCTTTCGAAGGCCCAGGTAAAGTTCATGTCGCTAGTCGCAAGCCCCGACATCATGTACCGGCTGTTGATCCAGAGTGTGGTGGACTATGCCTTCTACCTGCTCACCCCCGAAGGAATCGTCGCCAACTGGAACCCCGGCGCCCAGCGCGCCAAGGGCTACCTGGCCGAGGAAATCGTCGGCCAGCACTACTCGTTGTTCTATACCGATGCCGAGCGCGCCGCCGGGCTGCCCGCGCTCAACCTTGAGCAGGCGCGCAGCACCGGGCGCTTCGAAGAGACCGGTTCGCGCCTGCGCAAGGACGGCACGACCTTCCATGCCCATGTGGTGATCGACGCGGTGTACGACGATGCCGGGCAACTGGTGGGCTTCGCCAAGGTCACCCGCGACATTTCCGAGCACCACCGGCAAGAGCTGGAACTGCTGCAGGCCAAGGAACTGGCCGAGCAGTACAGCCAGGAAATGACCAAGCTGTCGCAGTTTCTTGATTCGGTGATTGCCAACATCCCCGCCAGCGTCATTGTCCAGGACCTCGAAAGCCAGCGCATCCTGCTGGCCAACCAGCAGGCCGAGCGCCTGTTCGGCGGGCCGCAGCGCAGCATGACCGGGCAGTTGCCCGGCGAATGCCTGGCACCGGGTGTTGCCGGTTACCTGGAACAGCAACTGGCCCGTGGCGCCCGCAGCACCAAGGGCCATGCCGCCGAAACCCGGGTCGACACGGCCTGCGGCCCACGCACCCTGCGCAGCCGCACCTTGCTCAGCCAGAACCGTGAAGGCCAGGCCGACTACCTGCTGTTCGTTGCCGAAGACGCCACCGAAGAGCTGGCCGCCCACGCGCAGATCCACCACATGGCGCACCACGATGCGCTGACCGGGCTGCCCAACCGCACCCTGTTCAACGAACGCCTGCGCCAGGCGCTGGTGCGTGACAGCGAGCACGCCAAGCTGACCGCCGCCCTGTGCCTGGACCTGGACAACTTCAAGAACATCAACGATTCGCTGGGCCACGCCTTTGGCGACAAGCTGCTGCGCGCGCTGGGCAAGCGCCTGCGGCGCGAACTGCGCGAACACGACACCCTGGCCCGCCTGGGCGGCGACGAGTTTGCCGTGGTGCTGACCGGCCTGGAGGGCCGGGAGGCCGCATGCAACACTGCGCAGCGCCTGATCAACGCGATCTGCCCACCGTTCCAGATCGAGGGGCACCAGTTCACGGTGGGGGTGAGCATCGGTATTGCCATTGCGCCTGATGACAGCGACCAGGCCGAGCAACTGCTGGGCTACGCCGACATGGCGCTGTACGAGGCCAAGCGCAATGGCCGCAACCGCTACGAGTGCTTCAACGTCGAACTGGACGTCGCCGCCCGCCAGCGCCGCCTGGTGGAAACCGACCTGCGCACCGCGCTGCACCTGGGCCAGTTGCAGCTGCACTACCAGCCGGTGGTCGACCAGCAGACCAGCAGCGTTACCGGCTATGAGGCGTTGCTGCGCTGGGAGCACCCGACCCGCGGCATGGTCATGCCCATGGACTTCATCCCCATCGCCGAGGAAACCGGGCTGATCCACGAACTGGGCAACCGGGCGCTGAACCTGGCCTGCCAGGAGGCGGCCAGCTGGGACAGTGAGCAGACGGTGTCGGTCAACCTGTCGGCGGTGCAGTTCAAGAATGCCAACCTGGTGCACACCGTGGCCCTGGCGCTGGCCGACTCAGGCCTGCCGCCACAGCGGCTGGAGCTGGAGATCACCGAGTCGGTGCTGCTGGGCAACAGCGAGGAAAACGTGCGTACCCTGCGTGCACTGAAGGACCTGGGCGTGTCCATTTCGCTGGATGATTTCGGCACCGGGTATTCCTCGCTGGGCTACCTGCGTTCGTTCCCGTTCGACCGGATCAAGATCGACAAGTCGTTCGTGCATGACATGTGCGACAGCCGCGAGGCGATGTCGATCATCCGCGCCATTACCGACCTGTCCAACAGCCTGATGATCAAGACCACGGCCGAGGGGGTTGAGTCGGAGGAGCAGATGCGCCGGTTGGCGGCGGAGGGTTGCTCGCACTTCCAGGGTTACCTGTACGGGCGACCGGCACCGGCGAACGAGCGGTTGAAGCAGGTCATAACGCCGGCATAGTGCCCTTGCGCGGGCCTGCAGAATCACCGCAGCCGATCGGCCCGGCGCAGTACCTGTGGGAGCGGGTTCACCCGCGAAGCAGGCGACACGGTGGCTGGCACCGGCTGCGCCGGTGTTCGCGGGTGAACCCGCTCCCACATGGGCCGTGCAAGCTTTCAAGGCTTGATCAAGGCTTAGCTGTTCCAGTCCGGCGCAAACGCCGGGCTCACCACCCGCTGGTCTTTCGGCAACCCGGCGATCGCAGCGCGGTCCTCGTCATCCAGTTGCACGTTCGACGCCGCCAGGTTGGCCAGCTGGTTCTCGCGGCTGCCGGCCTTGGGGATCACCGCCACGCCGTCCTGGTCCAGCAACCACTTCAGCGCCACCTGGCTGGGCAGTACGCCATGCTTGCGGGCGATCGCCTGGATTACCGGCTGCGCCGCCGCCTGCCCACGGGCCAGCGGGGTGTAGGCGGTGAGCAGCAGGTCGTGGCGGCGGGCGTAGTCCAGCAGCGGTTGCTGGCCGAGCAGCACGTGGTATTCCACCTGGATCGCCGACAATGGTGCGCCCAGGGTTTCCACCACCTGGCGCAGCAGCCCCAGCGGGAAGTTGGCCACGCCGATGCTGCGCGCCTTGCCCTCGTCACGCAGGGCCACCAGGGTTTCGATGCTGCGGGCTAGGTCCCAGTCCTGGCCGGGCCAGTGGATGTGGAACAGGTCGACCTGCTCGGTACCCAGCGCGCGCAGGCTGTCCTCCAGCGACTGGCGCATGGCCTTGGGCGCCAGGCGATCCCACCATACCTTGGTGGTCAGGTGAATCTGCTCGCGCGGTACATCGCTGTCGCGCAGGGCCTGGCCGACGGCGGCTTCGTTGTCATAGGCAGTGGCGGTGTCGATGTGCCGGTAACCCACTTCAAGCGCCTGGCGCACGGCCTGGGTGCACTCGCTTCCGGTCATTGGCCAGGTGCCCAGGCCGATCGCGGGCAGGTCCAGGCCGTTTCGGGTGGTGAGCCTTTGCATGTAAATTCCTTGTAGGGTGGGCAGGGTTCGCATTCGATGGTCGGCGATCAGCACGGCACGGGCCATGCGCACGGGGCGGAAAGTGGTCGATCAGCGAACAGAAATTGCAGTCGGCCTTGGCTGGCGGCAATTGAACTTCCTTATTCTTTGGCATCTCTTCTAGAATCCGAGCTGTTGCATCCGCCAGGCAACGCCTGCGCGGCCTTCCCTGGGCGCCGCATCCAGCCGCGCCGTCATCGAGAGTGCCATGAGTTCCAGCACACCGCTGTCCGGAGTCAACCAACCCCTGCGCGGCATCGCCCTGGTGGTGGTGGCGACGTTCCTGTTCGCCAGTCACGATGCCCTGTCCAAGTTCCTCGGCGGCCTGTACCCGATCATCATGGTGGTGTGGGCGCGGTATGTGGTGCACACGCTGCTGATGGCCGGCATCTTCCTGCCCAAGGCCGGCCTCAACGTGCTGCGCACCCGCCGCCCGCTGTTGCAGACGTTACGTGCCCTGAGCCTGTTGAGCACCAGCCTGCTGTTCACCACCGGCCTGCAGTACCTGCCGCTGGCCGAGGCCACGGCGGTCAACTTCCTGGCCCCGGTGCTGGTCACCGCGCTGTCGGCGCCGTTGCTGAAGGAGCGGGTGACGGTGGGGCAGTGGGTGGCGGTGGTGATGGGCTTCATCGGTGTGCTGGTGGTGGTGCACCCGGGCGGGGCGATGTTCACCCCGGCCATCCTGTATCCGTTCGGTTCGGCGCTGGGCTTCTGCTTCTATCAGTTGCTGACGCGCATCCTGGCCGCGCATGACAGCCCGACCACCAGCAACTTCTATGCGGGGTTGTGCAACACCCTGGCGATGAGTGCGCTGGTGCCGTTCTTCTGGGAGATGCCGCGTTGGGACCATGCGCTGCTGATGCTGGCGCTGGGTGGCTTTGGCATGACTGCGCACCTGCTGCTGACCCAGGCCTTCCGCCATGCGGCACCGGCCTTGCTGGCGCCGTTCAGTTACTGCCAGATCGTGTTTGCCGGGTTGCTTGGGTTGGTTGTCTATAGCCAGGTGCCGGATACCCTGAGCCTGGTGGGCATCTCGGTGATCTGCCTCAGTGGGCTGGGGGCGGCGTGGATGCAGCGGGGTAAGTGACAACCTGTAGTGGCCTCTTCGCGGGTAAACCCGCTCCCACAGGTACAGCGCAGCCCGTGGACAGGGCGCTGTACCTGTGGGAGCGGGTTCACCCGCGAAAGGGCCCTCAAACGCGACCCTTCAACAACGCCTGCAACGAATCGTCAAAGTCGCGCAAGGCATCCGCCTGCACCGCCCGTTCATCCTCGGCCACCCGCGCCACATCGTCCAGGCGCTTGCTGGCTCGCCCTTCAGCGCGGCCGATGTAGGTCAGCTGGTCATCGAAAAAGCGCGCTACCACCCGGCTTTCGATATCCGCGCTGGCCAAACGGCTTTCGGTGTCCAGCAGCACGATCACATCCGGGTGGTCACCCAGCAGCGTGTCCAGGTCGTCATAGAAAGTCACTTCGGCAAACTGCTGCGCCAGTGACCGCGCCAGCCAGTCATACGCCTGGCTCTCGCTGCCCAGGGGCGCAACAGGGGCACGCTGGCCTTGGGTCGGCGCGGCTGCCTGGGTGCGATGGCTGCCGAGGTATTCGAGGGTTGCTTCGGCGTCTCGCCCCAGCAGCACCGCCACCCGTTGGCCGGGGGCCAGGGCGACACTGGAAATGGCCGTGGCCGAATAGAAGTGCCCGTAGGGCTGCGCGTCGGTAGCGGCAGGGCTGGCACAACCGCCAAGGGCGGCCAGCAAGGCGAGCAGGGCAGCGATCATGCCGGTTTTCATGGGAGGCCTCATCAATCAGCGAATGCCGCCATCTTCCGCCCGGGCTGGCCGCAGCGGAACTTGATGGCATTCATGGTGGCTATCGATGAGGTCGATGCATCACTGCGTGGCCATGAACTGCAGGATGCGCTCGCGCAGCCAGCGCTCGGCCGGGTCATTGTCCTGGGCGCCGCTCCAGACCATCGACAGTTCGGCCTCGGTGATGTCGAACGGCGCCGGGTCGGCGCGCAGGCTGCCGTCGTCGGCCAGGGCGCAGGCGGCATAGTCCGGCACCGTGGCGATCAGCTCGGTGTTGCGCAGCAGGGCGCGCAGGCTGCCGAACTGCGGCACCGCCAGCACCACCTTGCGGCAGCGGCCGATGCGCGCCAGGTCGAGGTCGATATTGCCGCTCATGTCGCCCGAGAACGACACCATCACATGCGGGCGGGCGCAGTATTCGTCGAGGGTCAGCGGGCCCGGGCGGTCATCGGCGCGCAGCACTCGCACGCCGATGTTGCGCAGCTTGCGGCGCTTGGCGGTGGCCGGCAGGTCCGTGGTGTAACTCACGCCCACCGAGATCTCGCCGCTGGCCAGCAGCCCCGGCATCAGCAGGAAGTTGGCCCGGCGCACCACCACGCTGATGTTCGGGGCCTCTTCGCGCAGGGCCTGCAGCAGGGCCGGGAACAGGCCGAACTCGGCATCGTCCGACAGGCCCAGGCGGAACACGTTGCAGCTGTGGACCGGGTCGAATTCGCGCGCGCGGCTGATGGCAGCGGAAATCACATCCATGGCCGGCCCCAGCTCGGCGAAGATCTGCATGGCCCGTGGCGTGGGCTCCATGGCCCGGCCATTGCGGATCAGCAGCGGGTCGTCGAACAGCTCGCGCAGGCGGGCAAGGGCGGCGCTGACGGTGGGCTGGGTGATGAACAGTTTTTCGCCGACCCGGGTCAGGTTGCGTTCGATCATCAGGGCTTCGAACAGTACCAGCAGGTTCATGTCGACGCGGCGCAGGTCGTTGCGGTTCATGAGGGGGGCGGGTTCCGGAGTAGAGGGGGTGGCGGTGTATTGAAGCATGTGGCCAGCCTGATTGCCTTGTATGGATGTGCCGGCCTCTTCGCGGGCATGCCCGCTCCCACAGGTACTGCACAGTTCTCGAGACCTGCGCAGGTCCTGTGGGAGCGGGCGCGCCCGCGAAGAGGCCAGTACAGGCATGACCCTGACAGAGCCAACCTATCACCCCTCAATAGCCACTCTATTAGAACTCTGTCCAAGCTCGGCTAGTCTTTCCCCTGGCCCCGCGAATTCCGCGAGCGGGCGGCGTGTCAGCACTTGCGTGCAAGACCGCACCAACCCCGTCGTGACAGCTTCGCAAGCCCCGTGTAGACCTGATGAGGGGTAGCACGAGCCCACGCGCTCGGCTGAAAGAACACCTGGCAAAGACCGGAAATCTGGATAACCGACCCAAAGGTACCCGCAGATGTCGAACGAATCGAAATGCCCGTTCCATCAAACCGCAGGTGGCGGCACCACCAACCGTGACTGGTGGCCTGACCAGCTCAACCTGAGAATTCTTCACCAACATTCCTCCAAGTCCGACCCGATGGACCCGGGTTTCGACTATGCCAAGGCGTTCAAGAGCCTCGACTTCCAGGCCCTGAAGAAAGACCTGACCGCCTTGATGACCGACTCCCAGGACTGGTGGCCCGCCGACTTCGGCCACTACGGCCCGCTGTTCATCCGCATGGCCTGGCACAGCGCCGGTACCTACCGCATCGGCGATGGCCGGGGTGGTGCAGGCTCTGGCCAGCAGCGCTTCGCCCCGCTCAACAGCTGGCCGGACAACGTCAGCCTGGACAAGGCCCGGCGCCTGCTGTGGCCGATCAAGCAGAAGTACGGCAACAAGATTTCCTGGGCCGACCTGATCGTGCTCACCGGCAACGTCGCCCTCGAATCCATGGGCTTCAAGACCTTCGGCTTCTCCGGCGGGCGTGCCGACGTGTGGGAGCCGGACGAAGATGTGTACTGGGGTTCGGAAAAGGTCTGGTTGGGCGGAGACATTCGTTATGGCAATGAGCAGGTCAAGGCCCAGCCGCCAGGCCAGGGTGACCTGGTAGCAGAGCCAGCCAAGCACCCAGAGGAGCAAAGCCGGGACCTGTCCGGCGAGCGTAACCTGGAAAACCCCTTGGCTGCTGTGCAGATGGGCCTGATCTACGTGAACCCGGAAGGCCCGGACGGCAACCCCGACCCGGTAGCCTCGGGCAAGGACATCCGTGACACCTTCGGCCGCATGGCCATGAACGATGAAGAAACCGTGGCGCTGATCGCCGGGGGCCACGCCTTCGGCAAGACCCACGGTGCCGGCCCTGCCGACAACGTTGGCCCGGAGCCGGAAGCTGCAGGCCTGGAGCTGCAGGGGTTGGGTTGGGCCAACAAGTTCGGCAGCGGCAAGGGTGGCGATACCATCACCAGCGGCCTGGAAGTGACCTGGACTTCGACCCCCACCCGATGGAGCAACGAGTACCTCAACAATCTGTTCAACTTCGACTGGGAACTGACCAAGAGCCCGGCCGGTGCCCACCAGTGGCGGCCGAAGGAGGGCAAGGGGGCAGGCACCGTGCCGGATGCCCATGACCCGGCCAAGCGCCACGCGCCTTCCATGCTCACCTCCGACCTGGCGCTGCGCTTCGACCCGATCTACGAGCCGATCGCCCGCCGCTTCAAGGACAACCCTGAGCAGCTGGCAGACGCCTTCGCCCGCGCCTGGTACAAGCTGATCCACCGCGACATGGGCCCATTGGCGCGCTACCTGGGCCCGGAAATGCCCAACGAAGAGCTGCTGTGGCAGGACCCGCTGCCAAAAGTCGACCACCCACTGGTGGGTGAGCAGGACATTGCCGCGCTCAAGGCCAAGGTGCTCGCGGCGGGCCTGAGCGTTGGCGAGCTGGTGGCCACAGCTTGGGCGGCGGCGTCGACCTTCCGCGGTTCGGACAAGCGTGGCGGGGCCAATGGTGGCCGCCTGCGCCTGGCGCCGCAGAAGGACTGGCCGGCGAACCAGGGCACAGGCAAGGTGCTGGCGGCGCTGGAGAAGATCCAGGCCGAGTTCAATGCCGGCGGCAAGAAAATCTCCCTGGCCGACCTGATCGTCCTGGCTGGCGCCGCCGCAGTGGAAAAGGCTGCCAAGGACGCCGGGCACAACGTCAGCGTGGCGTTCCGCCCGGGGCGTACCGATGCCTCCCAGGCGCAGACCGACGTCGAGTCGTTCGCCGTGCTGGAGCCGCTGGCCGATGGCTTCCGCAACTTCACCAAGGCCCGCTACAGCGTCAAGGCCGAGAAGCTGTTGCTGGACAAGGCCCAGTTGTTGACCCTGACCGCGCCGGAAATGACCGTGCTGATCGGCGGCCTGCGCGTGCTCGGCGCCAACCATGGCGGCAGCCAGCAGGGCGTGTTCACCGACAAGGTCGGTACCCTGAGCAACGACTTCTTCCGCAACCTGCTGGACATGGGCGTTGAGTGGAAGCCGACCTCGGCGGATAACGAAACCTTCGAAGGGCGCGACCGCAAGACCGGGCAGGTGAAGTGGAGCGGTAGCCGGGTTGACCTGGTGTTCGGCTCCCATGCCCAGTTGCGGGCGTTGAGCGAGGTGTATGGCAGCAGTGATGGCCGGGACAAGTTCGTGCGGGACTTTGTCGCGGCCTGGGAGAAAGTGATGGAGCTGGATCGCTTTGACCTGAAATAGCTTCGTCAGAAATGGGGGCGCTTTGCGCCCCTATCGCGACACAAGGCCGCTCCTACAAGCCACCGCCGAATGCGGCGCCGAACCTGTAGGAGCGGCCTTGTGTCGCGACAGGGCTGCAAAGCAGCCCCATGCTCTCCGAGGGCTGGACCATTTCAATCTTCCTGTGCAAGCTGATGCACGACAGTGATTGCACACAGAAGGTGATCGTTCGTGAACCCCGAAACCATGCTGGCGGCATTGCCAGGCTACGCCATGTCGGCCGAGTCGATACAGGTGCTGCCCGATGCCAAGGCCTACCGCGCCTGCCTGCTCGAGCGCATCCGCGCCGCAACCCGGCGTATCGTCATCGTTGCGCTGTACCTGCAGGAAGACGAGGCCGGCCAGGAAGTGCTGGATGCCTTGTACCAGGCCAAGGCCGCGCGGCCGGGGCTGGAAATCACCATCGTGGTCGACTGGTTCCGTGCCCGCCGCGGCCTGCTGGGCGCCGGGCGCCAGCCGGGTAACGCCGCCTGGTACCAGGCCCAGCGCCAGCACCATGGGCTGGACATCGTCATCCATGGCGTACCGGTGCAGACCCGCGAGCTGTTTGGCGTGTTGCACCTGAAGGGCAGCATCATCGACGACTGCGTGATCTACACCGGCGCCAGCCTTAACAACGTGTACCTGCACCGTTTCGATCGTTATCGCCTGGACCGCTACCACCTGTTCCAGTCACCAGAGCTGGCCGACGCGATGGTCGGGCTGGTGCGGCGCCTGCTGCACCACACCGCCACGCCGCGCCTCGACCTGCCGGCGCCACCCTCCACCCGCAGCCTGCGCGGCGACATCCGGCGCTTGCGTGCGCGGCTGCGGCGCATGGCCTATGAGGCACCGGCCAGCGCAGCGGGGCAGGGCCTGCGGGTGATCCCGCTGTTGGGTGTGGGCCGTGGCAACCCGCTGAACCGGGCACTGTGCGCCTTGCTGGCGGCGGCGCGCTCGCAGGTCATCATCAGCACGCCGTATTTCAACCCGCCCCGGGTGCTGATGCGCGAGCTCGACCATGCCCTGGCGCGTGGCGTGCGGGTGGAGCTGATCGTTGGTGACCGCACGGCCAACGACTTCTATATCGCCCCCGGCGAGCCGTTCAGTGCCAGCGGCGCGTTGCCCTACCTGTACGAAGACAACCTGCGCGCCTTCACCCGACGTCGCCACGCTGCGATTGCCAGCGGCCAGCTGCAGGTGCGGATCTGGAATGACCCCGGACATACCTTTCATGCCAAGGGCGTGTGGGTAGACCAGCGCTATTCGTTGCTGACCGGTAACAACCTGAACCCGCGCGGCTTCAACCTGGACCTGGAGAACGGCCTGCTGATCGATGACCCGCAAGGGCAATGGCTGGGGCCACGGGAGGCAGAGTTGACCGAGTTGCGCCGGCATGCGCCGAAGATCGGCTCGGCAGAGGAGTTGGGGGTCAAGGCCGAGCACCCCAAGGAAGTGCGCAAGTTCCTGCGGCGGCTGCGCTATAGCCGGCTGGAGCCGCTGATCAAGCGGGTGCTCTGAGGGAATTCAAGCGTTTTTGTGGGAGCGGCCTTGTGTCGCGAAAGGGCCGCAACGCGGCCCCTCGATTTCAGCGTCACCGCCGCTATTGCTGGGGCTGCTTTGCAGCCCTTTCGCGACACAAGGCCGCTCCTACAGAGTCCGCGCCAGGCTGTGCCACCTTTGTTCCCTGTTTGCCCCGCGGCTTGAGTCGCGACACCGCAAACAGCACCACCGCCAACCCGACAACCTGATACAGCGAAATCTCCTCGCTCAGGATCGCCCACGATGCCAGCACCGTCAGCACCGGCCCCAGGTTGCCCACCGCGGCAGTATGGGTCGGCCCCAGGCGCTGTATCGCCAGCGCCACCCAGTAGATCGGCAACACCGTGGAAAACACCGCCATCAACCCGGCATTGGCCCACACTGCGCCTGGCAACTCCCACAACTGCCCGACCGGTGCCACCACCAGGTAATGCGCCAGCACCATCAGCGAGGACGCAGTACCGCACAGCCCGGCCAGGCGCATCGAGCCCATGCGCTTGAGCATCATGCCGGTGCCGGAGTAATACAGCGCGTAGGTCACCGCACTGGCGAACACCCACAGCGAGCCCAGCACCACCTGCTGGCCAGCCCCGGCCAGACTGACGTCGTGGACAAAGGCAATGCCCAGCCCCAGGTAGCACAGGCCCATGGCCGACAAGGTGCGCAGGCTTGGCCGCTCACGCAGGGCGATGGCCTGGAACACCAGCACCAGGGTCGGGTAGGTGAACAGGATCAGCCGCTCCAGCCCGGCGCTGATGTACTGCAGCCCATAGAAGTCGAACAGGCTGGCCAGGTAGTAGCCCAGCAGCCCGAGCAACGCGACACGCAGCCCATCGCCCAGGTTGAGCGGTGCGCTGCCCTGACCACGGCTGGCCCATACCAGCCAGGCGAACATCGGCAGCGACAGCCCCATGCGCAATGCCAGCAGGCTGATGGCGTCCACCGGCCCTGCGGCATAGGCGAGCTTGACGAAGATGGCCTTGAAGCTGAAACCCAGGGCCGCCAGCACGGCGTACAGGGCGCCGCTTTGCAGTTGGCGCTGGATCAGGCTGCGTAATGCGTTCATGGGGCACCCGCGGCAGAAGAAAGACAGGGTTATTCTGAACTGAAGGCAGCCCTACTAGCAGCGCTTTATCGAGGAATTGGCGATGAACCTGGCCATGCTGCCCGAACAGCCGCCGTGCGCGTGCAGGAGCTGCCGATGTGTCGGGTGGCCCTGGCGGAAAGCTGGGCCACCCTGGAGCTACGTTTGTGTTTCCGCGACTGGGAGCGCCTGAGCTCACATGGGCGGCAACTGGTGAGCTTTTTGTCCGGGCAATGGCTTACTGCGCCGGGGCCAGGCGAATACCACTCACCTGCACCTGATCACCGGGCTTGAAGCGGGCATTGGGCGAGCGATAACGCTGGGTACTGCCGTCGTCATGGCGTACCACGTAGGCCGCGTCGCTGTGCCCGCTGCCTTGTTGCACGGCGGCGCCGCCAAATGCACCCAGGGCTGCACCGGCGATGGCGCCGAACGGGCCACCGAGCGCGGCGCCGACCATCAGGCCGCTGACGCCGCCGGCGCCATAGCCCAGCGTGTTGTCGGGGCTTTCCGAGAGTACCTCGTCGGCGCAGGCGGGCAGGGCGATGGACAGGGACATCACCAGAGGGAGGAGGATATTTTTCATGATGGTTATTTCCGCAAGGCAGGTAGTGGCGAAAGAGAATGGTTCAGCTTTCGTGCCAGCTGGGCAGCCCTTGCAGATGGGCGTGTTGCGCTGGTGTGTTGTCATAACGACAGCGGTTTTTGTGGTGCAAATGACAGGCTGATGTCAATATGACATTCACTCGCACGGGTATTGGCCAGGGCTGGGCTATCATTTGCAGGCTGGTGGTGTAAGGCTCCTCTGAAAAGTCATCACGAGCGCATACAATCGGGCCTTTTCCTCGTCAACCAGATAGGCCAAACCGTTCATGGCGCTTGATCCACCCACGATGCTCACTATCTCGATCGCTCTGGCTGCCGCGGCTGCGTTGTACCTGGCGATCGAGTGGCGCAGCGTACGCGAGCCGTCGCTGCTGTTCTGGAGCGCAGGCTTTGCCACCATCACGATTGGTTCCACCCTGGCCTTGCTGCGTGGCATCGGTTTTTTGCTGATCGGTATCTGGTTCGCCAACGGCTTGCTGGTGGTGGCGCACTGGTTCTTCCTGGTGGGGGTGTTGCGCTTCACCCAGGTGCGGCTGTCGCGTATCTGGTTATCGGTCGTGCTGGTGTGGTTTGCCTTGCTGCTGTTGCCTGTTGGGCCGCAGTGGTCGAAGGTGATGTTGATGGTCAACTCGTTGCTGGTGGCGCTGTTGACGCTCAAGGCCAGCTGGCTGTTGCGGCCGCATGGCAAGTCGCTGAGTGTTGGCGCGGTGCAGTTGCGCTATGTGTTGCTGGTGCATGGGTTGTTCTATGTGGCCAAGGCGATCATTGCGATCACACCGGGTACGCTGATTGACCTGGCCACCTTCGGCGGGCTGATCATTCAGGTTTCGTTGGTCGAAGGTGCGATGGCGATCATGCTGATTGCCTTGTCGATGACCGGCACCGTGCGCTACCGGCGCGAGGAGCGGATTGCCCGCCTGGCGGCCCGTGACCCGTTGACGGCGCTGTACAACCGACGCGCACTGGAGGTGCGGGCGGGGCCTTTCTTCAAGGCAGTGGATCCGGCGCAGCCCGGGGCCTTGCTACTGATCGACATCGACAACTTCAAGCTGGTCAACGACCTGCACGGGCATGTTGCAGGGGACCGCTTGCTGATTGCCCTGAGCGAGATGATTCGTACGGTGTTGCCCGAGCGCTCGCTGGCGGCGCGGCTGGGCGGTGATGAGTTCGTCATTCTGCTGTGTGGTGCGAGCAGCGAGCGGGTCATGGAGCTGGGTGGACTGCTGCGCGAGCAGTTCCAGCAGTATGCCAGCAAGACGGTACCTACGCCGCAGCCGGTCACACTTAGCATCGGCGCCAACCTGTTCGACCAACCGCCGACGAGCCTTGCGGCCTTGATCGAGCAGGGGGATGTCGCCTTGTACCAGTCCAAGCGCGGTGGGCGCGACAGCATCCGCTTCGTCGAACGACCGATGGCCGACCTCAGTTAGTAGCAGTTTTGCCTTTGCCTTTGCCTTTGCCTTTGCTTTTGCTTCTAAGCGCGCGATAGTTCAGGCGCCGCCTATTGCGACTTCAGGAGGCCGAGCGAAGGGACTGCGGAGGGAGGTGACGGGCATGGATGCCCGTCAAGCGCTGAGGCCCCATGGATGGGGCCTGCAGCGCGTACTCCCGGGAGCAGGCCCATAGCGAGGGGACCCCGGAGCGAAGCGTAGGGGCCGGATGATGGGAGCCGACGGTTTTTGGTTCCTTTTTGCCACGACAAAAAGGGACCCGCCGTAAGGGCGGAAAGGTGACTTGGCGCCACCATCGCGAATGAATGTCTACTCGATGCAAATGCCCACATCCAAAAAGCCAAATAGCTGCAGGCCCCATCCATGGGGCCTCAGCAAGTCAGCAAGAATGGCGAATCAGGTCACCACCTGGTAGCACGGTACATACGCCGCGCCGCCAGGCAACTTCATCCGATGCTGGTCGACGAACGCCTGCAACAACCGGCCCAGTGGGTCAAGCACGGCGCTGTCGCCACGGATCTGATACGGCCCGTGTTCCTCGATCAGGCGGATGCCCTTGTCCTTCACGTTGCCGGCGACGATACCGGAAAACGCCCGGCGCAAGTTGGCAGCCAGTTCGTGGGCTGGCAGCTCGCGCCGCAGGTCGAGGTCGGCCATGGCCTGGTGAGTCGGGTCGAACGGCCGCTGGAAGCTCTCCTCGATCTTCAGCAGCCAGTTGAAGTGGAAGGCATCGTTGCGCTCGCGGCGGAACTGCTTGACCGCCTTGAGCCCTTCGACCATGTGTCGGGCAACTTCCGCCGGGTCATCGATGATGATCTCGTACAAGCGATGTGCCGCCTCACCCAGGGTAGCGCCGACGAACGCGTGCAACTGTTGCAGGTACGGCTCGGCACTGCGCGGGCCGGTGAGTACCACCGGGAACGGCAGGTTCTGGTTGTCCGGGTGCATGAGAATGCCCAGCAGGTAGAGGAACTCCTCGGCCGTGCCGGCACCGCCCGGGAAGATGATGATGCCGTGGCCGACACGGACGAAGGCTTCCAGGCGCTTCTCGATGTCCGGCAGGATCACCAGTTCGTTGACGATCGGGTTGGGCGCTTCGGCGGCGATGATGCCCGGCTCGGTCAGGCCCAGGTAGCGGCTGCCGTGCATGCGCTGCTTGGCGTGGGCAATGGTGGCGCCCTTCATCGGGCCCTTCATCACACCCGGGCCGCAGCCGGTGCACACGTCCAGCTTGCGCAGGCCCAGCTCGTGGCCGACCTTCTTGGTGTACTGGTATTCCTCGCTGCTGATCGAATGGCCACCCCAGCACACCACCATCTTCGGCTCCACGCCCGGGCGCAGGGTGCGAGCGTTGCGCAGCAGGTGGAAGACATAGTCGGTGATGCCCTGGGAGCTTTCCAGGTCGATGCGCTGGCTGGCCAGCTCGCTTTCGGTGTAGACGATGTCGCGCAGGGCGCTGAACAGCATTTCACGGGTGCTGGCGATCATTTCGCCATCGACGAAGGCGTCTGCCGGGGCATTCAGCAGCTCCAGGCGCACGCCGCGGTCCTGTTGATGAATACGCACCTCGAAGTCCTGATAGGCCTCGAGGATGGTCTTGGCATTGTCGACATGGGCGCCGGTGTTGAGGATGGCCAGGGCGCACTGGCGGAACAGGGTGTAAAGGCTACCGGTACCGACTTCACTCAGTTGCTGCACTTCACGTTGTGACAGCGTCTCCAGGCTGCCTTTGGGGCTGACGGATGCATTGATGACATTGCGTTGAGGCATCTAAGTCTTTCCTGTGCGGGTAAAACATCCTTCTTTGACAACACCATACCGAGAAATGTGGACGGCAACGAGGGGGGAGTGGAAAAAGCTTGAGACCAGGCTGGCTTCTTCGCGGGCTTGCCCGCTCCCACAGGGGCCGCGCTGCTTTCAGGCTTGCGCTGGACCTGTGGGAGCGGGCAAGCCCGCGAAGCAGGCGACTCGGTCTCAAGTCATCCCAACAGCTTCTGCACGCCAAGGGTAATCGCCACGCCACCAAACACCAGCCAGAGGTTGAGAATCGCCCCGGTGGCCAGCGCCCGCGGCCCGGCCTGGCGAATCTGGCTGAGGCGCGTCTCCATCCCCAGCGCGGTCATGGCCATGGTCAGGGCGAAGGTATCCAGGCTGTTGACCGCCTGGGTCACGCTGCCCGGCAACACCTGCAGCGAATTCACCAGTACCAGCGCGAGGAAGCCAAAGGCGAACCAGGGCATGGCGATGCGCCCGTTGCCCTGTGCCTGGCCCGGCTGGCGCGCGCGGCTGATCCAAAGGCCCACCACCAGCAGCACCGGTACCAGCAGCATCACCCGGGTCATCTTGACGATGGTGGCGATATGCGTGGCCTCGGGGCTGACGTTGCTGGCCGCACCGACCACTTGGGCCACCTCGTGAATGGTGCCACCCAGGAACAGCCCGGCGCCCATGGCGTCCAGCTGCAGCCAGCCGGCATTGATCGCCAATGGGTAGAGGAACATCGACAGGGTGCCGAACAGCACCACGCTACCAACCGCCATGGCGCTTTTGTGCGGTGCACTGCGCAGCGCCGACTCGAAGGCCAGAACCGCGGCGGCGCCGCAGATGGCGCTGCCGGCCGCGGTCAGCAAGGCGGTATCGCGGTCCAGCTTGAACAGCTTCATGCCGCACCACAGGCCGATCAGCAGGGTGCTGGACACCACCAGCAACGACACGATGAGCCCGGACCAGCCGACTTCGGCAATTTCCTGCAGGCTTACCCGCAGGCCGAAGAAGGCCACGGCAATGCGCAGCAGGCCGCGGGCGGAAAAGTTGATACCCGCCGCCCAGCTTGCCGGTACACCGTCACGCAGTGCATTGCCGTAAAGCGCACCGGCGACGATACCGACGATCAGCGGGCTGATACCCAGGTTGGCGATGGCGGGCAGGGCGGCCAACTGGGTGACCGCAAGTGCGAACAGCGCGACGAACAGGATGCCATTGAGCCGCCCTCGGGTAGAGAGGGTAGGTGCAAAGGCGGGGTTGGACGGAGCCGTGGCCATGTGAGTCCTCCGGAAAGGTGTTTCGACATGGCTTACGTTAATCTGGTTATAAGCTTATAAAAAATCGTAATTTAGGATGGCAAATATCCGTTTATCTGATATTTTTCATTCATGACCCCAGAACAACTGATAACGTTCGCCACCGTCGCCGAGCACGGCAACATCAGCCATGCGGCCCAGGCCCTGCATTTGTCGCAGCCGGCGGTGTCTGGCCAGCTCAAGCTGCTGCAGGAGGCCTTTGGCGAGCCGCTGTATCAGCGCGCCGGCCGTGGTGTGCGGCTGACAGCAGCCGGCGAGCAATTGCTGGCCCATGCCGAGCGCCTGCGCGAAACCTTCCGTCAGGCCCAGGCATTGCGCGAGGCCATGCGCGGGCTGGAGCGCGGTACCTTGCGCATCGGCGCCAGTACCACGCCGGCCAGCTACCTGCTGCCTTACCTAATTGCCGATTTCCATGCCCGCTACCCGGAGGTGCTGGTGAGCACTTCCAACGGCAATACGGCAGAAATCGTCGCTGCGCTGGACAGCGTCGATATCGCCCTGATCGAAGGGCCGCCTGGGCAGGAACTGCCATTGGGCACGGCGGTGACGGCGTGGCGGGAGGACGAGATCGTGGCCATCGTGCCGCGTGGTCATCCGCTGGCTGGCAGTGAGCGACAGACGCTGGCGTCGCTGGGGGCTTACCCGTTGGTATTACGCGAGAGTGGCTCGGGTGTGCGGCAGATCGTCGAGCGGGCATTTGCCCGCAGCGGCGTGGCGATGCGCGTGGCGCTGGAGATTGCCGGGGTGGAGGGGGTGAAGGAGGCAGTGCGGGCCGGGATGGGGATTGGTTTTGTGTCGGCGATGTCGATCCGGCATGAAGATGGGGCGTTGCAGCGGTTGCAGGTTGTGCCGCAGGCGTTGGTGCGGCGGTTTTCCATTCTGGTGCCGCATGCAGCCACCCCGTCGCGGGCTGCGGCGCGGTTCCTGGAGTTGTGTGTTGGCCTGCAAGAGGTGGGGTGACTGTGCAGGCCTCTTCGCGGGCTTGCCCGCTGCCACAGGTTTCTCACGGTTCTTGAATGCGGTGCAGTACCTGTGGGAGCGGGCGAGCCCGCGAATAGGCCTGCACAGGCAACCTCAATCCACCCGAAAGACATGCTTCAGATAGGCCACGAAGTTCTCATCCCGGCACTGTGTCTTGCCCGGGCTGTCGGAAATCTTGGCCACCGGTGCCCCATTGCAGGCCGTCATCTTGATCACGATGTTCATCGGCTCCACCCCCGGGATATCGCAGGTCAGCCTGGTGCCAATGCCAAAGCTCACATTGATCCGCTCATGCAACGCCCGGTACAGCCCCAGCGCCTTGGCAAGGTCCAGCCCGTCGGAAAAGATCAGGGTCTTGCTCTTCGGGTCGATCCCCAGCCGCTCATAGTGGGCAATGGCCTTTTCCGCCCAGGCCAGCGGGTCGCCCGAATCGTGCCGCAGGCCATCGAACAGCTTGGCGAAGTACAGGTCGAAGTCGCCCAGGAACGCGTCCATGGTGATGCAGTCGGTCAGGGCGATGCCCAGCAGCCCCCGGTATTCCCGCACCCAGCATTCCAGCGCGGCAGCCTGGCTGTCGACCAGGCGCGGGCCGAGTTGCTGGTGGGCCATGAACCACTCGTGGGCCATGGTGCCGATCGGCTTGAGCTGGTATTCGCGGGCCAGGTGCACGTTGCTGGTACCGACAAAGCGGCCCGGGAAGTCACGCTTCAGAATGTGCACCACCTCTTCCTGCACCCGGTAGGAGAAGCGCCGCCGGGTGCCGAAGTCGGCCAGTTGGAAACCGGCCAGTTCTTCGGCGCTGGCCTCGGCCTTCAGCCAGTCGAGGTTCTGATACAGGCGCTCGCGGACCTGCTCGATCACCACCTCGCGATAGCGGTAGCGGTTGCGCACCTCGCTGATGATCGCCAGCAGCGGGATCTCGTAGAGAATCACGTGCAACCACGGCCCGCGCACGCGAATCGCCAGTTGCCCGGCATCATCCAGGCCTACCTGTACATAGCGCAGGTTGAAGCGGAACAGGCTGAGAAAGCGGATGAAGTCCGGTTTGATGAACGGGATCTTCTCCAGGTAGGCGAGCTGGTCATGCGTGATGCTGACATCGGCCAGTTGCTCGACCTGGTAACGGATTTCCGCCAGGTAAGGTGCGAGGTTCTCGCCGTTACGGCAGCGGAACTCCCACTCCACCTCGGCGTTGGGGTAGTTGTGCAGCACCGCCTGCATCATGGTGATCTTGTAGAAGTCGGTGTCCAGCAGGTTCTGGATGATGCGTGGGCCGAAAACGCTGTCGCTCATGGGCGGTCCTCCTTGATCAGAGAGAGCTGGTGGTCGAGCGCGGCTTCGTCGCCGCAGAGGATCACGCCGTCGGCGGCCAGGGCGCCACACGCCTCGATGGCGCTTGCCTGGGTGAGGGCGCGGCAGGCCGGCAGGTACAACAGCACCTGGAAACCGGCCTGGCGCAATTGGCGCGCGGTGGTCCTGACGCAATAGTCCAGGGCCAGGCCGCCGACGATCACCGCGCCCACCTGCTGCACCTTGAGGTACTCGATCACCCCGGTAGAGCGGCGTTCGGCCAGGTCGTGGTAGCAGGCGCCGTAGGGGTGCAGATCGGGCTCGACGCCTTTCCACACGAAATAGTCGTAATCGATGGGGGCCGGCAGGCCGGGCAGCAACTCGAAGCCGGGTGTGCCGGGGACGCAGTGACTGACCCAGGTCAGGTCGGCGTTGGCCAGTTGCAGGGGCTGCAGCATGTGCGCGGGGTCGGCGACCACCCAGGCGGCGTTGGCCGGGTGGGCGTCCTTGCTGCCCAGGCGCAGGTCGGCGCGCAAGGCCATGGTATTAAGATCTACCGCGATTTCATTGCCTTCGGGAACCGGCAGCTCTTGCGGCACGTTGCTGGTGAAGCCGTTCTGGGCGTCGACATCGAAACTGGCGATCTTCATGGCGGTTCTCCTCGCTGGAATGGATACATAATTCACTTGGTGTATTAAGTGTGTCAAGCAGCTTTTGAAACGGGCTTTCTGCTTGCCTTACTTAGATGCTCTGGTGGATTATGGTGAGCTTGAACAAGGAGTCGCCCGGTGAATGCAGTCGAAGTCCTGGCCAGCGTCGATATCGTCGCCCTGCGCATGGCCCCCGAAGCTCAGCATCTGCAGGTGCTGTTGCACCGTCGTGAGCGTGAACCGCATGCCGGCCAGTGGGCCTTGCCCGGGGTGATCGTCAATGGCCGCACCCCCGACACCAGCCTGGAAGCTGCTGCCGAACGCGCGCTGCGCGAGAAAACCCAGGTCGTACCGTGCTACATGGAACAGGTAGGCACCGAGGGCAATGCTTTCCGCGACCCGCGTGGGTGGTCACTCAGCACCTATTACCTGGCATTGCTCGAACCCGGGCAGGTCGTCGAGGGCGAGCAACTGGCGTTTTTCGACTTGGACAGCGTATTGGCGCGCAAGGTGCTGTTGCCCTTTGATCACAACCTGTTGGTGGAGCGGGCCCGTGAGCGGCTGGCGGCGAAGACGGTGTACAGCAGCCTGCCGCTGTACCTGCTGGCGGAGAAGTTCACTGTGCTGGATGCGCTAGGTGCGGTGCAGGCGTGCCTGGGGCAGGCGGTGAACAACACCTCGCTGCGCAAACGCCTGGAGCGCTTGCGCGAGCTGGGGTGGGTCAGGGATACCGGGGAGAAGAACCAGCCCAGGCTGGGCCGGCCGCAGCAGTTGTATCAGTACACACCACAGGGGGAGCGGGCGTTCATGTTTGACCGCAGCCTGCTGCCTGAGGGCGCTTAGTCGCCTGTACCCGACCTCATCGCCGGCAAGCCAGCTCCCACAGGTAAAGCATCAGGCTAGAGCCCTGTGTTTACCCTGTGGGAGTAACTGTCTTGTGCTGCCTGTTCTGGCCTCATCCCCGGCAAGCCAGTTCCCACAGGTACTGCACAATGCTTGAGGTCTAAGCGGCCGGGTGGGAGCCGGCTTGCCGGCGATGAGGCCCGTTCAGGCAAGCACATTCATCAATGCGCGCAGCGGCTGGTATCGCCTTGTTCCGCTGGTGCCTTGCGCGCCGCCGCCAGGATGGTCGCCAGC
The DNA here is from genome assembly GCF_002113255.1 of Pseudomonas sp. B14(2017). Classification (NCBI taxonomy): domain Bacteria; kingdom Pseudomonadati; phylum Pseudomonadota; class Gammaproteobacteria; order Pseudomonadales; family Pseudomonadaceae; genus Pseudomonas; species Pseudomonas sp. B14(2017). Next base: position 55,780 of record NZ_NEJY01000028.1, read on the forward strand.
ACGATCAGCGCAGCGCCAGCGGCCATGCGCAGGCTTGGCTGTTCACCGAACAACCACCAGGCGCCGATGATCGCGTACACCGGCTCCAGCGCGATGATCATGCCGGCCGTGCGCGCTTCCAGGCCTTCCAGGCTCTTGACGAACAGGAACTGCGACAGCCCGGTGCAGAACACGCCCAACAGCGCCAGGTTGACCCAGTCACTGCCAGCCAGGCTGGTGTTGCCCAGGTGAGTGAAGGCAAACGGCGCCACCAGCGCAGCCACCACCACGTTCTGCCAGAACGCCACCTGCATCGCGTTCATGCTCGAGCCGTTGCGGCGGTTGGCCACGGTCAGCAGGGCGAACGCCAGGCCCGAGCCCAGGCCCCAGAGCAGCCCGACGGTGCCTTTGTCGAGCAGGTCGAAGGTCGGTACCACCAACACCAGACCGGCCGTGACCATCAGCAGCAGCAAACCTTGCACGGCACCGATACGCTGGCCGAACACGCCGCGCTCGATCATGGCGATGAACGCCGGGAAGCTGGCGAAGCCCAGGGTGGCCACTGCCACGCCGCCAACCTTCACGGCGATGAAGAAGGTTACCCAGTGGGCAGCCAGCAGGGCGCCGGTCAGGCCCAGCACCGGCAGGTTGCGCAGGGTGAGGGCGTCGAGCAGACGCGTGCCCTTGAGCCCGGCGACGAAGCCCAGGGCGATGAAGGCGAAGGTGGCGCGGCCGAAGGTGATGATGCTGGCGTCGGCCTCGATCAGGTGACCGAGGATACCGGTCAGGCCGAACAGCACAGCGGCGATATGGGCAACGCACAGGGCGTTACGGTGGCCGGTGGCAGCACCGGCTACGGGGATTGAAGTCGCGATCATGGCAGTCAAGTCTTCACAATGTGGCGCGCGCAAACACTCCCGGCTGGCGCGGCGCGGGTCTCTAATACTGGGAGTTTTATCGTTATGAGCCCGGACGAACTGCCCGGTGCAAAAAGGCGCCACAGCGTTGGAATTGTGAAGCGAGGCTGTTTTACTCGCGAATACCGCACCGATCAGCCCACGGCGCGGGGCTGGTCGATGTGTGTATTATTTTTGTAGACACAGTTCTGAAGCCGATCGCGGGCGACGTGTGCTTGTCTGATCGCGACATCGGTTGTTGCCTTGCTGCGCCGCGTCACTCGTCGCCGTAGTTCATGATCGACAACAGGCGGATGGGCACCTGCACCAGCTGCTCGGGGCCGTGCGGGGTCTCGCCGTCGAAGGTCAGGCTGTCGCCGGCCTGCATGTGATAGAGCTGGTTGCCGTGGCGGTACACCAGTTCACCCTCCAGCAAGTGGAGAAACTCGGTGCCGGGGTGGGCGAAGGTCGGGAACTCTTCGCTGGCGTCGTCCATGGTCACCATGTACGCCTCGAAGTTCTTCTTCGGCCCCCTGGCGTGATTGAGCAAATGGTAGGTGTGGCCTTTTTCGGTACCGCGGCGCACCACCTCCAGCCCTTCACCGGCTTTCACCAACAAGGCATTGCCGTCGGGCTGGTCATATTGGCTGAACAGCTTGGCCATCGGCATGCCCAGCACATCGCACAGGCGGCTGAGGGTGTCGAGGCTGGTGGACACCTGGGCGTTCTCGATCTTGCTCAGCATGCCTTGGCTGATGCCGGCGATGCGCGCCACGTCGGCGAGCTTGAGGGACTGGGCCTGGCGCTGGCGCTTGATCTGCAGGCCCAGGTACTGCTCCAGGCGAAGGCGCGGTTCGGTTTCGGTTGGCATCGAATGTCCTGCACGGTTTCAGTTCAAGAATAAAGTTTTCGCACTGGGAAAGTGCGAAATGCAGCTGCGGTGGCTGCATCTTTCCTCGGGTGAAAACAAGTTTCCCATAATGGAGCATGGAAATCTGCTTGGGTTTTGGGTTGCCCGTACCGGCCTCTTCGCGGGCACGCCCGCTCCCACAGGCCCGCGAAGAGGCCCGAACAGGCAACACAAGGCCGCACCCTGATCAAAGTTGGCAAGCACATTGCATTCCTGTGAGTAAAGTAAGTTTCCCATGCGGAATCATTGCCCCTTACCCAGGAGTGTTCAACCCATGTTGCCAGCAGAAACCCAGCGCACCCTCGATCAGCACGGCATCAAGTACGTGCTGGCGCAGTTCGTCGATATCCATGGCTCGGCGAAGACCAAATCGGTGCCGGTCTCGGGCCTGAAGATGGTGGCCGAGGAGGGCGCCGGCTTTGCCGGGTTCGCCATCTGCGGCATGGGCATGGAACCGCACGGCCCCGACTTCATGGCCCGCGGCGACCTTTCCACCTTGATCCCGGTACCGTGGCAGCCGGGTTACGGCCGGGTGGTGTGTGTAGGCCACGTAAACGGCCAACCCTGGCCCTACGACAGCCGCTACGTGTTGCAGCAGCAGGTGCAGCGCCTGGCCGACAAAGGCTGGACCCTGAACACTGGCCTTGAGCCCGAGTTCAGCCTGTTCCGCCGCGACGAGGACGGCAAGCTGCAACTGGTGGACGCCTCCGACAACCTCGACAAGCCGTGCTACGACTACAAGGGCCTGTCGCGCTCGCGGCTGTTCCTCGAGCGCCTGACCGAGGCGTTGCAGCCGGTGGGCTTCGACATCTACCAGATCGACCACGAGGACGCCAACGGGCAGTTCGAGATCAACTACACCTACAGCGACGCCATGGAGTCGGCCGACCGCTTCACCTTCTTCCGCATGGCCGCCGGCGAGATCGCCAACGACCTGGGGATGATCTGCTCGTTCATGCCCAAGCCCGACCCCAAGCGCGCCGGCAATGGCATGCACTTCCACCTGTCGCTGGCCAGCAGCACCAACAAGAACCTGTTCCATGACCCGTCCGACAGCAGCGGCATGGGCCTGTCGAAGCTGGCCTACCACTTTGCCGCAGGCCTGTTGGCCCATGGCCCGGCGCTATGCGCCTTCGCCGCGCCCACGGTCAACTCGTACAAGCGCCTGGTGGTCGGCCGCTCGCTATCCGGCGCCACCTGGGCCCCGGCGTTTGTCGCCTACGGCGCCAACAACCGCTCGGCGATGGTGCGCATCCCCTATGGCCGCCTGGAGTTCCGCCTGCCGGACGCTGGCTGCAACCCGTACCTGGTCACCGCCGCGATCATCGCTGCCGGCCTCGATGGCATCGACCGTCAGCTGGAGCCGGGCGAGATGTGCAACGAGAACCTCTACAAACTGAGCCTGGAAGAGATTGCCGCACGCGGCATCAAGACCTTGCCGCAGTCGTTGAAGGAAGCCGCCGACGCCCTGGAGGCCGACCCGCTGTTCCGCGAAGTGCTGGGCGCCGAGATCGTCGACGAGTTCATCAAGCTCAAGCGCATGGAGTGGGTGGAGTACTGCCGCCACGTCTCCGACTGGGAAATCCAGCGTTACACCGAATTCTTCTGACCGCCCCCAATCCCTTGGGCGGCCAGCACGAACGCGGTCGCCCACTGCCTAGTAAGGAGCATCACCATGTGTGGAATCGTAGGTCTGTACCTGAAAAAGCCCGAGCTGGAAGCCCAGCTCGGCAAGCTCTTCGAACCCATGCTCGAAGCCATGACCGACCGTGGCCCGGACAGCGCCGGCTTTGCCATCTACGGCGACGAAGTGGCCGATGGCTGGGTCAAGCTGACCCTGCAGGCCACTGACATCAACTACCCCTGGGCGGCGCTGATGGGGCAGCTGGAAGGGCGCCTGGGCTGCTCGCTGGACTGGTTCCAGAACGCCAGCGCCGCCGTGCTCAAGGTGCACACCAACGAGGCATCGGCCCGCCAGGCTTTGAGCGAACTGGCCCCTGACGTGCGCATCATGAGCGCCGGGCAGAGCATCGAGATCCTCAAGGGCATGGGCCTGCCGGCGGAAATCTCCAGCCGCTTCGGCCTGGCCGGCATGAAAGGCAGCCACATCATCGGCCATACCCGCATGGCCACCGAAAGCGCCGTGACCATGGAAGGCAGCCACCCGTTCTCCACCGGCGCCGACCTGTGCCTGGTGCACAACGGCTCGCTGTCCAACCACTTCCGCCTGCGCCAGGAGCTCAAGCGCGAAGGCATCAGTTTCGAGACCGACAACGACACCGAAGTGGCCGCCGGCTACCTGACCTGGCGCCTGCAGCAGGGCGACAGCCTGGCCCAGGCCCTGGATGGCGCCCTGGAAGACCTGGACGGCTTCTTCACCTTCGCCATCGGCACCCGCAACGGCTTTGCCGTGATCCGCGACCCGATCGCCTGCAAGCCCGCCGTGCTGGCCGAGACCGACGACTACGTGGCCATGGCCTCGGAGTATCAGGCGCTGGCCAGCCTGCCGGGCATCGAGAACGCCAAGGTCTGGGAACCGGCCCCGGCCACCCTGTACGTCTGGGAACGCGAAAGCGCCTGACCTGCCACCGAACCACTGGAGAACCACATGAAGACGATCGACCTTTCCAGCACCTCGGTGCGTGTCCTCAACCAGTCCTTGCACGGTGAGGTGCAGGACCACGAATGGCGGGTGACCCACCCCGACGGCAAGCACAACCTGGCCGTGGGCATCAACGCCGCCGTGGCCGTGGATATCGAAGGCCACGCCGGCTACTACTGCGCCGGCATGAACCAGCAGGCCAGCGTCACCGTGCATGGCAACGTCGGTGTCGGCGTGGCCGAGAACATGATGTCTGGCTCGGTGCGGGTCAAGGGCAGCGCCTCCCAGGCCGCCGGCGCCACAGCCCATGGCGGGCTGCTGGTGATCGAGGGTGATGCCGGCGCGCGCTGCGGTATTTCCATGAAGGGCGTGGATATCGTCGTCGGCGGCAGCATCGGCCACATGAGCTGCTTCATGGGCCAGGCCGGGCGTTTGGTGGTGTGTGGCGACGCCGGCGATGCGCTGGGCGATTCGCTGTATGAGGTGCGCATCTACGTCAAGGGTGCGGTGCAGTCGCTGGGCTCGGACTGCATCGAGAAAGAGATGCGTGCCGAGCACCTGCAAGAGCTGCAGGAACTGCTTAACAAGGCCGGCCTGGAGCACAAGGCTGCCGATTTCAAACGCTACGGCTCGGCTCGCCAGCTGTACAACTTCAAAGTCGACAACGCCAGCGCGTACTGATCCAGGAGCATTCCCATGAGCGAGCAATTCCCCCCGGTACTGCGTGAGTCGGCCACCTTCGACCGCCTGACCATCCAGGAAATCCAGCGTGCCGCCGAAACCGGCATCTACGACATCCGCGGCGGCGGCACCAAGCGCCGCGTACCTCACTTCGACGACCTGCTGCTGCTCGGTGCCAGCGTGTCGCGCTACCCGCTGGAAGGCTACCGCGAGAAATGCGGCACCGATGTGCTGCTGGGCACCCGCTTCGCCAAGAAGCCGATCCACCTGAAGATCCCGGTGACCATCGCCGGCATGAGTTTCGGCGCGCTGTCGGCCAACGCCAAAGAGGCGCTGGGCCGTGGTGCGACCATCGCCGGCACCAGCACCACCACGGGCGACGGCGGCATGACCCCGGAAGAACGCGGCCAGTCGCAGCACCTGGTGTACCAGTACCTGCCGTCGCGCTATGGCATGAACCCCGACGACCTGCGCAAGGCCGATGCCATCGAGATCGTCCTCGGCCAGGGTGCCAAGCCGGGCGGTGGCGGCATGCTGCTGGGCATGAAGGTGACCGAGCGCGTGGCCGGCATGCGCACCTTGCCGATCGGCGTCGACCAGCGCAGCGCCTGCCGCCACCCGGACTGGACCGGTCCGGATGACCTGGCGATCAAGATTGCCGAGATCCGCGAGATCACCGACTGGGAAAAACCCATCTACGTGAAGATCGGCGCCAGCCGCCCGTACTACGACGTAAAGCTGGCGGTGAAGGCCGGTGCCGATGTGATCGTGCTCGACGGCATGCAGGGCGGTACTGCCGCGACTCAGGAAGTGTTCATTGAACACGTCGGCATCCCGATCCTGCCGGCCATTCCGCAGGCAGTGCAGGCGCTGCAGGAAATGGGCATGCACCGCAAGGTGCAGCTGATCGTCTCCGGTGGTATTCGCAATGGCGCCGACGTGGCCAAGGCCATGGCCCTCGGGGCTGATGCGGTGGCCATTGGCACTGCGGCGTTGATCGCGCTGGGTGACAACCACCCGCGGCTGGATGCCGAACTGAAGAAGATCGGTTCTGCGGCCGGTTTCTACGACGACTGGCAGAACGGCCGCGACCCGGCCGGCATTACCACCCAGGACCCGGAGCTGGCCAGGCGCCTGAACCCGGAGGAGGCCGGGCGCCGCCTGGCCAACTACCTGCGGGTGCTGGTGCTGGAGGCGCAGACCATGGCGCGGGCGTGTGGCAAGTCGCACTTGCACAACCTCGACCCGGAGGACCTGGTTGCGTTGACCGTGGAGGCTGCGGCGATGGCGCGAGTGCCGTTGGCGGGGACCGCCTGGGTGCCGGGGCAGGCGCAGTATTGAGTTGACCGTCGGGGGCCGCTTTGCGGCCCTTTCGCGACACAAGGCCGCTCCTACAGGGGACCGCGTATCGCCCCCCTGTAGGAGCGGCCTTGTGTCGCGATGGGCTGCAAGGCAGCCCCAGGGCACCCCCACCATTCACACAGGAGTGACTCCATGAAGTACCTCACCCTCGCTGTAATGTTGTTAGCCCTGACCACCCGGGCCCACGCCGCCGACCCCACCCTGGACACCGGCAACACCGCCTGGATGATCTGCGCCGCGATGTTCGTGCTGATGATGTGCATCCCGGGCCTGGCACTGTTCTACGGTGGCATGGTGCGGGCCAAGAACTTCCTCTCGGTCTTCACCCAGCTGTTCGCCGTTGCCGGGGTGATCGGCATTCTCTGGGTGCTGTTCGGCTACAGCCTGGTGGTAGACACCACCGGCATGGTCGAGGGGCAGTTGACCGTCAACAGCTTCATCGGCGGGCTGGGCAAGGCGCTGATGCTGGACATCGGCCATGACAGCCTGGTCGGTAGCATCCCCGAAGGCGTGTTCGCGGTGTTCCAGCTGACCTTCGCCATCATCACCCCGGCGCTTATTGCCGGTGGTTTTGCCGAGCGCATGAAGTTCAGTGCTTCGTTGCTGTTCATGGCCGCCTGGTTCGTGCTGGTGTACGCGCCGATCGCGCATATGGTCTGGGGCGGGCCGGGGGCATTGATGGTCAACTGGGGTGTGCTGGACTTTGCCGGCGGTACCGCCGTGCATATCAACTCCGGCGTGGCAGCGCTGGCTGCGGCGTTGATGCTGGGCAAGCGCAAGGGCTACCCGCAGGTGGCCATGCCGCCGCACAACCTCGGTTTCACCCTGGTGGGCGCCGGGTTGCTGTGGGTGGGCTGGTTCGGCTTCAACGTCGGCTCGGGGCTGGCGGCCAACCAGGCGGCGGGGGTGGTGATGCTGTCGACCATGGTGGCGGCCTGTGCGGGGATTGTCGGCTGGTTGCTGACCGAGAAGGTGGCGCATGGTCGGCCGACGGCCTTGGGTGCGGCTTCAGGGGCTTTGGCAGGGTTGGTCGGGATTACCCCGGCCTGTGCATTTGTCGGGCCGCTGGGCGCGCTGGTGATCGGGCTGTTGACCGGGGCCATCTGTTTCTTTGCCGTGACCCGGTTGAAGCAGGCGCTGGGCTACGACGACAGCCTGGATGTGTTCGGCCTGCATGGCGTGGGCGGAATGGTCGGCGCGATCCTTACCGGGGTCTTTGCCGCGCCTGCGTTGGGCGGTTATGTGGAGGGTGCGTCACCGGTCGGGCAGGCATTGGTGCAGTTGAAGGGGGTGGCGTTCACCTTCGTGTATTGCTTTGTGGTGAGTTGGGCGATTCTGGGGGCGATCAAGCTGACCATCGGGCTGCGGGCCAGCCGGGAAGAGGAAGAACAGGGGCTGGACCTGGCTGAGCACAATGAGCGGGCCTACAACCTCTGATTGATGTGTTGCCTGTACCGGCCTATTCGCGGGCTTGCCCGCTCCCACCGGGACACCACAGCCTTCGAGGCCGGTGACATCCTGTGGGAGCGGGCAAGCCCGCGAAGAGGCCGGCACTGGTGAATCAGTGCCCCATGGCCACCTTGGCACTCATCTGCCGGCGACGGTAGGCGCTGTCACGGCTGGCCAGCCACCAGTACAGCGGCGAAGTAACCGCCAGCCCCACCAGCCACGACAGGTCCGCTCCGTTGATATGCTCGGAAATCGGCCCGACATACAGTGGCGTGTTCATGAACGGGATCTGCACCACGATGCCCACGGCATAGGCGATCAGCGCCTGCGGGTTGTAGCGCCCGTAGATGCCGCCATCGACCTGGAAGATCGACTGGATATCGTAGTCACCCTTGTGGATGGCATAGAAGTCGATCAGGTTGATCGCTGTCCACGGCACCAGCACCACCAGCAGCACCAGCACCATGTCGACGAAGTGGCCGATGAAGTCCGCCGAGGCGAACACCGCCACCACGCAGCAGGCCGTCAGCACTACCAGCGACAGCACGGCGCGGCTCTTGGCGGTGGGGATCCAGCGGTGGGCGAAGGTTTGCACCAGGGTGATGATCGACAGCACTGCGCCATACAGGTTGAGGGCGTTGTGGCTGATCACGCTGAGCAGGAACAGCACCAGCATGATCGGGCCGAGGGTACCGGTGGCCAGCTTGACCGCGTCCATGGTGTCCATGCCGGCCGGGATCGCCAGCACCGCCACGGCGCCGAAGATGAACGACAGGCTCGAACCCAGGGCCGAGCCCAGGTAGGTGGTCCAGAACGTCGAGCTTACCTTCACGTCCGCCGGCAGGTAGCGCGAGTAGTCCGACACGTAGGGCGCAAAGGCGATCTGCCACAGCGCCGCCAGCGACACGGTGGCCAGCCAGCCGGCCAGGTTGAAGCCGCCGCGGGTGAGGAAGTCGTCGCTTTGCACGTGGCTGAAGATGTAGCCAAAGCCGACCACGATGCCGATACCCAGCACCCAGGTGCCGATGCGGTTGAGCACGTGGATGAAGCGGTAGCCGATGATGCCGATGATGCCCGAGCCCAGCGCACCGATGACGATGCCCACCGGTACCGGCACGGCATCGACCACGCCGTGCAGCGACTTGCCGGCGAGAACGATGTTGGAGGCGAAGAAGCCGATGTACATGACACCGGCGATCACCACCACCAGCAGCGCGCCGAGCGAGCCGAACTGGGCGCGGCTCTGGATCATCTGCGGGATGCCCATCTGCGGGCCCTGGGCCGAGTGCAGCGCCATCAGTACGCCACCGACCAGGTGGCCGACCAGGATGGCGACGATGCCCCATACCAGGTTCAGGTGGAACAGTTGCACGCCCAGCGCGCCTGTGACGATGGGCAGCGGCGCGATGTTGCCGCCGAACCACAGTGTGAACAGATCCCTTACCTTTCCATGGCGGTCTTGCGGGGGCACGTAGCCGATCGTGTGTTTTTCTATGAGGGGTGCCGAATTGGCTGCACTGGTCATGACTGACTCCAAGGCAAGGTAGGGCATCGGGAGCTGCCCGGGGGCGTGCCGGCGAAGGGCGACGCGTTCTTGTTGGAGCGATGATGCGGGGCGCGGGGATAACGAGAAATTAGTAAATATGTGCCCATAAACCTTAAAAAACCTAAGGCTGACAAAAGGTTAAGCGAGCGACGGTAGCAAGGAGGGTGCCAGGGGGCGGGAGGGCTTGGGCTAGAGG
>NZ_NEJY01000029.1:0-46545 GCF_002113255.1 Pseudomonas sp. B14(2017)
TCGCAAACTCAACGTTAGCCAAGAACCACGATGACCATCCTCTTTCGCCCGCAGGGCGCCTTCGGCTGGTTCAGTTACACCACTTCCCGGGACACGATCTCTCTACTAGCCTCACTACCCTTGTACGGGATGCAGATCACCGCCGCACTGCTACGAGATTTGGTAAACGCAGTGGTCTTGTTCTGGCTGGATATGCGGATTGCGTGCACAGAAGCTCTGATTCCGAGCAATCCAGCGATTGTCGAGGAAGTGGCAAGACTGCAAGCCTTAAGGCCTGCCCTGCTCTGACTAAAACAACACCCAGCTGGAACTATCATTCCTCAAACAGGCGTGAAGCTAAACGTACTCAGCTCCAAGCCAATCAATGCTACGCACACACGCACATTCGAGGTATCGCCGCATGGATGACAAGGCCGCTGCAACCGCTGATGCTCTGGAACTGCTGTTTATGAACCAGACAGCCCTTAGGGCCGCTATCGAGGAACTTAGTACCTGGATACGCCAGCGTGGCTCTGTGAATATCCACGACAATGTGATGATAGCTTTGCAGTCCCTCGATATGAGCGCTAAGAGCATTGACCAAGGGATTGCCCGCCTACGCACAGAGCAAAACTGAGAGAAGGCCACAAACGCAATAAAACCACCGAAGGGCGGCTTTATTATGCCCATGATTCAGGGGAGTCTTAGCGGTACATGCTGAATCCGCTGCACCGCAATCCGAAACAAAGCGTGGCAAGCGAGGGATGAAATATAAGCCCCCTCAACTCTATGACTCATTGCCCTTCATTTGCCGGAACATCCTTCTCATTCACCGCCAACCAAAAAGCATTGAACTGCTCATGATCACCAGCCATTGTTTCGGGAATCAGCACTTTCATTGCACTCGTAAAATCATCAGAGAATTTGAGCTTCGCTAAATAAACATCAGTCTCAGGCAGCTCAATATATCCTTGGGTTTCGAGAGCCATCAATACTGCCGACATAGAACCAGCCAAGAAATCCTTATTTAACCCAGTATGCTTAGCAAGCTTGCTAACAAACTTATCCTCACCTTCCCTAAAGGTATATCCTCTTTTGGCGATCTCATATAGGGACAAGACTGAAATTGCCATAACTATACGATGGGGATTCACCAAAGTACTAGTTTCCGAAGACTCCGAAGTTTCTTCTTGACGCCCCGAACCCACTGAATCATTGCCCCCCTTGACTTCAACCCTGCTATTAGATGCAGAATACATATCAAGACTAGAAGTCAACGTCGTAACGCCCCCTAAAATCTCTTTAGCCGCACTAGTATTCTCTACAACCTTAGTCACCAAATCTTCTACTAAGTGGTTGATACCCTGCGAAGCAGCATGAATAGCCTTACCAGAATCAGCGATATCCTGACCTGCAGCCATCAACCTCTCGACTTGATCCCTGATTTCCACCACACTATTATTCTGCGATATAGACTGAACAAACGAATATATAATAGCTATCAAGCCAAGCATAATAGACACAAGCGTACCAGCAAATGACACATACCCCAATGCGCTTTGACTACCACTATACTGAAGTGAAAGCCAGTGAATTATAAACTGAACTAACACCAGCAAGGCTATAACAAACCACCAATCTCGCGTAGTAAATTTCTGCCTTTCACTCACAAGAATCACCCTTTCACGAAAGCTACAAATTAGAGACGGGCACAGACCATAATAAGGGGTTTTACGTCGACACTTTTAAACTTCAGACCAGAAGCTAGCAATTTGATATTTACCAGCTACCGAAATGGCCAGCAAGGTTCAAAAACGAGTGCAAATACAGTATCCGCCAGAATCGACCTCACCCATCAGCCGCTAAATGACGAATTCGTTGGCATCTGTCCAACAGTGCTATCCACCCCCGATCGTCACCATATCGGAAAGCCGCATCATTTCCGTCGTACGCGCATGGATGGTACTGGTCCGAGCGGCCATTTGCCAGCACATCGCAAAGCATCGAGTGAGGCTCGAAATAAGAGATTGGGGAAAACAGGGGCACGGGATAACATGCTGCTCATGGTGCACCACTCAGGTGAACCTAAACGCTGTCACACTTCGAGATTTTTAGCGAAAAAAGTCCTTTAGAATTAAGGACTTACAGAATTGAGGCGGCCCCACCAGCCACGCTTCGATAAACAATACCCCGCCATGGCTGCTTCCTGCCGAGCCCGACCAGATTAACGGGTAATCGTTGCGGGGACCGATGGGGCCACCATAACGAAACCCGTCAGGCTTGATCTAAAGCCTTGGACGAGTCTTCTTCGGTGTCAGACTTCAGATGACCATGTAGAGAATTGATAGCGGGGCCATTGCAGGCGACCTCAAGTACTGCAAGGTGCTCTGTCTCACCTGTTTGACACCCTTTTGTACCACCTAGAGGACAATGTGCCCCCAACGACGTACGCTCAGATAGAACAACATTAACCCCACTAGCTAGTTTGGTATTAACATGCACCATCTCATCCCGTGCATGCCGAGGATATCCAAGCGAACATGGCTAAGACTGCATCCCGAAAATGGTACGTCGTTTGGGCGGGACGCTGCCCTGGCATCTATCAGGACTGGGCGAGCTGCCAGTCACAGACCGATGGTTTCCCTGGTGCCCGCTTCAAGAGTTTCACGTCGCAGGCGGAGGCTGAGGCAGCGTTCGGGGCGAATCCAGCTGCCAGCACGTCCGCCCGTCCTGCTATTACCCGTGCAACTACAAACCCGACCAAGTCAGTCCTGACCACTCAATCGAAGCTCCAAATTAGAAAAGTAGAGGCTGACGTCGAAATCTTCGTCGATGGCGGGTGCAATCCGAACCCAGGCGAGGCCGGCTCTGGCGCAGCAGTCTACAAGCATGGTGTGCTCTCGAGTCTTTGGTACGGCAGGTACCAACCGGAAGGAACCAACAATACCGCTGAACTGGCTGCGCTTCACTACGGGCTGGTACTGGCCGGCGAGGCAACCAAGAAAGGACTCAGCGCCGCTGTATTCGCCGACTCAAGCTATGCCATCAACTGTATTACCCAGTGGGCAGTAGGCTGGGAGAAAAAGGGCTGGATACGCAAGGATGGTGACATCAAGAACCTAGAGCAGATCCAGGAAATCTACGCCGTCTACCTGCAGATCAAAGACAAGGTCGAGGTCCATCACGTCAATGGGCACATCGGTATAGAGGGTAACGAGCTCGCCGACCGTATGTCTTTGTTGGCCGTTGACGAGCTTGAGACAGGCTGGCGCCCATACCCTGAGCCGATCATCATTGATGAAGTCTTAGCCTTGCGTGCGGATTCGACTAAAGGCTTACGTCACAAACCAAGACCCACTTCAAAGCCAGGCAGCTCCAGTTAGTTTGCCTTGCAGTTCCACTATGAGACTACATGCACACAAAGGACGCAATGGAGAAGTCCGAGCAGCTACCCTAAGACTTCTGAAGCCATCTCGTTACAGTCCCGCCATTGGCGGGGCTTTCTCGTGCCCGTGATCTTCTGATGTTCGCCGCTGAGGATCGGACGTAAATCGGCGGGCGGGTTAAGCACCGGCACAGCCTGACGAGGACATCCCAAACTTTGAGGCTCCTATCCGATATTCCCGCCCTGATTCACTGACGATAGTCTCCAGCGGGTAAAGGTAGCGTAAGAGAAGCGCGGCATTCTGCCTGTTAGGCGGCAACATAATTCGCTTCAAACTCTACCTGAACCATATTACATAATTCATTAATACCAAGAAAGGCAAAAAGCCATTACATAAAAATGTGATTTGTCGGATACTGGGTGCAATCCATAACTGAATGAAGGATTCCACTAAATGGAAGGTTTTTTGCAAACTGTGGCGTTACTGCGAGCAAGATATCAGCGCCCAGCAGGCTTCAACCTCTTTTCCGTACTTCGCAGCTCAAGTGACGAAGTCCGGCTTCACTCACGCTTTCTCGCTTTTTTGCTCGACCCCAAGGCATCCCACAATCAAGGAGCATCCCTGCTGGGGCTGCTACTGGAGCAAATGAGTATCAACAACTTTAATCTGGAGAATGTGACTGTCGAGGTCGAGTACCACAACATCGACATCTTGATCCGCAACCAATGCAAGCAGGCCGTGATCATCGAGAACAAAATCTACGCTGGCGACCAGAACGAGCAGCTATGGCGCTACCACCAACGGATGCAGGCGGAAGGCTACAGCGAGATCTGGAGCACATACCTTACACTTGATGGCTCTGAGCCCAGTAAACAAAGTCGCAAGTCTTTGCCTGTAATTTCGCTCAGCTACGAAGCTGAGATAATCGCTTGGCTAAATGAGTGCATCCCACTGATCGCCCGCGAACCTGGAGTACGGGAAAGCGTTTTCCAGTACATCGAACTTATCCAAAAGCTGACATCCAGTGATCAGGACGAGATTTATATGAGCAAGCTGAAAGAACACATCCTGTTGGGTGAGAACCTCTTCGTGATCGCCGACATTAACCATGCTTACCGGTCAGTACTGACAGACCTCCAGCTTGATATTTGGGAGCGCATGACGGCTTACCAAGCTAGCCAGTACCCGCAGCTCGGCAAGCCTATAAATACGGCAACAAAGGACGCAGTTGCCGCGTATTACAAGAAGGCCAAAAACAGCAAATTCATTGGCCTTGAGTACCAATTAAATTTCATGAATGGATGTGTATACATCGAGCTGGACCACCGACTGTATTGTGGGTATGGGTGTGATGGTGATCAGCACCCAGAAGACAGAGGTCGCCTAATGGCTCTAACCCGAGAAATCGCACCTGAATCACGCAGCTCCGGCTTGTTCTGGAAGTCCCCTAAAATCAGTTTGAACCTACACACCCCTTCCAATGAGGATTTAGCGCTACTTCGGCAACCTGAGGTCAGGGAGTCGATTGCCGTGAATCTGGTCGATGACGCCCACGAACTTTGGCAGCGTGCTTACCAGCAGTTCGCTTAAGCACTCGGCACGAACACTGATACCATTACGTTTGCGATAAAGCGACTACAGACGCAGCCCCGCTAATTGCGGGGCTTTAATTAGCCCGTCGATACTTCAGGATTCTGCTTGCCAGCCGCAGTCTGTAGCCTACTCGTATAACGAGATAGCCCCCTTCAACTGCTCCGCAAATCCGTAGATGTCATCCACAGATGCAATAGGATGACGCGTCTCGTTTTTCTCAGCATCGAAGATACCTATGTACTTCTGGCTGCGATTGAAGTGCAACCGGCAAATCGGTTTACGATTGTTATCGTCCAGCAGAATCCCGAAGTAACTTTGGGTATCACGGTGAACGATCCGCTTTGCATCCACAACCGCCCGCACAATTGCCTTGACGATATGGAAGCCCTCAAGCTCCTCAAGAGTAGTTTGGATACGGTCGTCATCGTCGGATTCCTCAGCAGACTCAGGCGCCGTTGCTGCTTGAACGGCCATCATCGCATAAGACGGCTCGACCGCACCGCTCATAGCCGACTTCAGCCTGTCGTTAATCTGATCTCCTAGGAACTGGATTGCCGCCTTCCTTGTCAAGGTGGTGAATTGCTCTCTCACCTTCTGGGTAATGATCCCATCGTAGACCCGAGTAGCGAAGAACTTCACGAACTCGTCACTAGGCTGACTGAACTGCGAAGCCATCTCTTTCTTGATCTGGCCAACGTACTTCAGTTCTCCAGCAGCACTGATGATCGAGTCAACATCGAACGCAGACTTGGTTAGCTTCTGAAGCTCCGGAAGGGCGTGCTCGTCCAGATCGAGAAGGTCCAGCTCCAAGAACGGTTTCTCATCCATCTTGTTAGGGGCATCGAGGTCGGTGAAGAACCGGTAGACCTGGCCATTGGTAAGGATCGAGATACGGGCGGTGGTGACGTGGAAATACCGGAAGAGCTGACTCGCGTGATTGATATGCAGCGGCTCGCCGATCTTCTTGCACTCGATCAGGATCTGAATCTCGCCATTCTTCATGATGGCGTAGTCGATCTTCTCACCCTTCTTCGTCCCCACGTCGCAGACATACTCTGGCGTAACCTCTGAGGGATCGAAGACGTCGTATCCTAGGACGGAGTTGATGAAGGGCATGACAAAGGCAATCTTGGTCGCCTCTTCTGTCTGGATAGCAGGGCCCTGCTGGCGGATCTTGGCTGATAATGCGTTCAGTCGCTCTACGAATTCCATGTCTCGCTCCTCGCTCAGATGCCACATCCTAGTAGCAGTGCTGCCGTACTGGCAATTACAAATCACAGCGAGTGAAGGGGGAAAATCGCCACATGGGCGGATGATAGGGCGGCGCCGAGATTGGCGTAACCAGAGAGGGTATTGGAGAGGCAAGACGACGAAGCTAGAATGCTCAGTACGGTGCACCACTTCGGTGTACTACGGTACTGGTCCACTTCGAGATTTTGAGAGAAAAAAGTCCTTTAGAATTAAGGACTTGCGTAATGGAGGCGGCCCCACCAGCCACACCCCGGCACTCGATGTTCCCGCTATGGCTGCTCCCTTCCGGGCCTGACCAGGTTAACGGGTAATCAATGCGGGGGGACCGATGGGGCCACCACTACAAGGCTCGCTGAACAGCGAGTGGCGCCATTGTACCGGTCTTGGGGGCAGATACAACCTCTGGAGGAGAAAAAGTCATCATTTCTCAATGACTTGTCCGGGCCGGGGTGGACTGGAGCTGCCAATTCGCGGGTGAACCCGCTCCTACAGGGGTAGCGCTGACAGCAAGACCAGCGCAGGACCTGTGGGAGCGGGCGTGTCGAGGCGTCGAACCGCCGCGAAGCAGGCGCCGCGGTGGATGGCACGGGCTTCGCCCGTGTTCGCGGGCATGCCCGCTCCCACAAGGACCGCGCAAGCCACAGGGGATTGCGCAGGGCGTTAGACAGCGATGCCCTGTTCGCCCAGGAAGGTGACGAAGGCATCTTCATCAAGTACCTTCACGCCCAACTCACTGGCCTTGGCCAGCTTGGACCCCGCCCCCGGCCCCGCCACCACACAGTGGGTCTTGCCGGAAACCGAACCCGCCACCTTCGCCCCCAGGCTTTCCAGCTTTTCCTTGGCGACATCACGGCTCATGCGCTCCAGGGTGCCGGTAAGCACCCAGGTCTGGCCGGCCAGCGGCAAGCCTTCGGCGACTTTCTTCTCGCTGCTCCAGTGCATGCCGAACGCCAGCAACTGTGCCTCGATGTCCCGAGCCAGTTTCTGGTTGGCTTCATCCTTGAAGAACTCGCGCACGGCTTCGGCCTGCTTGGCCGCCAGGGCCTGGCGCAGGTCGATGCCGTCGGCGGCGATGATCTTGTCCAGGCTGTCGAGCTTGGCCACCAGCTTCTCGGCACCGGTCGGGCCAACCGAGGCGATGTCGAGCTTGGCGATCATGCCGGCCAGGGTGGTGCTGGCGGCGAATTCGGCAGCCAGCTCGCCTTCGTCCTGCAGTTGCATGCCGCTGTCGAGCAACTGCTTGATGACCTTGCGGTTGTGCTCGTCCTCGAAGAAGTTGTGGATCTCGTACGCCACCTCCAGGCCGATGTCCGGCAGGTAGGTGAGCACTTGCGGCAGCGCTTGCTGCACGCGCGCCAGGCTGCCCAGCGACCGGGCCAGCACCTTGGCGGTCTCCTCGCCTACGTCCGGGATGCCCAGGGCGTAGATGAAGCGCGCCAGGCCCGGGCGCTTGCTGGCTTCGATGGCATCCAGCAGCTTCTTGCTGGACACTTCGGCAAAACCTTCCAGGCCGACGATCTGGTCGAATTCCAGCTTGTACAGGTCGGCCGGCGAGCCGATCAGGCCTTCGTCCACCAGCTGCTCGACGCTCTTCTCACCCAGGCCGTCGATGTCCATGGCACGGCGTGACACGTAGTGGATGATCGCCTGCTTGAGCTGGGCGCCACAGGCCAGGCGACCGACGCAGCGGTACACCGCCCCCTCGCTGGTGGTTTCCTTGCCCTTGCTACGCTTGACCAGCTGGGTACGCTCGACCTGCGAGCCACATACCGGGCATTCGCTCGGCACCTGCACCGGGCGCGCATCTTCCGGGCGGCGCTCCAGCACTACCTGCATCACCTGCGGAATCACGTCACCGGCGCGGCGGATGATCACCGTGTCGCCAATGCGCAGGCCCAGGCGGGCGATTTCGTCCATGTTGTGCAGGGTGGCGTTGGACACGGTCACACCGGCGACCTTGACCGGTTTCAGGCGTGCCACGGGCGTTACCGCGCCGGTGCGGCCGACCTGGAACTCGACATCCAGCACCTCGGTCAGCTCTTCCATGGCCGGGAACTTGTGGGCAATCGCCCAGCGGGGCTCACGGGCACGGAAGCCCAGTTCGCGCTGGGCGGCCAGGCTGTTGACCTTGAACACCACGCCGTCGATTTCGTAGGGCAGGCTGTTGCGTCGCTCGCCGATGTCGCGGTAGTAGGCCAGGCATTCTTCAATGCCAGCGGCATGCTTGAGTTCGCGGCTGATCGGCAGGCCCCAGGCCTTGAGCTGCTCGAGGATGCCGATGTGGCTGTCGCCGATGCTCGCGGACACCTGGCCGACGCCATAGCAGCAGAATTCCAGCGGGCGGCTGGCGGTGATTTTCGAGTCCAGCTGACGCAGGCTGCCGGCGGCGGCGTTGCGCGGGTTGGCGAAGGTCTTGCCACCGGCTTCGGCCTGGGCGGCGTTGAGCCGGTCGAAACCGGCCTTGCTCATATACACCTCGCCGCGCACCTCCAGTACCGCCGGCCACCCCTCGCCTTGCAGCTTGAGCGGGATGTTGCGCACGGTACGCACGTTGGCACTGATGTCTTCGCCAGTGGTGCCGTCGCCACGGGTGGCGCCCTGTACCAACTGGCCGTCGCGGTACAACAAGCTCACGGCCAGGCCGTCGAGCTTGGGCTCGCAGCTGTAGTCGACCGCACCGGGCTGGTCGAGGCCGTCTACCACGCGGCGGCCGAACTCACGCAGGTCGGCTTCTTCGAAGGCGTTGCCCAGGCTGAGCATGGGCACTTCGTGGCGTACCTGGCTGAACGCGGCCAGGGCTTCGCCACCCACGCGCTGGGTGGGCGAGTCGGGGGTTACCAGGTGCGGGTGTTCGGCTTCAAGCGCCTTGAGCTCGTTGAACAGGCGGTCGTATTCGGCATCGGGCACGCTTGGCTCATCGAGCACGTAGTAGCGGTAGTTGTGCTGGTCGAGCTCGGCACGCAGTTCGTGGATACGGGTTTCGGCGGTCATGGGATTTGTCTTCTCTTGCAAAGCAAAAGAGCAGCCTGGGGGTGGTGCATGGGGCCTGGATTTGTGTTGCCTGCCCCGGCCCTATCGCCGGCAAGCCAGCTCCCACAGGTAAACCACAGGCCTGGAGGGCAGTGATATACCTGTGGGAGCTGGCTTGCCGGCGATAGGGCCAGTGCAGGCAACAGCATTACCCGAACCGACCAGCACGCCCTCAGGCTGCTCTTTCGTCTGGATCTGTCAGCGCTTCTGGGTCAGCGCACGGCGCTCGAACTCGACGATGCGCTGGCGGTAGTGCTCGATGGTCTGGGCGGTCAGCACGCTGCGCTGGTCGTCCTTGAGCTCACCGTTCAGTTCGTGCGCCAGCTTGCGCGCCGCAGCCACCATCACGTCGAAGGCCTGCTTCGGATGACGTGGGCCCGGCAGGCCGAGGAAGAAGCTCACCGCGCGGGTGCTGAAGTGGTCGATGTCGTCCAGGTCGAACACGCCGGGCTTGACGGCGTTGGCCATGGAGAACAGCACCTCGCCGTGACCGGCCATGCTCTCGTGACGGTGGAAGATGTCCATTTCGCCGAAGCGCAGACCGCTTTCCAGAATGTTCTGCAGCAGCGCCGGGCCCTTGAAGCCACCCTCGTCGCGGGAGATGACGCTGATCACCAGTACTTCCTCGGCCGGCGGCAGCTCCTTGACGCTGCTGCTGGCAGGCGCCGCACCGTTGCTGCGGGTGTTTTCCGCGGCAAAGTCGTCATCGCTGTCGGCAAACAGGTCGGGCTCGCGTGGCTCGGCGCTCAGGTTCAGGTCGCCCTGCTGTGCATCCGCAGCAGCGGTGGCGCGCTTGCCGCGCTTGGCAGCCTTGGCCGGCTTGGGCTCGCGCTCGCGATCACGCGCAGAAGCACTGAGCGACGGCAGGTCGCTTTCGTCCAGCTCAGGCTCCTTGTGGGTATCCAGCACCCGCGAAGGGCCAAGCACTTCGGCATTGCCCTCTTCGTCCGGCAGGTTGGAATAACTGCGATCCAGACGGAATTTCAACTTGCCTTTCCCGCCGCGCATGCGGCGCCAGCCGTCGAAAAGAATCCCGGCAATGACAATGATGCCGATGACGATCAGCCACTCGCGCAGACCGATTTCCATGTAATCCCGTGCCTCTATAAAAATATGCTTGAAAACAAAGGGTTCAAAGCCCTTTAACACGTGGCGCCAACTCTATGTTCTGACAGGCGTTTTACCCACGCAAAAAACGAGTGACATTAAGCTAGCACGACCAAAGACAACTTTACACCGTCTGTCGCACATGGCGGGGGCATTTCGCTACGGAATACGCCCTTATCGTCGAGCATCAGGCATCGACCATGGCCATGGCCTCCTCCACATCGACGGCAACCAGACGTGAACAGCCCGGTTCATGCATGGTCACCCCCATCAATTGATCCGCCATCTCCATGGCAATCTTGTTATGGGTGATGTAGATGAACTGCACGCTTTCACTCATTTCCTTGACCAGACGGGCGTAGCGCCCGACGTTGGCATCGTCCAGCGGCGCGTCGACTTCGTCGAGCATGCAGAACGGTGCGGGGTTCAACTTGAAGATGGCAAACACCAGCGCCAATGCGGTCAGTGCCTTCTCGCCGCCGGACAGCAGATGGATGGTGCTGTTCTTCTTGCCCGGTGGCCGCGCCATGATCGTTACCCCTGTATCGAGTAGATCTTCGCCCGTCAGTTCCAGATAAGCGCTGCCACCACCGAAAACTTTTGGGAAAAGTGCCTGTAATCCAGCATTTATCTGATCAAAGGTATCCTTGAAGCGGTTGCGGGTTTCCTTGTCGATCTTGCGAATGACGTTTTCCAGGGTCTCCAGGGCTTCGACCAGGTCGGCGTCCTGGGCGTCCAGGTAGCGCTTGCGCTCGGACTGCTGCTCGTACTCTTCGATGGCCGCCAGGTTGATCGCCCCCAGGCGCTGGATACGCGCCTCCAGCTGCTCCAGCTCCTGTTCGGTGCCCTGCTCGCTGGCCTCGGCCTCCAGGGTGGCGAGCACGCCTTGCAGGTCGTAGCCATCGGCCAGCAACTGCTCCTGCAGGGTCTTGCGCCGCACATCCAGGCCCTGGCACTCCAGGCGCAGCTGTTCCAGCTGGCCACGCAGCAACTGGGCCTGCTGCTCGGCCTGGGTACGGCGCTTTTCGGCGTCGCGCAGTTCGCGGTCGGCTTCGTCCATGTGCAGGCGAGCCTGGCGCATTTCCTCGTCGACGCTCATGCGCCGCTCCAGCAGCTCTTCCAGCTTCAGGCGCAGTTCTTCCTGTGGAGCCTCGCCCTCCTCCAGGTTCAGGCTCAGTTGCTCCTGGCGCTCGGTCAGGCGCGCGGCCTGCTGCTCCAGGCGCTCCAGGGCCTGCCGGGTGGAATCATGCTGTGCGCGCAGCGAGCCCAGGCGCACAGCCAGCTGGTGGGCGTGATCCTTGTGCTGGCGGGCCTCCTGGCGCACGCGATCGAGGCTTTCGCGCAGGGTGTCGCGGCGGGCCATCAACTGCTCGCGTTGCTCGGTGTCCTGGGCCATCAGCTCCAGGGCCTCCTGCAGCAGCAGGCGGGCTTCGCCCAGCTGCTCATGCTCCAGGGCGCGCTGTTCTTCCAGCTCGGTCAGCTCTTCCTGCAGGCGCCGGCGGCGCAGCTCGACCTGCTCGGCACGTGCGCGGCCAGCCGACAGGTTGGCCTTCAGCTCGCCATGCAGGCGGTTTTCTTCCTGGGTGCGACGGCGCAGTTGTTCACGCTGTTCTTCAAGGTCCAGCTGCTGCTCGCGCAGGGCCTGCAGTTGCTGTTCCAACTGCTCCAGCGCCGCTTCCTGCTCCAGTTGCTCCTGGCCCAGGCGCTCGATCTCCTGGCCGCGTGCCAGCACGCCGCCCTCGGCTTCGCCGCCACGGCGCACCCGCAGGAAGTGTCGGCCAACCCAGTAGCCATCGCGGCTGACCAGGCTCTGGCCTTCGCCGAGCGACGCGCGCTGCGCCAGCGCCTGGGCAAGGTCCTCCACGGGCTTGACCTGGCCCAGCCAGGGCGCCAGGTCGACACGGCCTTCGACCTTTTCCAGCAGGCTGCCGGGCAGCGACGAGCCGGTACCGCTCGCCAGCAGCAAGCGCAACTCGCCCTGCTCCAGGCCGGCAAAATCCAGGTTACTGAAGCCGTCCACCAGCACAGCCTGCAGGTCGGCGCCGAGCACGGTTTCTACCGCAAGCTCCCAGCCCGGCTCAACCCGCAACCCTTCAGCCAGCCGCGGCTGTTGCTCCAGGCCTTGGCCCTGCAGCCAGTCCGCAGCACCTGCACCCGGCTCCAGGGCGGCCTGCTGCAAGGCTTCGAGCGAGGCCAGGCGGCCGCCCAGGCGTTGCAGGTCGCCCTGCGCCTGCTGTTGGGCCTGGGTGGCCTGCTGCAGTTGCTCACGCGCGCCTTCCAGGCGCTCGACCACCTGCTCTTCCGACAACTGCAACTCTTCCAGCACCATTTCGCTGCTGGCCAGTTGCTCGGCCAGTTCGAGCATGGCCGCATCCTGCGGGTCGCTACCCAGCAGCTCACGCTCCTCGCCCAGCTTGCGCTGGCGCTCGGCCTGGCGTTCCAGGCTGGCCTCCAGCTGTTGCAGGCGCGCCTGCTGCACTTCGGCCTGGCGGCGCGGCTCGGCGGAACGGCTGTTGAAGCTGTCCCACTGTTCCTGCCAGCCGTGCATGCCCAGCTCGGCCTCTTCAAGGGCAGCAGTGGCTTCTTCGGCAGCGGCCAGGGTCATTTCCTGCTCGGGTTCGAGCATGGCCAGCTCTTCGCCCAAGGTAGCCAGCAGGGTACGGTCGTGGCCCAGGTGCGACTCGGTTTCCAGGCGCGTGCGCTCGGCTTCCTTGAAGTCATCCTGCAACTGGCGCAGGCGCTGCTGGCCGTGCTGGATGCTCTGCTCGACCCGGGCGATGTCACCGGCCACCGAGTAGAAACGGCCCTGCACCTGGTTGAAGCGTTCGGACAATTCGTGATGGCCATCGCGCAGGCGCTCGATGCTGGCATCGGCATTGCGCTGCTCGGCCACCAGCGCCTCATGGGACACATCCTGGTCGCCGATCACTGCCTCGCGCTGGCGCACCCGTTCGTCCAGGTCACGCCAGCGCAAGGCCGACAGGCGCGCCTTCAGCTGGCGCTCCTGGGCCTTGTATTCGCGGTACTTCTCGGCCGCCTGGGCCTGACGGTGCAGGCGCTCCAGCTGGCGCTCCAGCTCTTCGCGCAGGTCGGTCAGGCGCGCCAGGTTTTCCTGGGTGCGGCGGATGCGGCTCTCGGTTTCACGGCGGCGTTCCTTGTACTTGGAAATGCCGGCGGCTTCCTCGATGAAGTTGCGCAGCTCCTCGGGCTTGGCCTCGATCAGCTTGGAGATCATGCCCTGTTCGATGATCGAGTAGCTGCGCGGCCCCAGGCCGGTACCGAGGAAGATGTCGGTGATATCGCGCCGGCGGCACTTGGTGCCGTTGAGGTAGTAGCTGTTCTGCCCGTCGCGGGTGACCTTGCGGCGGATCGAGATCTCGGCGTAGGCGGCATATTCGCCGACCAGGGTGGTTTCGCTGTTGTCGAACACCAGCTCGATGCTGGCCTGGCTGACCGGCTTGCGGCCACTGGAGCCGTTGAAGATGACATCGGTCATCGACTCGCCGCGCAGGTTCTTCGCCGAACTCTCGCCCATCACCCAGCGCACGGCATCGATGATGTTGGATTTGCCACAGCCGTTGGGGCCGACCACGGCCGCCATGTTGCTGGGGAAGTTGACCGTGGTCGGGTCGACGAACGACTTGAACCCGGCCAGGCGAATGCACTTCAGGCGCATCGGTCAGCCTCGGGCCAACGCCGCCAGCACCAGTTCGCAACTGCGCTGGCCATAGGCGGTGAGCACCTCGCGAATGCGCGGCAGGTCACGGGCGATCACGGCGTCGAGCAGGCGGGCGAACAGGTCCAGGTAATCGATCATGTTGGCCTGGCGCTGGTCCAGCGACAGGTAGTAGGCACGGCTCATCGCCGGCTGCAGGTTTTCCACGGTTTCCTGCAGGAACGGGTTGTCGGCGAACGGATAGGCCGCCCGCATGACCGCGAAGCTGTCGGCGACGAAGGCCTTGATGTCCAGCTGATCATGGGCCCGCTGCAGGCGCTGCTGGATCTCCAGGAACGGGCGCAGGTCGGCATCGGTGCGCCATTTTTGCGCAACCGCGTTACCCAGCAGGATGTAGAACTCGCCCATCAGTGCGCACAGGCTGCGCACACTGCGCTCGTCGAGCTCGGTCACATGGGCACCCCGGCGCGGCAGGATCGCCACCAGGTGGCGGCGTTCGAGGATCAGCAGCGCCTCGCGCACCGAGCCGCGGCTGACGTTGAGAGCCTGGGTGACCTTCTGCTCCTGGATACGCTCGCCTGGCGCCAGCTCGCCGCGGATGATGCGTTCGGCCAGGTAATCGGCAATCTGCTCGGAGAGGCTGTCCGGGGCCTTGAACGTCATGGTTTTCCTTCAAAATCATTGAACTGGGCACAAGGAGCGGATTGTAGCGTACTTGGCCGGTAATCGCGCAAAGGGGCCTGGCGGTTTATTTGACCTGCAAGGCATCCAGGCGCCCGGCGCGATCTATGCTTGGGATATGGGCAATGTGTGCGGCCGGGCTTGGATATGAGCAATTTCTTGACCTTTGAGTCAGAAAAATATTGACCAGCTGGACAGCTCTTGCTTAGAGTCCGCCCAACAACAATAAAACCATTGCGAGGCCATCCCCGTGATCCAGTTTCTCGTCAACCAGGAGCTGCGTAGTGAGCATGCCCTGGACCCGAACATGACGGTGCTGCAGTACCTGCGCGAGCACCTGGGCAAACCTGGCACCAAGGAGGGCTGCGCCAGTGGTGACTGCGGCGCCTGCACCGTGGTGGTCGGCGAACTGACCCAGGACGACCAGGGCAACGACAGCCTGCGCTACCGCAGCCTCAACTCGTGCCTGACCTTCGTTTCGTCGCTGCACGGCAAGCAACTGATCAGCGTCGAAGGCCTCAAGCACCAGGGCCAGCTGCACAGCGTGCAACAGGCCATGGCCGATTGCCATGGCTCGCAGTGCGGCTTCTGCACCCCCGGCTTCGTCATGTCGCTGTTCGCCCTGCAGAAGAACAGCAGCGGCCCCGACCTGCACCAGGCCCAGGAAGCCCTGGCCGGCAACCTGTGCCGCTGCACCGGCTACCGGCCGATCCTCGACGCCGCCGAGCAGAGCTGCCGCCAGCCCTGCCGCGACCAGTTCGATGCCCAGCAGGCACAGACCATCAGCCGCCTCAAGGCCATTGCGCCGACCCAGACCGGCGAGCTGAACAGCGGCGACAAGCGCTGCCTGGTGCCACTGACCGTGGCCGACCTGGCCGACCTGTACAGCTCGCACCCCGAGGCGCGGCTGCTGGCCGGCGGCACCGACCTGGCCCTGGAAGTCACCCAGTTCCACAAGACCTTGCCGGTGATGATCTACGTCGGCCATGTGACCGAGCTCAAGCGCATCGAGAAAACCGCCAGCCACCTGGAAATCGGCGCCGCCACCCCGCTCACCGACTGCTACGGCGCACTGAACGAGGAATACCCGGACTTCGGCGCCCTGCTGCACCGCTTCGCCTCGCTGCAGATCCGCAACCAGGGCACCCTGGGCGGCAATATCGGCAACGCTTCGCCAATCGGCGACTCGCCACCCCTGCTGATTGCCCTGGATGCGCAGATCGTCCTGCGCCAGGGCGAGCGCCAGCGGGTGATGCCACTGGAAGACTACTTCATCGACTACCGCATCACTGCCCGCCAGGACAGCGAGTTCATCGAGAAGATCATCGTGCCGCGCGCCACCAGCGACTGGGCGTTCCGCGCCTATAAAGTGTCCAAGCGCCTGGACGATGACATTTCCGCCGTGTGCGGCGCCTTCAACCTGAGCATCGAAGACGGCGTGGTCAGTGGTGTGCGCATCGCCTTCGGCGGCATGGCGGCAATCCCCAAACGGGCCCGTGCCTGTGAAGCGGCGTTGCGCGGCAAGCCGTGGAACCAGGCCGCCATCGAGCGTGCCTGCCAGGCCCTGGCGGAAGACTTCACCCCGCTCAGCGACTTCCGCGCCAGCAAGGAATACCGCCTGCTGACCGCGCAGAACCTGCTGCGCAAGTACTTCATCGAACAGCAAACGCCGTACATCGAAACCCGGGTGACCGCTTATGTCTAACCATCACGTAGCCAAGAGCCAGGCCGAGATGGCCGAACTGTTCAGCCAGGACCTGACCACCGGGGTCGGCCGCAGCGTCAAGCACGACAGCGCCGACAAGCATGTGTCCGGCGAGGCGGTGTACATCGACGACCGCCTGGAATTCCCCAACCAGCTGCACGTCTATGCGCGCACCGCCGACCGCGCCCACGCGCGCATCCTGCGCATCGACACCACGCCGTGCTATGCCTTCGAGGGTGTGCGTATCGCCATCACCCACGAAGACATCCCCGGCCTCAAGGACATCGGCCCGGTGGTGGCCGGCGACCCGCTGCTGGCCATCGACAAGGTCGAGTTCTTCGGCCAGCCGGTGCTGGCCGTGGCCGCCCGCGACCTCGACACCGCACGCCGTGCGGCCATGGCCGCCATCGTCGAGTATGAAGACCTGGAGCCGGTGCTGGATGTGGTCGAAGCATTGCGCAAGAAGCACTTCGTGCTCGACAGCCACACCCACCAGCGTGGCGATTCCGCTGCTGCCCTGGCCAGTGCCCCGCACCGCATCCAGGGCACCCTGCACATCGGTGGCCAGGAGCACTTCTACCTGGAAACGCAGGTTTCCTCGGTGATGCCCACCGAAGACGGCGGCATGATCGTCTACTGCTCCACGCAAAACCCCACCGAAGTGCAGAAACTGGTCGCCGAAGTACTCGACGTGCCAATGAACAAGGTGGTGCTGGACATGCGCCGCATGGGTGGCGGTTTTGGTGGCAAGGAAACCCAGGCCGCCAGCCCGGCGTGCCTGTGCGCCGTGGTGGCGCGCCTGACCGGCCAGCCCACCAAGATGCGCCTGCCACGGGTCGAAGACATGACCATGACCGGCAAGCGCCACCCGTTCTACGTCGAGTACGACGTGGGCTTCGACGACGACGGGCGCCTGCACGGCATCAACTTCGACCTGGCCGGCAACTGCGGCTACTCGCCCGACCTGTCCGGTTCGATCGTCGACCGCGCCATGTTCCACTCCGACAACGCCTACTACCTGGGCGATGCCACCGTGCACGGCCACCGCTGCAAGACCAACACCGCTTCCAACACCGCCTACCGCGGCTTCGGCGGCCCGCAGGGGATGGTCGCCATCGAGCAGGTGATGGACCACATCGCCCGCCACCTGGGCCGCGACCCGCTGGCGGTGCGCAAGGCCAACTACTACGGCAAGACCGAACGCAACGTCACCCACTACTACCAGACGGTCGAGCACAACATGCTCGAAGAGATGACCGCCGAACTGGAAACCAGCAGTGACTATGCCGAGCGCCGCGAGTCGATCCGCCGCTTCAACGCCAACAGCCCGATCCTGAAGAAGGGCCTGGCGCTGACCCCGGTCAAGTTCGGTATTTCGTTCACTGCCACCTTCCTCAACCAGGCCGGTGCGCTGATCCATATCTACACCGACGGCAGCATCCACCTGAACCACGGTGGCACCGAGATGGGCCAGGGCCTGAACACCAAGGTGGCGCAGGTGGTGGCGCAGATCTTCCAGGTCGATTTCAGCCGTATCCAGATCACCGCCACCAACACCGACAAGGTGCCCAACACCTCGCCGACCGCGGCCTCCAGTGGTGCCGACCTGAACGGCAAGGCGGCGCAGAACGCTGCCGAAATCCTCAAGAAGCGCCTGACCGAGTTCGCCGCGCGGCACTACCAGGTGACCGAGGAAGACGTCGAGTTCCGCAACGGCCATGTGCGCGTGCGCGACCAGATCGTCAGCTTCGAGCAGCTGGTGCAGCAGGCCTACTTCGCCCAGGTGTCACTGTCCAGCACCGGCTTCTACCGCACGCCGAAGATCTACTACGACCGCAGCCAGGCACGTGGCCGGCCGTTCTACTACTTCGCCTTCGGCGCCGCCTGTGTGGAAGTGGTGGTCGACACCCTGACCGGCGAATACAAGATGCTGCGCGCCGACATCCTGCACGATGTGGGTGATTCGCTGAACCCGGCCATCGACATCGGCCAGGTGGAAGGCGGCTTCATCCAAGGCATGGGCTGGCTGACCACTGAAGAACTGGTGTGGAACGCCAAGGGCAAGCTGATGACCAACGGCCCGGCCAGCTACAAGATCCCGGCAGTGGCCGACATGCCGCTGGATTTGCGGGTAAAGCTGGTGGAGAACCGCAAGAACCCGGAAGACACCGTGTTCCACTCCAAGGCCGTGGGCGAGCCGCCGTTCATGCTCGGCATCGCTGCCTGGTGCGCGATCAAGGACGCCGTGGCCAGCATCGCCGACTACCGCGTGCAGCCACAGGTGGATGCGCCGGCGACGCCGGAGCGGGTGTTGTGGGGTTGCGAGCAGATGCGCAAGGCAGTGGCAGCAGCGCAACCTGCCGAGCCGGAGCTGGAAACCGTCACTCACTGAGGTTGGGTGGGCGCCTGTTCGGGCCCTATCGCCGGCAAGCCGGCTCCCACAGGTACTGCACCGCTGGCAAGCCCTGTGTTGTACCTGTGGGAGCCCGGCTTGCCGGCGATAGGGCCAGTACAGGCCACCTGAAATGAGGATCTGCATCATGCACCAATGGATCAACGCCCTCGCCGACCACCAGTCCCGTGGCGAAGCCTGCGTGCTGGTTACCATCATCGAGGAACGCGGCTCGACCCCGCGCAATGCCGGCTCGAAAATGGTCGTCAGCGCCAGCGGCCTGTTCGACACCATCGGCGGCGGCCACCTGGAATACAAGGCCCTGCACATCGCCAGGCAGATGCTCGAAGAGCACCGCACTACCCCGCACCTGGAGCGCTTCAGCCTCGGTGCCAGCCTTGGCCAGTGCTGCGGCGGCGTCACTGTGCTGCTGTTCGAACCCATGGCAGCGGTGCAGGCGCAGATCGCGGTGTTCGGCGCGGGCCATGTCGGCCGGGCTCTGGTACCCTTGCTCGCCGCGCTGCCCTGCCGGGTGCGCTGGATCGATTCGCGCGAGCAGGAATTCCCTGCCCTGATCCCCGACGGGGTGACCAAGGTGGTCAGCGAGGAGCCGGTCGACGAAGTGGCAGACCTGCCGCCAGGCTGCTACTGCATCGTCATGACCCACAACCACCAGCTCGACCTGGAACTGACCGCCGCCATTCTCAAGCGCAACGACTTCACCTGGTTCGGCCTGATCGGCTCGAAGACCAAACGGGTCAAGTTCGAGCACCGCCTGCGCGAGCGCGGCTACGACGATGCCGTGATGGCGCGCATGCGCTGCCCGATGGGCCTGGCCGAGGTCAAGGGCAAGCTGCCCATCGAGATTGCCGTGTCCATCGCCGGTGAAATCATCGCCACCTACAACGCCTGCTTCGGCCAGCACGACGCTGCCGCCAATGCCGGCCCCATTGCCCAGTTGCTGCCGCCTTCCCGGCGCAGCCAAGCCATTTGACGAGTGTGTTATGACCGTTACCCGCAAAGCCTACCGTGCCGCCATCCTGCACAGCATCGCCGACCCGGCCGAGGTGGGCCTGGAGGCTTCCCATGAATACTTCGAGGACGGCCTGCTGGTAGTCGACGACGGCCGCATCCGCGCCGTTGGCCACGCCGCCGAACTGTTGCCGACCCTGGACGCCGATATCCCGGTCGAGCATTACCAGGACGCGCTGATCACCCCGGGCTTCATCGACACCCACATCCACTTCCCGCAGACCGGCATGATCGGCTCCTACGGCGAACAGCTGCTGGACTGGCTGAACACCTACACCTTCCCCTGCGAAAAGCAGTTCGCCGACAAGGGCCACGCCGACCAGGTGGCGAAGATCTTCCTCAAGGAACTGCTGCGCAACGGCACCACCACCGCGCTGGTGTTCGGCAGCGTGCACCCGGAATCGGTCAATGCCCTGTTCGAGGAAGCCGAACGCCTGGACCTGCGCCTGATCGCCGGCAAGGTGATGATGGACCGCAACGCCCCGGATTACCTGACCGACACCGCCGAGTCCGGCTATGCCGAAAGCAAGGCACTGATCGAGCGCTGGCATGGCAAGGGCCGCCTGCATTATGCAGTCACCCCGCGCTTCGCCCCGACCAGTACGCCTGAGCAGCTGACGCTGGCAGGCCAACTGCTGAAGGAGCACCCGGGCGTGTACATGCACACGCACCTGTCGGAAAACCTCAAGGAAATCGATTGGGTCAAGTCGCTGTTCCCCGAGCAGAAGGGTTACCTGGACGTATACGACCACTTCGAGCTGCTGGGCGAACGCTCGGTATTCGCCCATGGCGTGCACCTGTGCGATGACGAATGCCAGCGCCTGGCCGAAACCGGCTCGGCCGTGGCCTTCTGCCCCACCTCCAACCTGTTCCTCGGCAGCGGCCTGTTCAACCTGCCCCAGGCCGAGCGCTTCAAGGTCAATGTGGGCCTGGGCACCGACGTTGGCGCCGGCACCAGCTTCTCGCTGCTCAACACCCTCAATGAAGCGTACAAGGTGATGCAGCTGCAGGGCGCGCGCCTGCACCCGTACAAGTCACTGTACCTGGCCACCCTCGGCGGCGCCCGCGCGCTGCGCCTGGACGACCGCATCGGCAGCCTGCGCCCGGGCAACGATGCCGACTTCGTGGTACTGGACTACAAGGCCACGCCACTGCTGGACTACCGCATCCAGCAGTCCAACAGCATCGAGGAGACCCTGTTCGTGCTCACCACCCTCGGCGACGACCGCACCGTGCGTGAAACCTACGCCGCAGGGCGTTGCGTGCACCAGCGCTAAGGTTCTTTTGCCAGGCCCCGGTACAGTGCGCCGCCGATCGCAGCACCAATCAGCGGCGCCACCCAGAACAGCCACAGCTGTTGCAGGGCCCAGCCACCGACGAACAAGGCCGGCCCCGTGCTACGCGCGGGGTTGACCGAGGTATTGGTCACCGGGATCGAGATCAGGTGGATCAGGGTCAGGGCCAGGCCGATGGCGATCGGTGCAAAACCCGCTGGCGCCCGAGCGTCGGTGGCGCCCATGATCACCACCAGGAACATCGCCGTCATCACCACTTCACTGACAAAGCCCGCCCCGAGCGTGTAGCCGCCGGGCGAGTGGTCGGCGTAGCCGTTCGAAGCCAATCCCGCAGACAGCTCGAAACCTGCCTTGCCGCTGGCAATGAGGTAGATCACACCTGCCGCCAGGATGGCGCCGATCACCTGGGCGATCACGTAGGGCAACAGCTCTTTGGCCGGGAAGCGCCCGCCCACCACCAGCCCGAACGACACGGCGGGGTTGAGGTGGCAGCCGGAGATATGGCCGATGGCGAAGGCCATGGTCAGCACGGTGAGGCCGAAGGCGAAGGCGACGCCGAGTACACCGATGCCGATGGGGGAACTGGCGGCGAGTACCGCACTGCCACAGCCGCCAAGCACCAGCCAGAAGGTGCCGACAAGCTCGGCGCCCATGCGTTTACCGAGGGACATGCTCATGAGTCCATTCCTCAAGAAGTTGAACGCAACGAATGCGCAAGCCCAACTGCTTGATGAAGGTTTGCTCACAAGAATTTAGCAGACCTTTGATCAATGACCAGAAATGGCTGGGGCCGCTTCGCGCCCCATCGCCGGCAAGCCAGCTCCCACAGGTGTGGGAGCTGGCTTGCCGGCGATGGGCTGCAAAGCAGCCCCCTTCAGTCAACCAGGCAAACGATCAACCCTTGACCGATACCTTGGGCTTTTTCAGCAAGTGCGAGAACACCGCATGCAGATCGTCCGAGGCACTCTCCTCGTCCAGGTTCAGCTTGCTGTCGATGTGGTCCATGTGGTGCATCATCAGGCTCACCGCCTGCTCGGCATCGCGCGCCTCGATGGCATCGATCAGCTGCATGTGTTCGTCATACGAGCAATGCGAACGGTTGCCGCTTTCGTACTGGGCAATGATCAGCGAGGTCTGCGACACCAGGCTGCGCTGGAAGCTGACCAGCGGCGCATTACCTGCGGCCTCGGCCAGCTTGAGGTGGAATTCGCCGGAAAGACGAATGCCGGCACCGCGGTCACCACGGGAGAAGCTGTCGCGCTCCTCACGCACCATCTGCCGCAGCTCGTTGAGCTGCTCGAGGGTAGCGTGCTGCACGGCCAGTTCGGTGATGGCCCGTTCGACCATGCGCCGGGAGAAGAACACCTGGCGGGCCTCTTCCACCGTCGGGCTGGCCACCACCGCGCCGCGGTTCGGCCGCAACAGCACCACGCTTTCGTGGGCCAGGCGCGACAAGGCGCGGCGGATGATGGTGCGGCTGACGCCGAAGATCTCGCCCAGCGCTTCCTCGCTCAACTTGGTGCCCGGTGCCAGACGCTGCTCGAGGATCGCCTCGAAAATATGCGCGTAGACGATGTCGTCCTGGGTACCACTGCGGCCAGCCTTGCCGGTACGCGCAGGTTTCTTCAGAGGTTGCAGCTGTTCGTTCATGGGCTCTCGAGGCACGAAGGAAAGTATGGCGCCATTGTACACAGGCTGAGCCGTTTCTGCAGGTGGCCTTTTACCTATATAGCCGTTGTACGACGCATTGCGCACACAAAAGATAAAACATTATTTGCATTCTTTGTACACAAAAGCATAATCCACCGAGCAACTTCTTGACCCATAAGTCAACAAACCGGTCAGACGTCTGCCTTCCCTCGCGGAGCCGCCAAGTGCATTGCGCAGGCCCCTGGCTCCATAACAACAAGAAAGACTTGAGGAGTACTCGCTGTGGAAAGCCGCAAATCCGAAGCCCCTACGCTGGATCTTGCCCCACCGCTCGAAACGAGCTGGCTGGAGCGGATTTTCAAACTCAAGCAACACGGCAGCACCGTCAGAACCGAAATGATCGCCGGGGTGACCACCTTCATCACCATGGCCTACATCATCTTCGTCAACCCCAACATCATGGCCGACGCCGGCATCGACCACGGTGCCGCCTTTGTCGCCACCTGCATCGCCGCCGCGCTGGGTTGCCTGCTGATGGGCCTGTACGCCAACTGGCCGGTGGGCCTGGCGCCGGGCATGGGGCTTAACGCCTTCTTCACCTACACCGTGGTCGGCACCATGGGCTACAACTGGGAAACGGCACTGGGCGCAGTATTCGTCTCGGGTGTGCTGTTCATGTTCCTGACCTTGTCGAAAGTGCGCGAATGGTTGCTCAACAGCATCCCGGTCAGCCTGCGCCATGCCATGGGGGCCGGCGTCGGATTGTTTCTCGGGCTGATCGGCCTGAAGACGGCAGGCATCATCGTCGACAGCCCGGCCACGCTGATCAAGCTGGGCTCGCTGCATGAACCGGGGCCGCTGCTGGCTGCGGTGTGCTTCCTGCTGATCGCCATCCTCAGCTACAAGCGGGTGTTCGGTGCGATCCTGATCAGCATCATCGGTGTCACCCTGGCCGGCTGGGGCCTGGGCCTGGTGAAATTCGGCGGGGTGATGTCGATGCCGCCAAGCCTGGCACCGACCTGGATGGCCATGGATGTGGCTGGCGTGTTCAACGTCAGCATGATCAGCGTGGTGCTGGCGTTCCTGTTCGTGCACATGTTCGACACCGCCGGCACCCTGATGGGCGTGGCGCAGCGGGCCAACCTGGTGGCGCCGGACGGGCGTATCGAGAACCTGTCGAAGGCGCTGAAGGCTGACAGTGCTTCAAGTGTGTTCGGCGCCGTGGTCGGCGTGCCGCCGGTGACCAGTTATGTGGAAAGTGCTGCGGGTGTAGCGGCGGGCGGTCGTACTGGCCTGACTGCAGTGGTGGTCGGCCTGCTGTTCATCGCCGCGATGTTCTTCGCCCCGCTGGCCGGGATGATTCCAGCCTACGCGACGGCCGGCGCGCTTATTTACGTGGCGATGCTGATGATGGGCAGCATGGCGCACATCCACTGGGACGAAGCCACCGACAGCATTCCGGCGATCGTCACAGTGATCATGATGCCGCTGACCTTCTCGGTCGCCGATGGTATTGCCTTGGGCTTCATAAGCTATGTGGCGTTGAAGGCAGGTACCGGCAAGTACAAGGAAATCTCCGCCAGCCTGTGGGTGCTGTGCGCGATCTTCATTGCCAAGTTCGTGTTCCTCTGACCCCTGCTGCACCAACCAAGGGCGCCTCGGCGCCCTTTCTTTATTGCTACAGCCTGTACCGGCCTCTTCGCGGGCTTGCCCGCTCCCACAGGATCACCACAGCCTTCAAACCCGGCGCCGTACCTGTGGGAGCGGGCAAGCCCGCGAAGAGGCCGGTGCAGGCGATACAAAAACAGCAGACGAAAAAAAGCCCGCCAGTGTGAGAGCGGGCCAAAGGACCTACGAAGATTCTTCTAGCGACCAACTAGCTTCCACGATAGGTCGAATAGCTGTACGGCGAGATCAGCAGCGGCACGTGGTAGTGCTCCTGCTGCTCGTCGATGCCAAAGCGCAGCACGACAACATCCAGGAACGCCTGGGCCGGCAGCTGTACACCGCGAGCGCGGTAGTAGTCGCCAGCGCTGAACTGCAGCTGGTAGACGCCGGTACGGTAGTCGTCACCCTGCAGCAGCGGCGCGTCGACACGGCCATCGCTGTTGGTCAGGGCAGTGTTCACCAGCTCCAGCTGCTGGCCTTCGACACGGTACAGCTCGACCTTGATCGAGCTGCCCGGGCAGCCATGCGCGGCATCCAGTACGTGTGTGGTCAAACGTCCCATTGCTTGTCGCCTCTTGTTCAATCTGTGGGCAAAAAATACACGGCCATCATCACGCCAAAGGGCCTGCGATGTGCGGGAATGACGCCATTAAGACATTCCACCGCAAAATTGTACACAATTTTTTGAGCCCTTCTGTCGCACCCTACGTTTCTTGCCCATAAACGACCCATCGGTCGCAAATACAGGCGCCGTAAAGACGCAAACGTCATTAGCTGACCAATCAGGCAGGTTTCTTGCACTGCTTTTCCAGGTCGCTGCGAGGCGACAAAAGGGAAGAAATGCGGAAAAACAGGCTTACAAAAGATTTCAGAAGTTGTATACAATCAGCCCATCCGGTGGTGCGACATACCGACGCGGCCCGCCCACCCCCCGCACTAACGCACAAGAAGGAAGACTGCAGTGAGCGCTGACTACCCTCGCGACCTGATCGGTTACGGCAACAACCCTCCTCACCCGCAATGGCCGGGCAACGCTCGCATCGCGCTGTCTTTCGTCCTCAACTACGAGGAAGGTGGCGAACGCAACATCCTGCACGGTGACAAGGAGTCCGAAGCATTCCTCTCGGAAATGGTCGCCGCCCAGCCACTGCAGGGCGTGCGCAACATGAGCATGGAATCGCTGTACGAATACGGCAGCCGCGCCGGCGTATGGCGCTTGCTGAAGCTGTTCAAGGACAGCGGCGTGCCACTGACCATCTTCGCCGTGGCCATGGCCGCCCAGCGCCACCCCGACGTGATCCGCGCCATGGCCGAGGCCGGCCATGAAATCTGCAGCCACGGCTACCGCTGGATCGACTACCAGTACATGGACGAGGCCCAGGAGCGCGAGCACATGCTCGAAGCCATCCGCATCCTCACCGAAATCACCGGCGAGCGCCCGCTGGGCTGGTACACCGGCCGCACCGGCCCGAACACCCGTCGCCTGGTGATGGAGGAAGGTGGCTTCCTGTACGACAGCGACACCTATGACGACGACCTACCCTACTGGGAGCCGAACAACTCTACCGGCAAGCCGCACCTGGTGATCCCCTACACCCTCGACACCAACGACATGCGCTTCACCCAGGTACAGGGCTTCAACTGCGGCGAGCAGTTCTTCCAGTACCTGAAGGACGCCTTCGATGTGCTGTACGCCGAAGGCGCCGAAGCACCGAAAATGCTGTCCATCGGCCTGCACTGCCGCCTGGTCGGCCGTCCGGCACGCCTGGCCGCACTGAAGCGCTTCGTCGACTACGCAAAAAGCCATGACCAGGTCTGGTTCGCCCGTCGCGTGGACATCGCCCGCCACTGGCACGCCACCCACCCGTACAAGAAAGAGAACGCCTGATGACCGCCTTCAACACCCTCAAGCCATCCGCCCTGGGCCGTGACGCCTTCGTCAAGGCATTCGCCGACATCTACGAGCACTCGCCGTGGGTAGCCGAAAAAGCCTATGACCTGGGCCAACTGGGCGAGCTGGACGAGATCGAGGCGCTGCACCAGCGCATGAGCGACATCCTGCTCAGCGCCAACCACGCCGACCAGCTGGCGCTGATCAACGCTCACCCGGACCTGGCCGGCAAGGCCGCCATCCAGGGCGAGCTGACCGAATCGAGCACCAACGAGCAGGCCGGCGCCGGTATTCACCAGTGCACCGCCGAAGAGTTCGCCCGTTTCACCGAGCTGAACGACGCCTACAAGGCCAAGTTCCAGTTCCCGTTCATCATGGCGGTTAAAGGCAGCAACCGGCACCAGATCCTCGCCTCCTTCGAAAAACGCATCCACAACGATGCCGATGCCGAATTCAAGGAAGCCCTGGCGCAGATCAACCTGATCGCCCTGTTCCGCCTGCTGCAGCTGTAAAGCCGCCGCAACGCTTGAGCCTTATCCAGAACAACGAACATAGAAGAGATATCCGCATGCGCACCCTGATGATCGAGCCCCTGACCAAAGAAGCCTTCGCCCCTTTCGGAGACGTGATCGAAACCGACGGCAGCGACCACTTCATGATCAACAACGGCTCGACCATGCGCTTCCACAAGCTCGCCACGGTCGAAACCGCCGAGCCTGAAGACAAGGCGATCATCAGCATCTTCCGCGCCGACGCGCTGGACATGCCGCTGACCGTGCGCATGCTGGAACGCCATCCGCTGGGCAGCCAGGCTTTCATCCCGCTGCTCGGCAACCCCTTTCTGATCGTGGTCGCGCCAGTTGGCGATGCACCTGTATCAGGTTTGGTCCGAGCCTTCCGCAGTAATGGCAGGCAGGGCGTCAATTACCATCGCGGCGTCTGGCACCACCCGGTGCTGACGATCGAAAAGCGGGATGACTTCCTGGTGGTTGATCGCAGTGGTTCCGGCAACAACTGCGACGAGCATTACTTCACCGAGGAACAGATGCTGGTCCTCAATCCCCACCAATAAGAAAAGGTCGGTCATTCAAGGGCAGTGCCCGAGCGGGTGACCGGCAAGAGGTACATACTGTGGAAGCACACCTTCACGAATGGCTGAACCTGAGCATTCGCTGGGTTCACATGATCACCGGTGTCGCCTGGATCGGTGCATCGTTCTACTTCGTCTGGCTGGAGAACCACCTGAACCGAAGCAACCCGCGCGATGGGTTGTCGGGTGATCTCTGGGCAATTCACGGCGGTGGTATCTACCACCTGGAGAAATACAAGCTCGCACCCCCGAAAATGCCCGAGAACCTGCACTGGTTCAAATGGGAAGCCTACTTCACCTGGATGTCCGGTATCGCCCTGCTGTGCGTGGTGTTCTACTGGAACCCGACCCTGTACCTGCTGGCCCCTGGCAGCACCCTTAGCGGTGCCGAAGGCGTGGCCATCGGTATCGGCTCGCTGATCGCCGGCTGGTTCATCTACGACTTCCTGTGCGACTCGCCCCTGGGCAAGAAGCCAGCGCTGCTCGGTGCTGTACTGTTCGTGCTGATCATCGCCGCGTGCTGGGGCTTCAGCCTGGTGTTCAGCGGCCGTGGTGCGTACCTGCACACCGGCGCGATCATCGGCACCATCATGGTCGGCAACGTGTTCCGCATCATCATGCCGGCCCAGCGCCAGCTGGTGGCTGCGATCGAGAACAACCAGACCCCCGACCCGGTACTGCCGGCCAAGGGCCTGCTGCGCTCGCGCCACAACAACTACTTCACCCTGCCGGTGCTGTTCATCATGATCAGCAACCACTTCCCGAGCACCTACGGTAGCCAGTACAACTGGCTGATCCTGGCCGGTATCGCAGTAGCCGCGGTCCTGATCCGCCACTACTTCAACACCCGCCACGACAGCAACAAGTACGCCTGGACCCTGCCGGTCGGCGCCCTGGCGATGATCTGCCTGGCCTACGTCACCGGTCCGAAACCGATGGCCGTCAGCCCTGAGCAAGCCGCGGCGAAGGTCGAGTACCAGCCACTGCCTGCGACCGCTGTAGGTGGCAAGACCGCTGCCGAGCAACGCGCCGAGGACGCCGCCAAGGCTGCCGCAGCGCCTGCCACGCCGGCCGAAGCCCCTGCCCAGGCCACCGCCCAGGCTGGCGGCGAGAGCTTCGACAAGATCCACAATGTCATCCAGGAACGCTGCACCGTGTGCCACTCGTCCAAGCCGACCAGCCCACTGTTCAGCGCCGCCCCTGCCGGCGTGATGTTCGACACCCCGCAGCAGATCCAGGCCCAGGCCGCGCGCATCCAGGCGCAAGCGGTCGCCAGCCAGATCATGCCGCTGGGCAACATCACCCAGATGACCACCGAAGAGCGCAAGCTGGTCGGTGACTGGATCGCCAAAGGCGCCCCGGTCAACTGAAACACAATTGTCGGGATAACACCGCCCCCTGTGGGAGCGGGTTCACCCGCGAAGAGGCCGGCACTCCCGGCCTCTGTTTCAAGACATACGCAACAAGCAAGCATCGAGCGCTCAGCCTCAAGCGGGAACCTCAGGCTCTCTTAACCGGAAGCCTGCCGCCTGAGGCCGGCGCTTGGATCCGAGAATAAAAACAAAACTCGAGGTGCTGCATGTCCGAGTCACGCAAGGCGTACATCCCTGTTGCGCCGCCGCGCGAGCCCTTGCCCCTGTTCCAACTGATCCTGGTTGGCCTGCAACACGTTCTGCTGATGTACGGTGGCGCCATCGCCGTGCCATTGATCATCGGCCAGGCCGCCGGGTTGTCCCGTGAAGAAGTCGCTTTCCTGATCAACGCCGACCTGCTGGTCGCTGGCGTCGCTACCATCATCCAGTCCTTCGGTATCGGCCCGGTGGGCATCCGCATGCCGGTGATGATGGGTGCCAGTTTCGCTGCCGTCGGCAGCATGGTGGCCATGGCCGGCATGCCTGGCGTGGGCCTGCAGGGGATCTTCGGCGCGACCATCGCCGCCGGGTTCTTCGGCATGCTGATCGCGCCGTTCATGTCCAAGGTCGTACGCTTCTTCCCGCCACTGGTCACCGGCACGGTGATCACCTCGATTGGCCTGTCGCTGTTCCCGGTGGCAGTCAACTGGGCCGGTGGCGGCCACCAGGCAGATACCTTCGGCTCGCCGATCTACCTGCTGGTGGCCGGCCTGGTGCTGGCGGTAATCCTGCTGATCAACCGTTTCATGCGCGGTTTCTGGGTCAACGTGTCGGTGCTGGTGGGCATGGGCC
Organism: Pseudomonas sp. B14(2017); assembly: GCF_002113255.1. Classification (NCBI taxonomy): domain Bacteria; kingdom Pseudomonadati; phylum Pseudomonadota; class Gammaproteobacteria; order Pseudomonadales; family Pseudomonadaceae; genus Pseudomonas; species Pseudomonas sp. B14(2017). The sequence goes on from NZ_NEJY01000029.1 coordinate 29,631, forward strand.
TGGGCTACATCCTGGCCGGCTCCATCGGCATGGTCGACCTGTCGGGCCTGAACGACGCGCCGTGGCTGCAAGTGGTCACCCCACTGCACTTCGGCATGCCGACCTTCAGCCTGGCACCGATCCTGTCCATGTGCCTGGTGGTGGTGATCATCTTCGTCGAGTCCACCGGCATGTTCCTGGCCCTGGGCAAGGTGACCGATCGTGAAGTTACCCCAGGGATGCTGCGCCGCGGCCTGCTGTGCGATGCCGGCGCGTCGTTCATCGCCGGCTTCTTCAACACCTTCACCCACTCCTCGTTCGCCCAGAACATCGGCCTGGTGCAGATGACCGGGGTGCGCTGCCGCTATGTCACCATCGTGGCCGGTGCACTGCTGATCCTGCTCAGCCTGCTGCCCAAGGCGGCCTTCCTGATTGCCTCGATCCCGCCTGCGGTACTGGGCGGCGCGTCCATCGCCATGTTCGGCATGGTCACCGCCACCGGGATCAAGATTCTCCAGGAGGCGGACATCGGCGACCGTCGCAACCAGCTGCTGGTTGCGGTGAGCGTCGGCTTCGGGTTGATCCCCGTGGTGCGTCCGGAGTTCTTCGCCCAGATGCCCCAGTGGATGGAACCCATCACCCACAGTGGCATCGCCATGGCCACGGTCAGTGCCCTGGTGTTGAACGTGCTGTTCAACATCCTTGGTGGTGCCGACCGCGCGGTGCACAACGAAGCCTGTCACCAGCATTGAGCAAGGGGGGCGGCGCACTGCCGCCCCGCCTCGAATTCGCCGTAAACGCTACACCGTCGGCCCGCCGGAATGGGCCGTCCGGGGCGCCTGCGCGCCAAAAAAACCCAACAAAAACAATAAGTCCGGGAACCACAACATGAAACGCATCACCTCGTCCCTCTTGCTGGGCAGCAGCCTGCTGGCCACCCTCCCCGCCCACGCTGGCGAATGGCTGCAGTGGCATGGCGAAAGCCTGACCTACCTGTACGGCAAGGATTTCAAGGTCAACCCACGCATCCAGCAGACAGTGACCTTCGAGCACGCCAACAAATGGAAGTACGGCGATACCTTCATGTTCGTCGACAAGGTCTTCTACAACGGCAAGCCCGACCCGGGCAAAGGCGTCACCTCCTACTACGGTGAGTTCAGCCCGCGCCTGTCGTTCGGCAAGATCTTCGACCAGAAGCTGGCGTTCGGCCCGATCAAGGATGTGCTGCTGGCCATGACCTACGAGCGTGGCGAGGGCGACAGCGAGGCCTACCTGATCGGCCCCGGCTTCGACCTGGACATCCCCGGCTTCAACTACTTCACCCTCAACTTCTACCTGCGCAACACCGAAGGCAGCCGCCCCGGTGACAACGTCTGGCAGATCACCCCGGCCTTCTCGTACACCGTTCCGGTGGGCAAGTCCGACATTCTGATCGACGGTTACATGGACTGGGTGGTCGACAACGATCAGACCCGCCGTGGTACCTACCATGCCAACCTGCAGTTCAACCCTCAGGTCAAGTACGACCTGGGCAAAGCCCTGAACCTGGGCGCCAAGCAGCTGTACGTGGGCATCGAGTACAGCTACTGGAAGGACAAGTACGGCATCGACAGCCAAGGCAATATCGACAGTAACCAGAGCGTCACCAGTGCCCTGATCAAGGTGCACTTCTAGAAAACTGACCAAACGCACAAGTTTGATACACCCCGCTCCAGGACGGAGCACTTGAGGCAAGGCGCGCAAGCCAGTAATCTGCGCGCCCCCTCGATCAGGGCAGAAGGGATTCTGCCTGCGTTTACTGACCGCTCAGTCAATGAATACGGGCGGTTGGCCAACGTGTTGCCAGCCTGAAAGACCCTTTTCATCCGTTCAGAACGAAGTCGAGCAGGAAGGTTTTGCCAGCCCAGGAAAGTTGGCTCAACCCTTGCCAAACAGCTGTGGCCTATCGAAAAAAGCTGACTCGAAAGACAAAAAAGCGCCAACAACGAGCGCTGACAATAGATCAATCAAGGGAGCGACACTCGCAATGCGTACCATCAACAGCCTGATCCTCGCCGGCGGCCTGCTGGCCTGTGGCACCACCTTCGGCGGCGACCTGCTGCAATGGCAGAACAACAGCCTGACCTACCTGTGGGGCAAGAACTTCAAGGTCAACCCGTCGATCCAGCAAACCGTGACCTTCGAGCACGCTGATGGCTGGAAGTACGGCGATAACTTCATCTTTGTCGACAAGATCTTCTACCAAGGCCAGAAAGATGAGGGCAATGGCCCGAATACCTACTACGGCGAAATCAGCCCGCGCCTGTCGTTCGGCAAGATCTTCGACCAGAAGCTGGCCTTCGGCCCGGTCAAGGACGTGCTGCTGGCGATGACCTACGAGTTCGGCGAAGGTGATACCGAGTCGTACCTGATCGGCCCTGGCTTCGACCTGGACATCCCTGGCTTCGACTACTTCCAGCTGAACTTCTACAACCGCACCACCGACGGCAGCCGCGCCGGCGACAACGTGTGGCAGATCACCCCGGTGTGGTCGTACACCATTCCGGTCGGTTCGTCCGATGTGCTGATCGACGGTTTCATGGACTGGGTGGTGGACAACGACGAGAACCGCCGCGGCACCTACCAGGCCAACCTGCACTTCAACCCGCAGATCAAGTATGACCTGGGCAAGGCCTTGCACCTGGGCGAGAAGCAGCTGTATGTGGGTGTGGAATACGACTACTGGAAGAACAAGTACGGCATCAAGGATTCCGATGCCTTCACCACCGACCAGAACACCATGAGCTTCCTGCTCAAGGTTCACTTCTGACTTGAAGCGTTGGGGCCGCGCTGCGGCCCATCGCCGGCAAGCCGGCTCCCACCTCGACCGCGCTGCCTTCAGGCCTGTGCAGTACCTTTGGTCCATCGTCGGCAAGCCGGCCCCAACCTCGACCGCGCTGCCTTCAGGCCTGTGCAGTACCTTTGGTCCATCGCCGGCAAGCTGGCCCCAACCTCGACCGCGCTGCCTTCAGGCCTGTGCAGTACCTGTGGTCCATCGCCGGCAAGCCGGCCCCAACCTCGACCGCGCTGCCTTCAGGCCTGTGCAGTACCTGTGGTCCATCGCCGGCAAGCCGGCCCCAACCTCGACCGCGCTGCCTTCAGGCCTGTGCAGTACCTGTGGTCCATCGCCGGCAAGCCGGCCCCAACCTCGACCGCGCTGCCTTCAGGCCTGTGCAGTACCTGTGGTCCATCGCCGGCAAGCCGGCCCCAACCTCGACCGCGCTGCCTTCAGGCCTGTGCAGTTCCTGTGGGAGCTGGCTTGCCGGCGATGAGGCCCTGACAGGCAACTCAAGACAGTTGCTCCCACACTGTGGGAGCGGGCGTGCCCGCGAACCGGGGCAACGCCCCGGCCATGCAACTCAGGTGGCCGGCCGAACCGCCCGCCACAGTTTCCCCGCAATGCCCACCACGGCCAGCACCACGGCACCGGCCACAACCCCGACACCGCCGTTCAGCAGCGCCACGGTCAACGCCCCGCCACGCCCTTCACTGAACGCCTCGATGGCATGATGCAGCGGCCCGATGCCATGCACCAGGATCCCGCCACCGACCAGGAACATGGCCGCCGTGCCGATTACCGACAGGCTCTTCATCATGTATGGCGCGGCACGCAGAATGCCGTTACCCACCGCCCTGGCCAGGCGTGATGCCTTGCGGGTCATCCACAGCCCCAGGTCATCGAGCTTGACGATACCGCCCACCAGCCCGTACACGCCGATGGTCATGACCACCGCGATACCCGACAGCACGACGATCTGCTGGGTCAACGGCGAGTCGGCAACGATGCCCAGGGTGATGGCGATGATTTCCGCCGAAAGGATGAAGTCGGTACGTACCGCGCCCTTGATCTTGGCTTTCTCGAACGCCACCAGGTCGACATTGGCATCGGCCACCGCCTCCTTGAGCGCTTCATGCTCGGCGTCAGTCTCGGCCTTGCTGTGCAGGAACTTGTGCGCCAGCTTCTCGAAACCCTCGAAGCACAGGTAGGCGCCGCCCAGCATCAGCAACGGCGTCACCGCCCAGGGGATGAACGCACTGATCAGCAGCGCCGCCGGCACCAGGATGGCCTTGTTCACCATCGAGCCCTTGGCCACAGCCCACACCACCGGGATCTCGCGCTCGGCACGCACCCCGGTGACCTGCTGGGCATTCAGCGCCAGGTCATCGCCCAGCACGCCTGCGGTCTTTTTCGCCGCCACCTTGGTCATCACCGAGACGTCATCAAGCACCGTGGCGATGTCGTCGATCAGTACCAGTAGACTGCTTCCTGCCATGTTTGCCTGTATCCAGAAGAGTGAGTGCCCAGGATTCTAGCCCAAAGCCGCTGCCTTGAGCGCCCGTCGAGCCCGGTGCTACCATGCCCGATCCCTCTTAGAGGTGGCCAGACACGAGGAAGATCCCTGACCATGAGCACCATTCGCGAGCGCAACAAGGAACTGATCCTGCGCGCGGCCAGCGAGGAATTCGCCGACAAGGGCTTCGCCGCCACCAAGACCAGCGATATCGCGGCCAAGGCCGGCCTGCCCAAGCCGAACGTGTATTACTACTTCAAATCCAAGGACAACCTCTACCGCGAGGTCCTGGAAAGCATCATCGCGCCGATCATGCAGGCGTCGACCCCGTTCAATGCCGACGGTGACCCGAAGGAAGTGCTGAGTGCGTACATCCGCTCGAAGATCCGCATTTCCCGCGACCTGCCGCATGCGTCCAAGGTGTTCGCCAGCGAGATCATGCACGGTGCCCCGCACCTGTCGCCGAACCAGGTAGCGCAGCTGAACGAGCAGGCGCGGCATAACATCGAGTGTATCCAGCGCTGGATCGACCGCGGGCAGATCGCCCATGTGGATGCGCATCACCTGATGTTCAGCATCTGGGCAGCGACCCAGACCTATGCCGATTTCGACTGGCAGATCTCTGCGGTGACCGGCAAGGCCAAGCTGACCGACAGCGATTATGACGCGGCGGCGGAGACCATCATCCGCATGGTGCTCAAGGGGTGTGAGCCCGAGGTGGCCTGACAGGGCCAGTGGGGCTGCCTTGCAGCCCATCGCCGGCAAGCCAGCTCCCACAGGGCCGCCACAGACCTTGAAAACTGTGATGTACCTGTGGGAGCTGGCTTGCCGGCGATGGGGCCGGAACAGACAATAGAGAATTAGGCTGCTACACCCGCATCCGCCTTCAACCCCACCTCCTCGATCGCACTGATCGCGCACTGCTCGTCGATATCCGACGTATCCCCGCTGATCCCTACCGCACCCAGCACCTTGCCGTCCTGATCACGCACCAGCACGCCACCCGGCGCCGGCACCACCGGCCGCTCGCCCAACCCGTTCAGCGCGGCAAAAAATGCCGGCCGCTGCTGCGCGTCCAGCGCCAGCAGGCGCGAGCCCTTGCCTAGGGCAATCGCGCCCCAGGCCTTGCCGGTGGCCACCTCCGGCCGGATCAGGCTGGCGCCATCCTCGCGTTGCAGCGCCAGCAAGTGGCCGCCGGCATCCAGCACCGCCACGGTCAGTGGCGCGGCATTGATCTTGCGGCCCGCCGCCAGCGCGGCATTCACCAGGCTGACCGCGACTTTCAGGTTCAAAGCGTTCATGGAAAGGTCCTCTTCTTGTTGTGAGAAGCCCTGAGGGCAGTTGAAAACCGATAGAACAAATAGAACACAACGAAAGATATTTTTGTATACAATATTTTGAAACGATCGTATGCGATGGCGCAAACCTCCGTTTTCACGGGCGCTCGAACGAAAGCGACGTCCGCCGACGAAAACCCGTTGACCTAAGCGGCCAGCCGTGAATACACTCTGGCACAAAGCAAGTTGTATACAATTACAAAATCGATGAGGCACAAACCATGAGCAAAATGAGAGCAATCGATGCAGCCGTTCTGGTCATGCGCCGTGAAGGTGTAGATACCGCGTTCGGCATCCCGGGGGCTGCCATCAACCCGTTGTACTCGGCCCTGAAGAAAGTCGGTGGCATCGATCACGTCCTCGCTCGTCACGTCGAAGGCGCCTCGCACATGGCCGAGGGTTACACCCGTGCCAACCCGGGCAACATCGGCGTGTGCATCGGCACCTCCGGCCCAGCCGGCACCGACATGGTCACCGGCCTGTACAGTGCCTCCGCCGACTCCATCCCGATCCTCTGCATCACCGGCCAGGCCCCACGTGCCCGCCTGCACAAGGAAGACTTCCAGGCGGTCGACATCACCAACATCGTCAAGCCGGTAACCAAGTGGGCCACCACCGTTCTGGAGCCAGGCCAGGTGCCTTACGCCTTCCAGAAGGCCTTCTATGAAATGCGCACCGGCCGCCCAGGCCCGGTACTGATCGACCTGCCGTTCGACGTGCAGATGGCCGAAATCGAATTCGACATCGACGCCTACGAACCGCTGCCAGTGCACAAGCCGTCCGCCACCCGCGTACAGGCCGAAAAAGCCCTGGCCCTGCTCAATGACGCCGAGCGCCCGCTGCTGGTAGCCGGTGGCGGCATCATCAACGCCGACGCCAGCGACAAGCTGGTCGAGTTTGCCGAACTGACCGGCGTACCGGTAATCCCGACCCTGATGGGCTGGGGCACCATCCCGGACGACCACGCACAGATGGTCGGCATGGTCGGCCTGCAGACTTCGCACCGCTATGGCAACGCCACCCTGCTGAAATCCGATCTGGTGTTCGGTATCGGTAACCGCTGGGCCAACCGCCACACCGGTTCCGTCGACGTCTACACCGAAGGCCGCAAGTTCTTGCACGTGGACATCGAGCCGACCCAGATCGGCCGCGTGTTCACCCCGGACCTGGGTATCGTTTCCGACGCCGGCAAGGCACTGGACGTGTTCCTCGAAGTGGCCCGCGAGTGGAAAGCCGCTGGCAAGCTGAAGTGCCGCAAGGCCTGGCTGGAAGACTGCCAGGAGCGCAAGGCAACCCTGCAGCGCAAGACCCACTTCGACAACGTGCCGGTCAAGCCGCAGCGCGTCTACGAAGAAATGAACCAGGTATTTGGCAAGGACACCTGCTACGTCAGCACCATCGGTCTGTCGCAGATCGCCGGCGCGCAGTTCCTGCACGTGTACAAGCCACGCCACTGGATCAACTGCGGCCAGGCCGGCCCGCTGGGCTGGACCATCCCTGCCGCCCTCGGTGTGGTCAAGGCCGATCCGAAGCGCAAGGTGGTCGCGCTGTCGGGTGACTACGACTTCCAGTTCATGATCGAAGAGCTGGCGGTGGGCGCACAGTTCAACCTGCCGTACGTGCACGTACTGGTGAACAACGCCTACCTGGGCCTGATCCGTCAGGCGCAACGTGGCTTCGACATGGATTACTGTGTACAACTGGCGTTCGAGAACATCAACTCGACCGACGCCGCCACCTACGGTGTCGACCATGTCGCCGTGGTCGAAGGCCTGGGCTGCAAGGCCATCCGTGTATTCGAGCCGGCCGAGATCGCCCCTGCCCTGCTCAAGGCACAGAAGATGGCCGAAGAGTTCCGCGTACCGGTGGTGGTCGAAGTGATTCTCGAACGTGTGACCAACATTTCCATGGGCACCGAGATCAACGCGGTCAACGAGTTCGAAGACCTGGCCCTGGTCGGCAACGACGCGCCAACCGCCATCTCGCTGCTGGACTGATCGCCTGACGCCCCCGTGCCGGCCCCTACCTGAGGGCGCCGGGGGCCTTCATCGCAAGGAGACACAACATGCCTCGCTTCGCTGCCAACCTGTCCATGCTGTTCACCGAACAGGACTTCCTGGCCCGCTTCAAGGCTGCCGCCGATGCTGGGTTCAGCGGCGTCGAATACCTCTTCCCGTACGACTTCAGCGCTGCCGAGATCAAGCAACAGCTGGAGGCCAACGGCCTGACCCAGGTGCTGTTCAACCTGCCGGCGGGCGATTGGGCCAAGGGTGAGCGCGGTATCACCTGCCACCCTGACCGCGTCGAGGAATTCCGCGCCGGTGTCGACAAGGCCATCGAATACGCCAAGGTGCTGGGCAACACCCAGGTCAACGCCCTGGCCGGCATTCGCCCACAAGGCCCGGACTGCGCCACCGTGCGCAAGACCTTCGTGGAAAACCTGCGCTACGCCGCCGACAAGCTGAAAGCCGCCGGGATCCGCCTGGTCATGGAAATGATCAACACCCGCGACATCCCCGGCTTCTACCTGAACACCACCAAGCAGGCCCTGGAAATCCAGGCCGAGGTTGGCAGCGACAACCTGTTCCTGCAGTACGACATCTACCACATGCAGATCATGGAAGGTGACCTGGCTCGTACCATGGAAGCCAACCTGAAACTGATCAACCACATCCAGCTGGCCGACAACCCCGGCCGCAACGAGCCAGGCACCGGCGAGATCAACTACCGCTTCCTGTTCGAGCACCTGGACCGCATCGGCTACCAGGGCTGGGTGGGCGCGGAGTACAAGCCGCTGACCACCACCGAAGCGGGCCTGGGCTGGCTGAAGACCCATAACGCAATCTGAACGGCTGAACGCTAGCCCCCTGTGAAACACGAAACCCTGTGGGAGCGGGCATGCCCGCGAACACCGGCATAGCCGGTGCCATCCACCGAGTCGCCTGTTTCGCGGGCATGCCCGCTCCCACAGGGATTGCGGTCTGCTTGAGACATCACAAATACAAAGAGGCACATTCTCATGGCTAAAATCGGTTTCATCGGCACCGGCATCATGGGCAAGCCCATGGCTCAGAACCTGCAGAAAGCAGGTCACAGCATCTTCGTTTCCACTCACCACGACGCTGCCCCGGCCGACCTGATCGCCGCCGGTGCCGTGGCCCTGGCCAACCCGAAGGAAGTTGCCCAGGAAGCCGAGTTCATCATCGTCATGGTCCCCGACACCCCGCAGGTCGAGAGCGTCCTGTTCGGTGACAACGGCGTGGCTGAAGGCGTGGGCCCGAACAAGGTCGTGATCGACATGAGCTCGATCTCCCCTACCGCTACCAAAGCCTTCGCCGAGAAAATCAAGGCCACCGGCGCTGCCTACCTGGACGCCCCTGTGTCCGGCGGCGAAGTCGGTGCCAAGGCCGCGACCCTGAGCATCATGGTCGGTGGCTGCCCGAAAGCCTTCGAGCGCACCCTGCCGCTGTTCGAAGCCATGGGCAAGAACATCACCCGCGTCGGTGGCAATGGCGACGGCCAGACCGCCAAGGTGGCCAACCAGATCATCGTTGCCCTGAACATCCAGGCCGTTGCCGAAGCCCTGCTGTTCGCCGCCAAGAACGGCGCGGACCCGGCCAAGGTACGTGAAGCACTGATGGGCGGCTTCGCCTCGTCGAAGATCCTCGAAGTGCACGCCGAGCGCATGATCAAGGGCACCTTCGACCCAGGCTTCCGCATCAACCTGCACCAGAAGGACCTGAACCTGGCCCTGCAGGGAGCCAAGGAGCTGGGCATCAACCTGCCCAACACCTCCAATGCCCAGCAAGTGTTCAACACCTGCCAGGCCCTGGGCGGCGGCAACTGGGACCACTCGGCGCTGATCAAAGGCCTGGAGCACATGGCCAACTTCTCGATCCGCGACGACAAGTAATTCGAATTCGGGGGCTGCTGCGCAGCCCAATCGCCGGCAAGCCAGCTCCCACAGGGACCGCACAATCCCTCAATCCTGTGCTGTACCTGTGGGAGCTGGCTTGCCGGCGATGAATTCAACACCTTTGAACCTGCGACCACAGGTTCAAAAGTGGCACCGAGCAACACCCGCCCCTGGTTCGGCCTGCACGGAGGCAGTTCCAGGGGCGTTTTTGATTCTGCAGAACAACAATAATTGGGAGCCTGCCATGTCGGTCGATCCGCAAAAACTTCTCCGCGAGCTGTTCGACACAGCCATCGCCGCCGCCCACCCCCGTCAAGTCCTCGAACCCTACCTGCCCGCCGACCGCAGCGGCCGGGTCATCGTCATCGGTGCCGGCAAGGCCGCAGCCGCCATGGCCGAAGTGGTCGAGAAAAGCTGGCAGGGCGAAGTCTCCGGGCTTGTTGTCACACGGTACGGTCACGGCGCCAACTGCCAGAAGATCGAGGTGGTCGAAGCTGCTCACCCGGTCCCCGATGCCGCCGGCCTGGCCGTGGCAAAACGCGTGCTGGAACTGGTCGGCAACCTCAGTGAAGACGACCGCGTCATCTTCCTGCTGTCCGGCGGTGGCTCGGCGCTGCTGGCCCTGCCCGCCGAAGGCCTGACCCTGGCCGACAAGCAGCAGATCAACAAGGCGCTGCTGAAATCCGGCGCCACCATCGGCGAGATGAACTGCGTGCGCAAGCACCTCTCGGCGATCAAGGGCGGCCGCCTGGCCAAGGCCTGCTGGCCGGCCACGGTGTACACCTATGCCATTTCCGATGTCCCGGGCGACCTCGCCACGGTGATCGCCTCCGGCCCTACCGTGGCCGACCCGAGCACCTCGGCCGATGCCCTGGCCATCCTCAAGCGCTACAACATCGAAGCGCCCAAGGCCGTTATCGACTGGCTCAACAACCCAGCCTCGGAAACCGTCAAGGCCGACGACCCGGCCCTGGCCCGCAGCCACTTCCAGCTGATCGCCAAGCCCCAGCAGTCGCTCGAAGCCGCCGCGGTCAAAGCCCGCCAGGCCGGGTTCAGCCCGCTGATCCTCGGCGACCTGGAAGGCGAATCACGCGAAGTGGCCAAGGTGCACGCCGGTATCGCCCGGCAGATCGTCCAGCACGGCCAGCCGCTGAAGGCACCCTGCGTGATCCTGTCCGGCGGCGAAACCACCGTGACCGTGCGCGGCAATGGCCGTGGCGGGCGCAACGCCGAATTCCTGCTCAGCCTCACCGAAAGCCTGAAAGGCCTGCCGGGCGTGTATGCCCTGGCCGGTGACACCGACGGTATCGATGGCTCGGAAGAAAACGCCGGCGCCTTCATGACCCCGGCCAGCTACGCCCGTGCCGAAGCCCTGGGCCTGTCGGCCAGCGACGAGCTGGACAACAACAACGGCTACGGCTATTTCGCCTCCCTGGATGCGCTGATCGTCACCGAGCCGACCCGCACCAACGTCAACGACTTCCGCGCCATCCTGATCCTCGAGACTGCCCAATCATGACGCCTGATAAAAAAGTCAAAATCCTCGCCACCCTTGGCCCTGCGATCAAAGGCATCGACGACATCCGCCAACTGGTAGAAGCCGGGGTGAACATCTTCCGCCTCAACTTCAGCCACGGCGAGCACTCCGACCACGCCCTGCGCTACCAGTGGATCCGCGAAGTCGAGCAGCAACTGAACTACCCGCTGGGTATCCTCATGGACCTGCAGGGGCCGAAGCTGCGCGTCGGCCGCTTTGCCGACGGCAAGGTGCAGCTGCAACGCGGCCAGGCCCTGCGCCTGGACCTGGACAACACCCCGGGCGACAGCCGCCGGGTCAACCTGCCGCACCCCGAGATCATCGCCGCCCTCGAGCCGGGCATGGACCTGCTGCTGGACGACGGCAAGCTGCGCCTGCGCGTCACCGCCAAGCACAGCGACGCCATCGACACCGAAGTGCTGGCCGGTGGCGAGCTGTCCGATCGCAAGGGTGTCAACGTGCCGCAAGCGGTGCTCGACCTCTCCCCGCTCACCGAAAAAGACCGCCGCGACCTGGCCTTCGGCCTTGAGCTGGGCGTGGACTGGGTGGCCCTGTCGTTCGTACAGCGCCCCGAAGACATCACCGAAGCACGCCAGCTGATCGGTGACCGTGCCTACCTGATGGCGAAGATCGAGAAGCCATCGGCAGTCGAACAGCTGCAAGCCATCGCGGAGCTTGCGGATGCGATCATGGTGGCCCGTGGCGACCTGGGCGTGGAGGTGCCGGCCGAAAGCGTGCCGCAGATCCAGAAACGCATCATCGGCACCTGCCGCCAACTGGGCAAACCAGTGGTGGTGGCCACGCAGATGCTCGAATCCATGCGCTTCTCGCCAGCGCCGACCCGCGCCGAAGTCACCGACGTGGCCAACGCCGTGGCCGAAGGTGCCGATGCGGTGATGCTGTCGGCCGAGACTGCCTCGGGTGAGTACCCGCTGGAAGCCGTGCAGATGATGAGCAAGATCATTCGCCAGGTGGAGAACGGCCCGGACTACCAGGCCCAGCTCGACGTTGGCCGGCCGAAGGCCGAGGCCACCGTGTCGGACGCCATCAGCTGCGCTATCCGCCGTATCAGCGGCATCCTGCCGGTGGCGGTGCTGGTCAACTACAGCGAGTCGGGCGCCTCGACCCTGCGCGCGGCCCGCGAGCGGCCACGGGCCCCGATCCTCAACCTGACGCCAAACCTGACCACCGCGCGCCGCCTGAGCGTAGCGTGGGGCGTGCACTCGGTGGTCAACGACCGCCTGCGCCAGGTGGACGAGGTTGTTTCCACTGCACTGGAGATTGCCCAGGCACAAGGCATGGCCAGCCGTGGCGACACGCTGCTGATCACTGCCGGTGTGCCTTTTGGCAAGCCAGGGTCGACTAACACGCTGCGGATCGAGACCTTGATCTGACCGCATCGCCGGCAAGCCGGCTCCCACAGGGATCGCACCACTTCAAAGGCCTGTGCAATCCCTGTGGGAGCTGGCTTGCCGGCGATTGGAGGGCAAAGCCCTCCTTGTACACAGAAACACCAGACCTGCGGAAAACCCGAGGCCCAAAGAGGCCCACCGCTCCCCATCAACCTCACTGACTGCCCCGATGTACACCAAAAATTTCGTCAACCCGTGCCCCGACTGGGCCACGGCGTTACTCAACGGCTTCAGCCAGGTGCTGCTGCTGCGCAACCCCCTGTGCGGCCTGTGCTGCCTGCTGGCCATCCTGCTGACCGCCCCCGGCCTGGTCGGTGGCGCCCTGCTCGGCGCCCTGGCCGGCCTGCTCACCGCCCAGGCACGCGGCTACGACCGTGCCGACCGCCAGGCCGGGCTGTACTGCTACAACGGCGTGCTGATCGGCATCCTGATCAGTGCCGTGCTGCCCTGGTCGGTCATCCTGCCGCCACTGATCATCGCCGCTGGCGGCCTGTCCAGCATCATCACCCACCAGTGGCGCAAGCGCGGCGGCAAACTGCTGATCGCCTACACCGCACCCTTCGTGCTGCTGGGCTGGGCCGTATTGCTGATAGCCACCCCCTCGCCCAGCGGCTTCGTCGAAGCCGACCCGCTGTATGCGTTGGCGCGCGGCGTGGGCCAGATCTTCCTGCTCGACCAGCCCCTGGCCGGCCTGCTGATCATCATCGGCATGTTCATCGCCAACCCCTATGCCGCAATGTGGGCGGTGATCGGCTCGGCCATCGGCGGCGGCGTGGCACTGTTCGCCGACCAGGCACAGGCAGCGTGGATGGGCCTTTACGGTTTCAACGCCGCGCTGGCAGCACTGGCGTTCAGCAGGCAAGGTGAAAAGCCGTGGGTGACACTGCTGGCCATTGCCCTGGCCCTGCTGCTGCAACCGCTGTTCAAGCTGCTACCGGTGCCCGGCCTGACCGCGCCCTTCGTCGCCGCCTGCTGGCTGACGCACCTGGGCAACCACCTGGCCCAGCCCAGGCAGCGTGACGCTAGCCGCTTGCACAGCTGAAATGCAGCCCCTAGGCTCAGCCCATCGCTTTTGTGGAACGAGCCAATGAACAACCCTGCGAGCCTGCGCGAGCAGCTTTACATCATCGTCTTCCAGACCGATACCGTGGCTGGAAGACGCTTCGACAAGATCCTCCTGCTGATCATCCTGGCCAGCCTGGTTACCGTCATCCTCGACAGCATCGACGAAGTGCACCAGGGCTACGCCGGCCTGCTGGCCGGCATCGAGTGGGGCTTTACCGCGATCTTCCTGGCCGAGTACCTCACCCGCCTGTACTGCTCGCCCAAGCCGCTGCGCTATGCCTTCAGCTTTTATGGCCTGGTCGATCTGCTGGCGATCGTGCCGGGGATCATCGCGCTGTACTACAGCGACGCCCAGTACCTGCTGATCATCCGCGTGATACGGATGCTGCGGATCTTCCGTGTGCTCAAGCTCAGCCCGTACCTCAAGCAGGCCCATTACCTGATGGAGGCGCTGCGCGGCAGCAAGCAGAAGATCATTGTGTTCCTGGTGACCGTATCGACCCTGGTGACGGTGTTCGGCACCTTGATGTATGTGATCGAAGGGCCTGAGCATGGCTTTACCAGCATTCCCAAGGGCATCTACTGGGCCATCGTTACCCTGACCACGGTAGGCTTTGGCGACATCGTGCCGAAGACCCCGCTGGGGCAGGTGCTGTCGTCGCTGGTGATGATTACCGGTTACTCGATCATCGCCGTACCGACCGGGATCTTTACAGCCGAGCTGGCCAATGCCATGCGCGGGGAGCAGTTGCAGCACTCCTGCCCGAACTGCAGCAAGAAGACTCACGAGCACGGCGCGGCGTTCTGTTCCCGGTGCGGAAGCGGACTGTTTCCAAAGCTGTGATGTTGACGGCTGTGGCTGTGAGCCGCAGCCGACCATCGCACGCTTTGACTATCGACGAATTTGTCTAATTTCTGCATTCAGTCCGTCCTGATTGCTATTGAAGCCCGGAGCGCCGCTCCCATTCCACTCTTCAGCTGTAAACCAACTTTGCATCTCTTTTTCCAGCGCAGCAGCCCCAGCCTCATTGGGTTCGAAAGTAGTTATTGCAATCGGCTTTGAGCGCACTCTGACAAAACCATAATTCCCAGCAACACGATCAGTGGCAGAAAAATTGTAATCCTTCATTGAATCGCCTTTCAGATCAACTATCAAGCCACCCTTAACATAAACCTCGCGCCCGGCAAAGTTCTCATGAGTGGCTGTCCTCGGCAACAGATCCGGAGCCTCTCCCCGAGCCAACCTGTAGTGTTTGTAACCATCACCCTGAGCCTCATATACATAAATACTTCTACGTTCAGCAGCAGATCTCTTTTTGAGCAACTGTTTCAAAAGCCCCGTCGGCAAACCTTTTTCTTTCATGAAGCCGGTTGTACCAGTTCGACGCCACGGCATGAAAAGCTTTGTAATATTTACGCGACCTGAAGGATCCAAGCCATTGACCGGATCAGAGGTACAGTAGACATAACTATTGATACCGCCTTTATTGAAAGGGCTTAAATGATCAGGCGAAAGAAAGCGCATAAGTCTTGGCAAGAACTGACGATGCCCGTTCCCTAAAAGATAACCACTTGTTACAAAATCCAGTCTTTCACCATTGAAAGCTTGCCTACCCTCCATACCATTATGCGTACCAAATCCGTAGGGCGTATATGAGAGCTCATTA
Organism: Pseudomonas sp. B14(2017); assembly: GCF_002113255.1. Classification (NCBI taxonomy): domain Bacteria; kingdom Pseudomonadati; phylum Pseudomonadota; class Gammaproteobacteria; order Pseudomonadales; family Pseudomonadaceae; genus Pseudomonas; species Pseudomonas sp. B14(2017). The sequence goes on from NZ_NEJY01000029.1 coordinate 44,875, forward strand.
ATTTCATTGGCAAGCTCCCCATACACTGTCCCTGTATCACTACTCATTAGTAGCTTGGTGCTGGCCCCGAACAACGCAAGCGGCCATGTTGATACAGAGAAAAAATTCAGATTTTTCTCACCCACTTCGCCTACCAACCTATTTTTACAATAAAAAATTCGAACGCTTCTCATGAATCACCCTTAAAGACTTTAATTCTACACAACAATTCTGCCTTGACTGTCGCAATGACATCAAACCGCCCCATCAAATCCAATTGCAGTTTCAGGCCTATTCTGGGCACTTTTTATTTGAACTGGCTACTGGTAAATTTATCAGGTCTAATGCCAAAGCCCTCAGCCCAGCGCCTGTCGCCAGCACGCCATCCTTACAAAGTCGCGTATGGTTTAAGTTCGACGCGATCAACGTGACTGACCTCAGCAGCTGGGCTGCTGTTGGCATAAACAAAGTATTTTTTGTTCTTTAACTACCACTACCCCACCCGCTATAGTCGCAGGCAAACTGCCAACACCTTCTCGATAACAAGGAAGCAACGTGAAAAAACTCTTCACCGCCTCGCTGCTCGCCGCAGGCCTTGCCCTGGGCAATTTCGCCCAGGCCGCCCCCACCCTGCTCAACGTTTCCTACGACGTAATGCGCGACTTCTACAAGGACTACAACCCGGCCTTCCAGAAACACTGGGAAGCCGAGCACAACGAGAAGGTCAACGTGCAGATGTCCTTCGGCGGCTCGAGCAAGCAGGCGCGAGCGGTGATCGATGGCCTGCCGGCCGACGTCATCACCATGAACATGGCCACCGACATCAACGCCCTGGCCGACAACGGCAAGCTGGTGCCGGACAACTGGGTAACCCGCCTGCCGAACAACAGCGCGCCGTTCACCTCGGCCACTGTGTTCATCGTGCGCAAGGGCAACCCCAAGGCGCTGAAAGACTGGCCCGACCTGCTCAAGGATGGCGTGCAGGTGATCGTGCCCAACCCCAAGACCTCGGGTAACGGCCGCTACACCTACCTGTCGGCCTGGGGCTATGTGCTCAAGCAAGGCGGTGATGAAAACAAGGCCAAGGACTTTGTCGGCAAGCTGTTCAAGCAGGCGCCGGTATTGGACACCGGTGGCCGCGCCGCCACCACCACCTTCATGACCAACCAGATCGGCGACGTGCTGGTGACCTTCGAGAACGAAGCCGAAATGATCGCCCGCGAGTTCGGCCGCGACCAGTTCGAAGTGGTCTACCCGAGCGTGTCGGCCGAAGCCGAGCCGCCGGTCAGCGTGGTCGACAAGGTGGTGGCAAAGAAAGGCACCCAGGCCGCGGCCGAGGAATACTTGAAGTACCTGTGGTCGCCAGCCGCTCAGGAAATCGCCGCACAGAACTACCTGCGCCCACGTGATGCGACGGTACTGGCCAAGTACACCGACCGCTTCCCGAAAGTGGACTTCCTGTCGGTGGAGAAGACCTTTGGTGACTGGCGCACCGTGCAGAAGACCCACTTCAATGATGGTGGGGTGTTTGACCAGATCTACACCAACAATCAGTAATTGATGCAGGCAGGTCCGGCCCTATCGCCGGCAAGCTGATCTGGTCAAGTAATTTTGGACACCGGTTAAGGTTTATGCCGCTGCCCTCAGTTTTTCCTCCATGGCTACCGGGGTCTCGTATCCGTTGTAGCTGTG
>NZ_NEJY01000003.1:0-296110 GCF_002113255.1 Pseudomonas sp. B14(2017)
CTCGGCGTGCCAGCGGATGGTGTGGATGGTTTCCGGCACGTCGACGTTCTGGCACTCGCTGACCGGCTTGCCGCTGTCCAGCGCTTCCAGCACGGCCAGTTCGTGGGCGTTGTCTTCCAGCAGCTGGGCGAACTTCAGCAGCACGTGCTTGCGGTCGTTCGGCTGCATCTTCGACCAGGTGCCCTGCTCGAACACGCGCTTGGCGGCGGCCACGGCCACGTTCACGTCGTTGACGTCGCAGGCGGCGACTTCGGCCAGCTGCTTGCCGGTGGCCGGGTTGGTGGTGACGAAGGTGTTGCCCGAGATGGCATCGCGGAACTCACCGTCGATGAACGCTTGGGTACGCAGTTGCAGTTCGGCGGCGAGGGCCGCGTATTGTTGCTTGCTCAGCAAATCAGCCATTGTGTGTTCCCTTTGACAGTGTTGTTTCAGATCAGCCCAGCGATGCCGCCTGCTGCAAGTTCAGCGAGCGTGTTTCCGGTGCCAGGGCCCAGGACATGAACAGGCCGACGAACGAGACCAGTGCGGCGATGTACATGGTTTGCGCGATCCCCAGCGAATCCAGCGACAGGGGCACCAGGTAGGTGCCGACTGCCGCACCGATGCGTGACACGGAGGTACCGACGCCCACGGCGAAAGTACGGATTTCGGTCGGGAAGATTTCGTTGGGGTAGACCAGCACCAGTACCTGGGCGCCGCCGATGAACAGCGCGTAGGCGGCAAACAGCATGAGAATGACCAGGCCTGGGCTCGCATGGAAAATGCCCAGGCACAGCAGGGCCAGGCCTGAGAGCAGGAAGCTGCAGTTGAGCATGGTGCGACGGTCGATCAGGTTGATGATGCGCGTGGCTATCATGCAGCCGAAGACGAAGAACAGGGTGATCAGTGCCGAGCCCAGGGAGGCGATATCACCTTTCAGGTTGAGTGCGCCGAGTACCTTGGGGGCGAACGAGTACACCGCAAAGACCGGAATGATGGAGCATGTCCAGAAGCTGACGATGAACAGCATCCGCTTGCCGTAGCCCGAGTGCAGCAGGTTGGCGAAGGTCAGGCTGCGGGTGTTTTGCTCCTCGGGCAGGTTGTGCAGGCCGAAATCGCTGCCATACACCGCCTTGATCACGGCCTCGGCTTCGGCATCGCGGCCTTTGCTCAGCAGCCAGCGGGGTGATTCCGGGGTGCCCAGGCGCACCACGAACAGGAACACCCCCACCAGCGCGGAGCTGGCCAGCACCAACGGCCAGGCGTCGGTACCCAGGGTGCGCAGCAGCAATTCCCCGAACAGGTAGGCCGACGCAGCCCCGGCGAACCATAACAGGGTCAGCATGGCCAGGCGTGAGCCGCGGTACTTGCGCGGCATGAATTCGACGAGCATGGACGTGGCCACCGGGTACTCGATGCCTACGCCAATGCCGATCAGCAACCGTAGCAGGAACATGCCCATTGCCGTATCGACCCACAAGTGGGCGAGCGAGGCACCGATGAACAGCAGCGGACCGATGAAATACACCTTGCGCCGGCCCAGGTGGTTGGTAAGCCAGCCACCGAGAAACCCACCGAAGAACACGCCAATCAGGGACGCAGCGGCGATCAGGCCTTCCCAGAACGTACTCAACTGCAACGTCGCCGATATATGCGCCAGGGCGACGCCAATCACGCACAGCACATAACCGTCGGCAAAACCGCCACCGCCTGAACGGACAGTCAGCGACTTGTGAAACTTGTTGAGGGGTACATCTTCAACCGTGAGTACAGGACTTATCATTCTTGTCTCCTTTGAAATTCATGGCAGTTGCAATGTTCGGGGTGCCCGGGTTGCACGCGACAGATGTTGTGGTCTTGTTTCTGTCTTGCCCGGGGAAAAGGCTTGGCTCCCATACAGCGGGTCAAGTTGAAAAGTGGGGGCGAAGTGTGGGCAACGGCCGTTGCGCCATTACGGCGTCAAATTTCGTAGCCAACTTCTGAAATGGTTGGCGGCCAGTGCCGAGGGGATGCGCCAGGAAGCTACCGTCGATCCGGTAGACCGGCTGGGGCCGGCGGAGGGCAGCACCCTCCGCCGTGGGCGTCAGAGGATCCTGTTCGACGCCGCTTCGGTCAGCCGCCTGGTCATCAGGTCGCAGTACCAGTCGACGAACTGGCACACGCCACTTTCGATGATCGAAGAGAACGGGCCGGGGATGTAGGCGGGGGAGGTCACGCCCACCTGGGTACCTTCGACCAACCGCCGGTCCTGGTCGTTGGTCGCCATCCAGACCTTGGTCAACCGGTCAATGTCGTAGTCGACACCTTCCTGTGCGTCCTTCGGCACCAGCCATTTGGTGGTGACGACGGTTTCACCTGGGCCTACCGGCAGCACGCGGAAACTCAAGGCGTGGTCGCCGAGGAAGTGGTTCCAGGTAGAGGGGTAGTTGAAGTAGAGCAGGGCGCCAATATTCTCCACGCCACTGCGGTCCAGGCGCCGGGCCACGGCCGGCTTGCCGTCCATGGTGTAGCTGCTGGCACCTGGGTTGAGCGGGATGCGGGTCATGCGGAACTGGCCATTGGGGTCCATGACCAGGCGGCTGGCGAGGCCGGCTGCCTCGAGCGTATTGCAGTACTCGGCAAATACCGGGTCTTCTGCATTGCCGTCGCCGCGTACGGAGGCCAGCTCCGTATAGCTGCACAGCAGTTCGGGGTGGGTGCCGTCGCAGTGATAACACTCGCGGTTGTTTTCGAAGACCAGCTTCCAGTTGCCCTTTTCCACCAGGTGGGATTCGAACGCGACCTTGCAGTCTTCAAGGTAGTGAGGGCCAATGAACGGTGAAACGGCACTGCGGAACTTCTCGAAGTCTGGTGCCTGCCTGGCGACGCAAACATAGATGTAACTGTGCACGATCTCGCAGTGCACAGGAGCAAGCTCATGCTCGGACGGGTCGAAGTCGGTACCCATGTTGCCGGCATACAGCAACTTGCCGTCCAGTTCGAATGTCCATTTATGGTACGGGCATACCAGCTTGGCCACTTTGCCCTTGGCTTCGGTACAGACTTTGGAGCCCCGGTGGCGGCAGGCGTTATGGAAGGCACGTATTACACCGTCCTTGCCGCGCACTACGACAACCGGGTATTCACCGATTTGCAGCGTCAGGTATTCGCCCGGCTTTTCCATTTCGAAAGTGTGGCCGGCGAAGATCCATTCCTTGTACCAGATGTGCTCGAGGTCCTGCTGATAGAGCACCGGGTCCATATAGGCGGCGCCCGGCAAACCGTGTTGCGGCTTGCGTTGTTTGATCAAGTCTAATCCAGCGGTGTGATTGTGCATTTTTATATGTACTCCTTAAACAACAACGCTTTGCAACAAGCCTTATCCACGACGCGCACGAGCACGCCAGCGAATGAACTACCGGGGCGGTTGAACATGCGCTGAAAACGTTGAGTTTTATCGTTGCCTTTATTCAGTCTAGAGAGCAGGTCATGACAGCGAAATCAATTTTTAGTGGGGCGCTTTGATAACCAAATCTCATGGTGCCTGTGAGATCGAGCACCGCGTCGCCTGCTTCGCGGGCATGCCCGCTCCCACAGGTACGGCGCAGGCTTCGGGCTCGCGCTGTACCTGTAGGAGCGGCCGTGGCCGCGAACATCGGCGCAGCCGGTGCCATCCACCGCGTCGCCTGCTTCGCGGGTGAACCCGCTCCCACAGGTCCGGCGCAGGCTTCGGGCTCGCGCTGTACCTGTGGGAGCGGCCGTGGCCGCGAACACCGGCGCAGCCGGTGCCATCCACCGCGTCGCCTGCTTCGCGGGCATGCCCGCTCCCACAGGTACTCCGCAGGCTTCAGGCTCACGTTGTACCTGAGGCAGCCTTGTGATGCGAAGCGCCGCGCGGGCGGCGCTCGATCTCACAGGCACCAAACATTTCCAGACCTGCACCTGCTGCTAACAATTTTTTGCAATTCATTACATTTCTGCTTGATTTCATTTTGCCTCCCTGCTGTAGAATTGACGGGTTCGGTTGTTTGTCAGTAATTTTGTTGTTTTTTTGACGCTATTCATCGAGCCTCAGCGGCGCATGTGCCCGCAGCCATCTCTCATAGCCGTTTCAATCTACTTTTCAGAGCCAGTGTTTTGACGAATGGAATGCCGTGGTTGGCTATTTCCGGCTTAGGCGCCGAAAGCAGCCAGCTTCATGTACAAGGACTGTATTGGTTGGCCTGTGACAACGCAGAAGACGCCACCTTGCTATGCCGCCAGGTGGTCGGGGGGCTGCCCGAGCGCGTTCGCGCAGCCCTGGTCGCCGATGCGCAAGCCATCGGTGATGTGCTGGGGGCGCTCGATGCCGCGCAGGGCCCCGGCGAACTGGCGCTGTACGAAGCCGACCTGCAAGCCGCCCGGCACCTGGTCGATGACCTGCCGCGTATCGACGCCGCCGGGCGTGTGCTGGTGCTGCTGGCACCCGCCGACGTCTGGGGCGCCGGCAACGTCGAAAGCTGGTGCAACGCGCTGCGCCCGGTCCTGTTGGCCGAGGCCACGCTATTGCTGGTCATCAGCAGCGGCCAGAGTGCCGGGCTGGTAGAGCGCCTACGTGCGTTCAACCAGGGCGTCGATGGCCTGGCCCAGGTGTACCGCGGCAAAGGCGGGGTGCGCTACCTGCAGCATTTCTGGAGCAACCCGCTCGGCAAGACCGGTACGCGCGATGTGGAACTGGCGCGGCTTGAAGCAGGCTTCGCCGCCGCCGGGGCGCCGCAGGCCCCCAGCGACACCGGTGGCGACGAGCTGTTGTGCCTGGCTCAGCGCCCGGTACTGGAAGGTGCGCCAGCCTTCTCCGAGCACTGGCAGGTCTGCGAGAGCCTCGAGGAACTGGGTGCCAAAGCTGGCAGGGCGGTTTCCGCCACGGTCATCTTTGCCATGGACGGCGGGCAGCGCCTGGATAGCCTGGCGCGCCAGTTGCACCGCTTGCGCCAGTTGCGTGGCAGTGCCCTGAAGCTGGTGGTGCGCGAGATGGCACCAACCCTGCGCTACCAGGATGAACAACTGCTGCTGGCCTGCGGGGCCAGCCAGATCGTGCCGTTCGGTGCCAGCCTGTCGCGCTTCCTGACCATGGTCGAGAGCATCCAGGGTTACCTCTGGCGCCGGCGCTTGCCAAGCGATTTCGATGCCTTGCTCGCACGCCTGCGGCCGCTGGCCATCTGCGGGCTGGTGGCGCCGCGCGCGTTCGCCGAAGCGGTGCAGACCATGTGGCACGGGGTGCGCAACGGCGAAATCGCCCACCAGTTGCTGGTGTTGCGCCCGGCCCCTGGCCTGACCCCGCTGCAAGCCTGTTCGCGCACGGTGTTCCGCCGCGACGGCGACATCGCCTGCGTGGTGGGCGATGTGCTGTTCCTGTTCCTGTTCGCCTGCCGCTCCGAAGGCGTCGAGCAAGCCCTTGACCACATCTTCCAGTTGTCGTGGAAAGAGTTGTTCATCAGCCAGGAGGTGCTTGCCGGTGTCGACAGCCTGGCCACCCCGGCCTTCCTCGACGACAGCGTGCCACAGCCACCCCGGCTCGACGCGGCGGCGCAGCTGCCCGCCCAGGCAAGGCCGGCCCTGGCGCCGCGCCGGGTGGCCCTGGGCAAGCGGGGTACGGCATGAACTTCGTGCAACTGCTGCAAGTGGTTGGCATCACGGCGCTGGTCACCTTGGCGCTGGCCCTGCTGCTGTTGCGCCTGCGCGCCACGCTCCGCGGCTGGTTGCGCCGCCGCCTTCCACCTCGTTACCTGAAACCGCTGGGCATACGCCACCGCGCTGCACGCCAGGAACCCCGTAATGACTAATACATCCGCCACCCTCCCGGTACCGGCCCGCTGGCCTGGACTGGGAGGGTGGAACCTTTATTTCCTGGCCAAGTTCCTGCTGGTCGCCCTTGGCATGCTCGACTTCCAGGCGCTGCCGAACCTGCTGTTCGCTGCGTTTCTGCTGCTGCCGTTGCCAGGCAGGTGGCTGCGAATCGCGCGGCAGCTGGTGGCCGTACCGGTCGGCATCGCGTTGTTCTACCAGGACACCTGGCTGCCGCCCTTCAGCCGCCTGCTGGCGCAGCCGGGGGTGTTCGATTTCTCGTGGGACTACATGCTCGAACTGCTCGGACGCTTCATCAACTGGAACCTGCTGGGCGCGCTGGCGCTATTGCTGGTGGGTTACCTGTACCTGCGCCATTGGCTGCGGCTGAGTACCTTGAGCCTGCTGGGGCTGGCGTGGCTGGCGGTCGGCGGCCTGCCAGCGCTGGGGTTCAATGCGGGCCAGGCGCCTGGCGCCGCGGCTGCCAGCCCCACCGAGCAGGCGCAGGCCACCGCGGTTGCCGACAATGCCACGCTCGACAGCTGGCTCGAGCGGTTCTTCGCCAGTGAGCGTGAACGGGTGACAGCATTCCCGGCCATGAAGGCCGATGAGCAGCCGTTCGACCTGCTGGTGATCAACATCTGCTCGCTGGCCTGGGATGACCTTTCCGCTGTCGGGCTGCGTGACAACCCGCTGTTCTCGCGCCTGGACGTGATCTTCGACCAGTTCAACTCGGCCACGTCCTACAGCGGGCCGGCCGCCATCCGCGTGCTGCGTGCCAGCTGCGGGCAGTCGTCCCACGCCGGGCTGTATCAGTCGGCCCCGGAGCAGTGCCTGTTGTTCCAGAACCTGGCCAGGCTCGGCTTCCAGAGCAACACCTTGCTCAACCACAGCGGCCGCTTCGACAACTTCATCGGCGATATCACCCAGCAGCACATGCCTCAACCCGGCCTGCGCAACACCGACTTCCCGCGGGCACTGGTCGGCTTCGACGGCTCGCCGATCGCCAGCGACCTGGAGGTGTTGCGCCGCTGGTGGGGGCAGCGCAAAGGCGCGCCGGCCGAGCATGTGTCGCTGTTCTACAACAGCATCAGCCTGCATGACGGCAACCGTATCGTCACCGCCGACGGCGGTACCCGTGTGGCCGATTACGCCACCCGCGCCACCCGGCTGTTCGGTGAGCTTGGCAGCTTCCTCGATGAACTGGAGCGCAGCGGCCGCCGCGTGGTCGTGGCCATTGTCCCGGAACATGGCGCCGCGCTGCATGGCGACCGCATGCAGCTGTCGGGCATGCGTGAAATTCCCACTCCTTCGATTACCCATGTGCCGGTGGGCCTGAAGTTCATCGGCATGGGCCAGCCTGCCCGCAGCGAGCCGCTGCACGTCTCGGCACCCACCAGCTACCTGGCGCTGTCCGAGCTGATCTCGCGCGTGTATGCGGGCCTGGGCCAGCAGCAGGTGCTGGATGTGCCCAGCCTGCTGAGCGACCTGCCGACCACCGAACAGGTCGCGGAAACCGCAGGTGCACAAGTACTGAACTACCAGGGGCGCGCCTACATGCGCCTGCAAGGCCAGCCCGACTGGCAGCCTGTCCCGAAGGAGCGCCCATGATCACTGGCAAGGCAGACCCTGCCGACCGCAGCGACGATATCGCCCAGTTGCGCCAGCACCTGGACATGCCGAACCTGAACTACCAGGACATCTCGTTGCTGGTGGGTGTCCAGCAGGCCTTGCAGCGCTGGCCACTGCTGGGTGAAAGCTGCCGGAGCAGCGCCCAGGGCACCTTGTACACGGCGGCGCCGCGGCGCCAGGTGCTGTCGCCATGACCAGCCTGGCGTTGCACGGCGTTCGCGGTGGCCTGGGGCGCAGTGCCTTGCTGGCCGCGCTGGGGCATGCGTTGCAGGGCGTAGGTGAGCGGGTGCTGCTGGTCGACCTGTGCCCAAGCAACCTGCTCGGCCTGCACTTCAACCTGCCCCTCGACACGCGCGAGGGCTGGGCGCTTGCCGAGCGGGAAGGGCGGCCATACAGCGATGCCATGTACGAGGTGCTCGATGGCCTGTGCCTGATGCCGTTCGGCAATCTGCCTACCAGCACGCGGCCGCCGTTGCCCGATGCTGAAGCCTGGCGCGCGCGCCAGGCCGAGCTTGCCGAACACTTCGACTGGTTGCTGTTCGATCTGCCGCAACTGCCGGCCGATGCCGCTGGCCAAAGCGTCGAGACTGACGTGCGGGTATTGGTGGCCGAGGCCGAAATGGCCAGCCACCTGCTGCTCGGGCGCCGGCAGGTCGAGCACTACGACCTGTTGCTGGTCAACCGCTACGACCCCGCCAGCCGCTTGCAGAGCGACCTGCTGATGGTGTGGCGCGACCTGTTCCGTGATCGCCTGCCGATCCAGGTGGTGCACCGCGACGAGGCTTTCCTCGAGGCCCTGGCGTGCAAGGCACCGCTTGGCCACTACGCGCCGCAGAGCCTGGCTTGCCGGGACGTGCAGAGCTTGGCGGTGCGCTGCCTGACGAGGCGCCAGTCGTGACCCTGACCCCTCTGTCGGCCTACGCCTGGTTCCGCACACGTGGCGCGCGGCAGCCGGTCGCCTGGCTGTTTACCCTTGGCGTGTGGCTGGCCTTCCTGTTCCTGCGCCTGGAGTCACCTGCCTGGCAAGCCCTGTTGGCCGAGCGGCAGCGGCTGTACCCGCAACTGGCGGGCAAGCGCCCAAGCCTGGGCGACCCGCTGCGCCTGCTGATCCAGAGCCTGTGGCTGCTGGTCCGGCGCCAACCGCTGCCTCGCGAACCGGGGTTTGCCCGGCGTGCCTGGGGGGCACTGCGTGCGCAGCTGCGCGGTATGCGCCAGGTGCTGCGCCGTTACCATGGCCTGCTGATCGACCGCCTGCAGCAGCTGCCTGCGCGCTACCGCGCCAGCGCTTTCAAGCAGCAAGCCTCGGCACGCCTGCGCGGCTTGAGCGTGTTCGCCCGGTGGGTTTTCTACAGCGTGCTGACCCTGGGCGCCATCGGCCTGGCCGTGCTGTGCGTGACCGAACCGTTCGGCTACCTGGCGCAGCTGGTGTTCATCTGCCTGCTGCTGGGCATTGCCCTGCTGGTGCGGCACATGCCGGGCCGCTTCCCGACCCTGATGCTGATCGTGCTGTCGACGCTCATCTCCTGCCGCTACCTGTGGTGGCGCTACACCTCGACCCTGAACTGGAACGACACCACCGGCCTGGTGTGCGGGGTGATCCTGCTGGCGGCAGAAACCTATTCGTGGTTCGTGCTGATCCTGGGCTACATCCAGACCAGCTGGCCGTTGCAGCGCAAGCCGGCGAACCTGCCGGCAAACCCGGCGCACTGGCCGACCGTCGACCTGATGATCCCCACCTACAACGAAGACTTGTCGGTGGTGCGCACCACGGTGCTGGCCGCCCTGGGCCTGGACTGGCCGCGCGAGTGCCTGCGCATCTATATCCTCGACGACGGCCGGCGCGAGGCGTTCCGTGCGTTCGCCGACGAAGTGGGGGTGGGCTACATCGTGCGGCCGGACAACAAGCACGCCAAGGCCGGCAACCTCAACCATGCGCTGGGCGTGACCGACAGCGAGCTGATCGCCATTTTCGACTGCGACCACGTGCCGGTGCGCTCCTTCCTGCAAATGACAGTGGGCTGGTTCCTCAAGGACCCGAAGCTGGCGCTGGTGCAGACGCCACACCATTTCTTCTCGCCCGACCCGTTCGAGCGCAACCTGGGCTCGTTCCGCCGTCGCCCCAATGAAGGCGAGCTGTTCTACGGCCTGATCCAGGATGGCAATGACATGTGGAACGCGGCGTTCTTCTGCGGCTCGTGTGCCGTGCTGCGCCGTACCGCGCTGGAGAGCATCGGCGGTTTCGCCGTCGAAACCGTGACCGAAGATGCCCATACCGCCTTGCGCATGCACCGCCAGGGTTGGTCATCGGCCTACCTGAGCATTCCGCAGGCGGCCGGCCTGGCCACCGAGAGCCTGTCGGCGCACATCGGCCAGCGCATTCGCTGGGCCAGGGGCATGGTGCAGATTTTCCGTACCGACAACCCGCTGTTCGGCCGTGGGCTGAGCCTGTTCCAGCGGGTGTGCTATGCCAACGCCATGCTGCACTTCCTGGCCGGCCTGCCACGGCTGGTGTTCCTGACCGCGCCGCTGGCGTTCCTGTTGCTGCATGCCTACATCATCTACGCACCGGCGCTGATGATCCTGCTGTACGTGCTGCCGCACATGATCCACGCCAGCCTGACCAACTCGCGCATGCAGGGCAAGTACCGGCAGACCTTCTGGGGCGAGGTCTACGAGACCGTGCTGGCCTGGTACATCGCCCGCCCGACCACGGTCGCGCTGTTCGCGCCGAAGAAGGGCAAGTTCAACGTCACCGCCAAGGGCGGCCTGATGGAGCAGGAGCAGTTCGACTGGCGCATCGCCCAACCCTACCTGTGGCTGGCGGCGCTCAACGTGGCCGGCCTGGGCTTCGCCGTGTGGCGCCTGTTCACCGGCCCGGCGGCGGAAATCGGCACGGTGATCGTCAGCTCGCTGTGGGTGATCTACAACCTGCTGATCATCGGCGCCGCCGTCGCAGTGGCTGCCGAAGTGCGCCAGGTGCGCCGCGCCCACCGGGTGCAGATGCGCTTGCCGGCGGGGCTGGTGCTGGCCAGCGGTCACGCCTACCCCTGTACCCTGGTCGACTATTCCGACGGCGGTGTCGGCCTGCAATTGCACCGGGGCCTCGAGTTGCAAGCGGGGGAGCGGGTGCGCCTGCTGCTCAACCGCGGCCAGCGCGAGTTCGCCTTCCAGGCCTGTGTCACCCGTACCGTCGGGCAACACGTGGGCCTGGTGTTCCATGACCTCGGCCAGCAACAGCGTATCGACCTGGTCCACTGCACCTTTGCCCGCGCCGATGCCTGGCTTGGCTGGAGCGAGCAGCACGAGGTCGATCGCCCGCTGCGCAGCCTGGTCGATGTGCTGAAGCTGGGCGGTGTCGGTTACCTGCGGCTGGTCGAACACTTGCCGCCATGGGTGCGGGCGTGGCTGCGCCCACTGCACACGCTGGCGAACTGGCTGGCCAGCTACAGGCCCCGCACACCGCAGCCTGTCCCTTCCTTGAACCCTGTTGATCGAGACGCATGATGACTGGTTATCCCGCGCGTACCTGGGGCCTGGCGATGGCGCTGCTTGCTGCCTTGTCGCAAAGCGCCGCTGCCGCCTCTGTCGCCCCGCTTGCCGAGCCAGCCGTACCCACGGTACCGAACTGGGCGGTTGCGAAAACCTTCGAGCAGCTCGGGCATGCCTCCGACAGCCTGCTGCTGGGGGTGCGCAACAGCGAGCATATCGAATTCGGCCTGCGGCGCGACCGCCTGGCCACCGACGCCAGCCTGCAGCTGGACTACACGCCATCGCCCGCACTGTTGCCGAACCTGTCGCACCTGCGCGTGTATCTGAATGACGAACTGATGGGCGTGGTGCCGGTGGAAAAGGACCAGCTTGGCCAGCGCGTGCGCCGTCAGCTGCCGCTGGACCCGAAGCTGCTCAGCGATTTCAACCGGGTACGCCTGGAGTTCGTCGGGCATTACACCGACATCTGCGAAGACCCTGCGCACAGCGGCCTGTGGCTGAACCTGAACCGCAAGAGCCAGGTGCAGCTGCACGAACAGGCCCTGGCCCTGGACAACGACCTGGCGTACTTCCCGCTGCCGTTCTTTGATGTGCGCGACACCGGCAAGGTAACGCTGCCGGTGGTGTTCAGCGGCGTGCCGAGCCTGGGCGAGCAGCGTGCGGCGGCGATCCTGGCGTCCTACTTCGGCAGCCAGGCCGGTTGGCGCAAGGCGACTTTCCCGGTGCTGTACGACAGCCTGCCGGCCCGTGGCGACAAACCCACGCCGAGTATCGTGTTTGCCAGCAACGACCGTCGCCCGGCCTTCCTTGCCGACCTGCAGCAATTCCCGCCGGTCGACGGCCCGGTACTGCAGATGATCGACCACCCGGACGACCGCTTCAGCAAGGTGCTGCTGGTACTGGGCCGCAACGACGATGACCTGGTCAAGGCCGCCTCGGCGCTGGCGGTTGGCAACAACCTGTTCCGCGGTGCCCGGGTGAAGGTCGAGCAGATGACGGCACTGCAGCCGCGCCAGCCTTACGATGCGCCGAACTGGACACGCACCGACCGCCCGGTACGCTTCGCCGAGCTGCTCGATTACCCCGAGCAGCTGCAGGTCAGTGGCCTGCAACCGCGGCCGGTGACGCTTGAGCTGAACCTGCCGCCGGACTTGTTCGTCTGGCGCAACCAGGGCATTCCGCTGCGTACGCTGTACCGCTACACGGCCCCGGCAGTGAGCGACGAATCGCGCCTGAGCATCAGCGTCAACGACCAGTACATCACCAGCATGCCGCTGGTGGGCAATGACCGACGCGGCGGTACGCTCGAGGAAATGCGCCTGGCGGTGCTGTCCGGTGACAACAGCGCATTGACCGAGAAGTCGCTGGTACCGGCGTTGAAGATCGGCGACCGCAACCGCCTGCGCTTCGATTTCAGCTTTGCCAGCACCCTGGGCAGCGCCCAGCGCGACCGCTGCCAGACCTCGTTGCCGGTGGATGTGCGCGCGGCGATCGACGACAACTCGACCATCGACCTGTCCGGTTACCACCACTACATCGCCATGCCCGACCTGCGTGCATTCGCCCGCAGCGGCTTCCCGTTCAGCCGCATGGCCGACCTTTCCGAAACGCTGGTCGTCATGCCGGCCAAGCCCACGGCGATGCAGGTGGGCACCTTGCTCGATGCGGTCGGCGGGTTGGCCGGGCAGATCGGCTACCCGGCGCTTGGCCTGCGGCTGGTCGATGACTGGAAGCAGGCCGCAGCGGCCGATGCCGACTTGCTGCTGCTCGGCAGCCTGCCTGAGGCCCTGGTGGATGCGCCCAACCTTGGCCTGCTGCTCAGTGCTCAGCGGGACTGGCTGCTGCAGGGCCGTAGCACAGGGCTGCCGGGCAGCCAGCGCTTCGATACCGCACCGGTGGCCGCGAGCAGCCGAGTGGCAGTCAGCGCGCAGGCGCCGATTGCGGCCATCACCGGGCTGAAGTCGCCATTCCACGAGCAGCGCAGTGTCGTCGCCCTGCTGGCCAACAGCGATAGCGACCAAGCGTTGCTGCGCGACGTGCTCGGCGATGTGGGCAAGCTCGATGCGGTGGCCGGCTCGGTGACGCTGGTGCGCAGCAGCGGCGTCACCAGCCAGTTCGTCGGCGAGCACTACTTTGTTGGCGCGCTGCCGTGGTGGCTGCTGCTGTGGTTCCACCTGTCCGAACACCCGGTGCTGCTGGCGGCGATCGCGGCCATTTGCGTGGTGCTGTTTGCCTTCCTGTTGTGGCGGGCACTGCGCTGGGCAGGCAAGCGCCGCCTGGGTGAGGCGGGGTGATGATGCGTCAGTTGCTGGTGGGGCTGGTCGCCTTGGGCCTGCCCGTCGTCACGAGTGCCGCACCGGCTTGCAAATGGCCGGCCTGGGACCGCTTCAAGGCCGAACTGGTGAGTGTCGACGGTCGGGTCATCGACCCGAGCGACGAGCGCCTGATCACCACCTCGGAAGGGCAGAGCTATGCGCTGTTCTTCGCCCTGGTGGGCAATGACCGGCAAGCCTTCGCGCAGTTGCTGCGCTGGACCGGCAACAACCTGGCGGAGGGCGACCTGGCCCGGCATCTGCCCGCCTGGCTGTGGGGCCGTAACGGCCAGCAGCAGTGGCAGGTGCTGGATGCCAACAACGCCAGCGATGCCGACCTGTGGATTGCCTACAGCCTGCTGGAAGCCGGGCGGCTGTGGGACGAGCCGGCCTATACGCAGTTGGGCCAGCGCCTGCTGTGGCGTATCGCCGCGCAGACCGTGCGCAAGCTGCCGGGCCTGGGGGTGATGCTGCTGCCGGGGGACTACGGCTTCGAGGATGCTCGTGGCGCCCGCTTGAACCCCAGCTATTTGCCGCTGCAGTTGTTCGATCGCTTCAGCCTGGTCGACCCGTTGTGGGGCGAGCTGGCGGCCAACACGCGGCGTTTGTGGCTGGCTTCGTCGCCAAAGGGCTTTGCCCCGGACTGGCTGCTGTGGACGCCAGCCGGTGAACTGGCAGCGGACCCGCAACATGGCAGTGAGGGTGACTACGATGCCATCCGCGTCTACCTGTGGGTTGGCATGCTGGCCAAGGACGCGGCAGGGCGTGCCGAGCTGGTGGCCCACTACGCCCCGATGGCGGCATTGACCGCGCGCCAGGGGCTGCCGCCAGAGCATGTGGATGCGCACAGCGGTGTTGCCAGTGGCCATGGCCCGGCGGGTTTCTCTGCGGCGCTGCTGCCGTTGCTGGCAGCATCGCCGGAGCACGTCGCGGGCCTGGCGGCCCAGCGTCAGCGCCTGCGCGAACAGCCAGTCGAAGCCAAGGCCTATTACAGCCAGGTGCTGGCGCTGTTTGGCCAGGGCTGGGACCAGGGCCGTTACCGTTTTGACCCGCACGGCCGCCTGTTGCCGGCCTGGAGCGCGCCATGCAGCGAATGATCGGCGTGCTGATGCTGGCGGCAGTGACCTGCCAGGCCACGGCACAACCCAAGGATGCCGGCGAACAGCGCCAATGGCTGCTGGACCAGGTGCGTCGCGGCGAGGCGCTGCATCGTGACGACCTGGTGCGCGATGCACTGGGGCGGCTGCAATTGCTCGAGCCGCGCAACCCGGATGTGTTGCTGGCGGCCCTGAGCCTGGCATTGCGCGAAAAGAACAGCACCGAGGCCGAGCAGTTGAGTGCGCGGATCAGTGCCATCGCGCCTGGCAGCTTGCAGGCACGCCAGGCCAGGCGCCTGCTCGAGCTGCAGCAGCCGGAGCGCGTGCGGCAATTGCAGCAGGCCCGCCTGCTGGCGGTCACCGGGCGCAATGAAGAGGCGCTGGCGGCCTATGAACAGTTGTTCGCTGGTGAACCGCCAAGCCTGGAATTGGCCCTGGACTACTGGCGCGTGCGCGGCAACCTCCCGGGCCAGCGCCCTGAAGCGATCAGGCAGCTGCAGCAGCTGGACCAGCAGTACCCGGGCAGTGCCGGGCTGCGCCAGACCTTGGCCGGTTGGCTGTTCGCCGAAAATCGCGACCGCGAAGCCTTGGCCTTGCTCGACCAGCTGTCGCGCGACCCTGGCGCACGGGATGCCGCTGCCCAGCGTGAGTTCGACTACCTGTCCGGGCAAGCGGTGAGCGCCGCCAGCGCGGCGGCCTGGCAAGCGTTTCTCCAGCGTTACCCGGCCTCACCGTTGCTGGCGCAGGCCAGCGAGACCCTGCAACACCAGCGCAAACTGCTGGCCGACCCGTCCTGGCAGGCTGGCCAGCGGGGCTTGGCATTGCTCGACAAGGGCCGCAACGCTGAAGCCGAAGCACAACTGCGCCGGGCGCTGCGCCAGTATCCGGATGATGCCAGCCTGCAGGGCGCACTGGGCTATGCACTGATGCGCCAGAGCCGCTACGAAGACGCCAATGCGGCGTTCCGGGCGGCAAGTGCCAAGGAGCAGGACACCTACTGGATCAGCCAGTGGAAGGACCTGGAGTCGTCCAGCCAGTATTGGGCCCTGCTCAGCAAAGGCGAGCGGGCACTGCAGGCGAAAGACCTGCGCGCTGCCCGCGCCTTCTACCAGCAGGCACGCCAGCAGCGCCCGAAGGAGGAATACGCCTTGCTGGGCCTGGCGGATGTCTCGCTGGCCGAGGGCGATACAGCCGCCGCCGAGCGGCAATTCCTGCAGGTTCGGCGCATGGCACCGGATAACGAAAGTGCCGTGCGCGGTCTGGTGCGTGTGTACCAGGCGCAATCGCCCGACAAGGCGCGGGCGTACCTCGACAGCCTGTCGCCTCGGCAGCAAGCGCAGTTCGCCAGCCTGCGCCGCAGCCTGGAACTCGCACGCCTGCGCCAGCAAGGTGACCAGGCCATGCAGCGTGAGGACTGGGCGGCGGCCAGCCAGGCGCTGGGCCAGGCCACGGCCTTGGCCCCCGATGAGCCCTGGCTGGTCTACCAGCTGGCCAGCAGCCTGCGCCACCTGGGGCGCACCGCCGAAGCCGACGCGGCATTCGCCAGCATCGTGCAGCGCCAGCCGGGCGACCCATCTACCCGCTATGCCCATGGTCTGTTCCTGGAGTCCAGCGACCGCGATGCGCTGGCCCTGGACAGCCTGGGCGCGGTGCCGCAGGGGGCCTGGAGCGCGGACATGCATGCACTGGAGCAGCGTATCCGCCGCCGCATGACCCTGGCCTCGGCGCAGCAGCTGCAGGCGCAAGGCCGTACGGCTGAAGCGACCCGCCTGCTCGAGGCCAGCCTGGCGCGTGGCGAAGGCAGCACCGACGACCTGATGCTGCTGGCTGACTGGGCGGCGGCCAATGGTGAGCCTGGCAAGGCGCGCGGTTATTACCAGCGCGTGCTTGCCGTGCAGCCTGGGCAACCCCAGGCGCGCCTTGGCGTGATCGAAAGCGCGGTGGCCGAAGGCAACCTGGCACAGGCCCGGCACATGCTGGCTGTGCAGGTACCGCAACTGGCTGCCGATGACAGCAACGCCCAGCGGCGCCTGGCGGCTGTCTGGGTCGCCTTGGGCGAACACGACCAGGCGGCCGCAATGCTCGACCAGATCGCAGCGCAGCAGGCTCGCCCCGACCCCTTGTTGCGGCGCGACGCTGCCCGCCTGGTGGCGCAGGATGACCCGCAACGGGCGCTGGACCTTTACGCTGCAGCGATGGCCGATGCGCAGTTGCTCGAGCGTGCTGCCGTGTCGCCACGGGATGACCGCGCACTGACGCTGGCCAGCCGTGAGCAGGATGACGACGACTGGCTGGCACGCAGCCTGCGCAGCGACGTCGATGCGCTGTATCGCCAGCGCAATACCCATGTGACGTTGATGCACGACTACGGTTGGCGCGAGGACGACGGTACGCCGGGCACGTCCGAACTGAGTACCCAGTCGACCTTGCTGCATGTCGATACCCCCTGGCAGGACGGCACCGCCTTTGCGCGGGTGGAGCGCATCGGCATGGATGCGGGGTCGTTCGAGCAGAACGACCAGGGGCGCTATACCCCGGATTTCGGCACCTGTCAGTTTGTTGGCAGCACCGCTGACGGGAGGTCGCTCCCCGCATGCAAGGGCGGTTCGCAAACGGCGGACGGTAGCGTGCTGGCGCTGGGCTGGCAGGGCAGCCGCTGGGCCTTCGACCTGGGCACTACCCAGGGCTACGCGATCAACAACTGGTTGGGTGGCGCTACGGTCAACGGTGACCTCGGCCAGCTTGGCTGGTCGCTGACCGCTTCGCGGCGGCCGATGAGCAACTCGCTGTTATCGTTTGCCGGGGCACGTGACCCGCGGACGGGCGTGCGCTGGGGTGGGGTCACGGCCAATGGCGCCACGCTCGGCCTGAGCTGGGACCAGGGCGGTGACAACGGCGTCTGGGCCAGCCTCGGGCACCACTGGCTGTATGGCGAAAACGTCGCCGACAACCAGCGCACCCGGGCCATGGCCGGCTGGTACCACCGCGTGGTGGAAAAAGCCGATGAGCGTGTGCGCGTGGGCCTTACGCTGATGCACTGGCGTCACGACAAGGACCTGGGCGGCTACAGCCTGGGGCAGGGCGGCTACTACAGCCCGCAGCGCTACACATCGGTTGGCGTACCGGTCAGTTATGCCTGGCGCAACTACGACTGGTCGGTGCTGCTGGAAGGCTCTGTAAGCTGGTCCCAGGCCCACAGCGGTCGCAGCCGCCTGTACCCGGACGCGCACGTCAACCGCAAGGTGCTGGCACAGTATGACGTTGGCTCCAACATAGACGCCATGAACGACGCCAGCGACAGCAGCGGGCTGGGCTACCGCCTGCGCGGGCTGTTCGAGCGGCGCCTGAGCGACCAGTGGGTGTTGGGCGGCGGCTTCGACTGGCAGCACAGCGATGACTATGCGCCTAGCCATGGCATGCTCTACCTGCGCTACCTGTTCGAGCCGTGGCGAGGCAACCTGGCGCTGCCGGTGACGCCGCTGGAGCCCTATAGCGAGTGGCGTTGACTCCGAATGCAGACGCTGTGTGCGGATTTACCCGTGAAGATTCCGGCCTGCAGGGAACGGTCAGCGCCGTGCCGACAACTGCTGCGGCGCCAGGAATGCATCATGGAAGTAATTGCGCACAGCCTGCATCGCCGGGCTGAACGCCCGTTCCCGGTGCCAGGCCAACCCGACGCTCATCGGTGTCACCGGGTCGCTGATGGTCACCGTCTCGATTCGCTTGCCCTCCAGCGACCAGGGCCGGTGCACCAGGTCCGACAGGATCGCCACACCGCTGCCATTGGCGACCATGCTGCGCACGGCCTCCACCGAACTGGTCCGCACCCGCACTTGCGGACGCTGCCTGGCCTGTTCCCAATAGCGCATGGCGCTTTGCTCGGCCTCATCCACGGTCAGCAGGATGAACGGCTCGGAGGCCACATCGGCCAGGCTTACCGCCGAGCGCTCGCACAGCGGATGATGGCCGGGCAGCCACAGGCGGCGCTCGGAGTTGAACAGGGTTTCCGAGACGATGTCCGGGTGGGTGAGGTTGGCGGTGAGTACCACTGCCATGTCGAAACGCCCCTCCAGCAAGCCTTGCTCGATGGCGCTGCGCTCCTGTTCGTACAGCTCCAGGGTCACGTCCGGGTGCCAGTGCTCCAGCCGCTGCAGGTGATGCGGCAGGAAGTAGCCGATCACCGTATAACTTGCCGCCAGGCGCAGCAGGCCGCTGGCGCGCACGTCCGGCAGCGGGCTGTTCAGCGCATCGTCCACGCTGCGCAGGATCACGTAGGCGCGGTTCAGGAAGTGCCGGCCGGCCTCGGTCAGGCTCATGCCCTGCGCCGAGCGCTGGAACAGCAGCACGCCGAGCATCGCCTCCAGCTCCTTGATCGCCGTGGTGACTGCAGACTGGGAAATGTTCAGGTGGATTGCCGCCTGGGAAATCTGGCCGATCTCGGCGGTGGCGACGAAGTAGCGGACCTGGCGCAGGGTCAGTGACACGGTAAGCTCCCGCAGTATCTGATTTTCAGAAGACACCCTATCTGTTTATAGATCTTCCCAAGGGGGTGCGGAGAATCTAACGTGGCTTGCATGCAGTCACAAGCGCCAGGAGAGACAGTCATGCAGGTGGTGGATTTCAACTCGGACATGGGTGAGGGCTTTGGCCCGTGGACCATTGGCGACGGCGTCGACAACGAGCTGATGGGCTACATCAGCACGGCCAACATCGCCACCGGCTTCCATGCCGGTGACCCCGGCACCATGCGCCGTACCGTCGAGCGGGCCAAGGCCCTGGGCGTCGCAGTGGGGGCGCACCCTGGGTTCCGCGACCTGGTCGGCTTCGGCCGCCGACACATCAATGCCCCGGCTCAGGAACTGGTCGACGACATGCTCTACCAGCTCGGCGCCTTGCGTGAAATTGCCCGCGCCCAGGGCGTGCGCCTGCAGCACATCAAGCCGCACGGTGCCCTGTACATGCATCTGGCACGTGACGAAGAAGCTGCACGGCTGCTGGTGGAAAACCTGCGGGTGATCGAGCCGGAGCTGCTGCTGTACTGCATGCCCGGTTCAGTGATCTGCCGCATTGCCCAGGAGCTTGGCCAGCCGGTAATTCGCGAGTTCTACGCCGACCGCGAGTACGACCTGAGCGGGTCGATCGTGTTCACCCGCAACGTGCGGGGCCATGAGCCCGGGGCGGTCGCCGAACGGGTGTTGCGGGCTTGTCAGCAAGGCGTGGTGCGCACGGTCGAGGGGCAGGACCTGGCCATCGAATTCGATTCCATCTGCTTGCACAGTGACACCCCGGGTGCGCTCGACCTGGTCGAGGCCACGCGCCAGGCGCTGGACGCTGCCGGGATCGTGGTGCGTGCGCCACGCTGAATCCTTGGGGCATCTGGCGGGTATACGCCGGAGCCCGTGCAATTTGCTTTCGCCTGCCTTTCTATAAAGATTCCAAGAAAAGGAACAGTCATGGCCGAACCGCTTGCTACAACCCCGATCCGCTACAGCTTTGGCGCTGACGAGCACCTGTTTGCCGAAGTCAGCGAGAGCATGTCGCTGGAGGCTTTTTTCAAGGGCATGGCCGTCACCCGTGCGGTGGAGCGGCTGGCCTTGGATGGCGTGCTGGATGTGTGCCTGGCCAACGCCTCGTTCCAGATCCGCTTCGACCCGGACCGTATCGCGCCGCAGGCACTGCTGGAGGCGGTGCGCGGCGCCGAAGCGCAGGCGGTGGCCGAGCGCTCGTTGCAGACGCGGATCATCGAGATTCCAGTGCTGTACAACGACCCTTGGACCCATGAAACGCTGATGCGTTTTCGTGACCGCCACCAGGACCCGGGCAGCACCGACCTGGAGTACGCCGCTCGGATCAACGGCCTGGCCGATGTCGAGGCGTTCATTGCCGCGCACAGCGGCGCGCCGTGGTTCGTGTCGATGGTCGGGTTCGTTGCCGGCCTGCCGTTCATGTTCCAGATGGTCGAGCGCGAGCGGCAACTTCAGGTGCCCAAGTACCTGCGCCCGCGTACGGACACCCCCAAGCTCACCCTTGGCCATGGCGGCTGCTTCGGCTGCATCTATTCGGTGCGCGGGGCAGGCGGCTACCAGATGTTCGGTGTCACCCCGGCGCCGATCTATGACCCGCAGCAGACACTGAACTACCTGAAGGAGCACATGGTGTTCTTCCGCCCGGGAGACATCGTGCAGTTCAAGCCCATCGACCGCCGCACCTACGACCAGGCGGTGGCGGATGTCGAAGAAGGCCGCTTCGACCTGCGCATTCGCCCGGTGGAGTTCTCCCTGGACGCGTTCCTCGCCGACCCGGTCGGCTATCCACGGACCCTGCAGGAGGTGCTGGCATGATCAAGGTACTCAAGCCCGGGCTGGCTACCTCGGTGCAGGACCTGGGCCGCGAAGGCTACTACCACCTGGGCATCCCGCCGTCCGGCGCCCTCGATCAGTACGCCCTGAGGGCGGCCAACCACCTGGTGGGCAACCCGGCCGGCGCCGCGGGCCTCGAGTGTGCGCTGGTGGGGCCGGAGCTGGAGTTCCAGCAGGATGCGCTGGTGGCGGTTTGTGGTGCGCAGATGCCGGCCTTGCTCGATGGCCGCGAGCAACGCCCGGACACGGCGTTTGCCGTACGTGCCGGGCAGGTGTTGCGTTTCGGCTTCCCTACCGCAGGCGCCCGGGCCTACCTGGCGGTGGCCGGCGGTATCGATGTACCCGAGGTGCTCGGCAGCCGCTCCACCTATGCGTTGGGTGCATTGGGTGGCTTCCATGGGCGCAAGCTGATGGCGGGTGACCTGTTGCCGGTCGGCGTACCCAGCGGCAAGACCCGCGCCGGTGCGAGCCTGCCAATGGCCTTGCGCCAGGCCTTGGGTGGCGAAGTGGTGCTTCGGGTGGTGCCGGGGCTCTATTTTCATCGCCTGACCAAGGCTGCGGCGCAAAGCTTTTTCACCGAAGCCTGGACGGTAGGCTCCGAGGCAGACCGTATCGGCTACCGCTACAAGGGCGGCAGTGCCTTGAGCTTCCAGCCACGGGAGCAGCCGTTCGGGGCCGGCTCGGATCCATCGAACATCGTTGACAGCTGCTACCCGATCGGTTCGATCCAGGTACCTGCGGGGCTGGAGCCGATCATCCTGCACCGTGATGCGGTGTCGGGCGGCGGCTACGCCATGATCGGCACGGTGATCAGCGCCGACCTGGACCTGATCGGGCAGATGCAGCCCAACCAGCAGGCGCGGTTCCTGGAAGTCAGCCTGGAGGACGCACTGGAGGCTCGGCGCTCGTACAAGAAGAAGCTGGGTTGCCTGGCCAGGTTGTTTGGCTGATTGATCGGTTGCGGCGCTGCGCCGCCCACACAAGGGCTGGCGCAGTCGTTGCAGGAGCGGCCTTGTGTCGCAAAGGGGCCGCAGAGCGGCCCCGGAATTCCGGCATTGCAGCGTCCAGACAAGCCAAAAGGCGAAAATTCCTACAGCGTTTTGGGAAGCCCTACGCTCCTCGAAGAATTGATTCCCCGATAGTGTTCATGTCTTCAGCCTACTGGAAGACAAGGACCTCTTCATGCCCGGCCCATCTGCTGTTCGTCCTGGAAAATCCCAGGCCGCCAACGCTGCCCATGACGTAACCGAAAGCAGCCTGCATGCCATGCTCGATGTCCCGGGGGGCACCGATTCACCCTATCCACCCGGTCAGGGCAGGCGCGCAGATCATCAGGGTTATCCGGCCGACCCGGACTTCCGGCTACGCGGCGGCTTCGCCAACCTGATGCTCGACGCGGCCAACCCGCTGTTCGGCCTGGTCATACGCCTGCGCACGCTGGATGACCTGCCCAACATCGAACAGGTGCACAAGGCCCTGCAGACCCAGGTCAGCGCCATCCGCGAGGAAATACAGCAGCACGGTTATTCCGCCGTGCACCTCGAAGTCTATTCCTATGCCTTGTGCCTTTACCTGGACGAGGCCGTGATGAGCCGCCCCTGGGGGAACAATTCGTGCTGGAGCCACGAACCGCTGCTCAGCATCTTCCATGACGAAACCCAGGGTGGCGAGAAGATCTTCGTGTTGCTGGAGCGGTTGATGCAGTCGCCCGAGGAGTTCCAGGATGTGCTGGAGTTCCTGTACTTCTGCTTTTGCCTGGGCCTGAAGGGCAAGTACGCCCTGGACCCGAAGTGCGATGAAATCATCAATGCCCTGATTTCGCGGATGCACAAGGTCATTCGTGAACTGCGCGGTCCCACGCCGGAATTCGTGGGCGACCCCTATACCAACGTGGTCCATCGCCCCCACCGCATGCTGCGCCGGGAATGGCCCTGGTGGAGCCCGTTGGTGATCTCCGCCATCGCCATGGTCTGCGCCTACTGCTACTACAGCTACCGCCTGAGCCTGATCACCGCCGAGGTGCTGGAATCGCTCAACGGCATTTTGCAGCAGTAGCAGGGGAATCCGCATGCCTAGCCAATCCGACTTGCGTTTCACCTTCCAGCCGCTGGCTGGCCAGATTGACTTCGAAGTGGTTTCGTTCGAACTCGACGAAATGATCAGCTCACCGTTCCAGCTGAAACTGGAACTGATCAGTTTTGAAGACGAGGTCGACTTCGGCCAGTTGCTCGACAAACCAGTGCTGTTCACGATCTGGCGCGGTGAGCGCCCCCTGCGCTATGTGCACGGCCTGGTCAGCAGTTTCAGCCAGGGTGAGACGGGGTTCTATCGCACCCGTTACCGCGCCCTGGTCGAGCCCGTGCTGGCCCGTGCCGGCTTGCGTTCGAACTGGCGCATCTTCCAGCAGAAGACCGTGCCGCAGATTCTCGAATTGATGCTCAAGCGCCAGGGTATTGCCCGTTTCGAAATCAAGAGCATGGGCGAGCATCAGGTGCGCGAGTTCTGCGTACAGGCCGGTGAAACGGACCTCGACTTCATCGCCCGCCTGGCGGGTGAAGAGGGTTTCGTCTATCGCTTCGAGCACACGCCGAAACACCACCTGTTGGTCATCACCGACCGACTGCTGGCGTTGGGGCAGATCAGCCGAAGCGCGCTCAAGGCCGACGACGAGGATGAGGACTTCTTCGACGAAGACGACATCGGTCCCGACCAGGTGCTGTACCGCGCCAACAGCGGTGGCGACCAGGCCAGGCCTTGCCTGCGCCGCCTGCGTTACAGCGAACAGGTGCGCACCGCCCGCCAGGTGCAGCGGGACTACACCTTCACCAACCCGCAGTACCGGCAGGAACACCGCGCAGGTGACAGTAGCATCACCCATCAGTCCCGGGACTATGAGCGCTTCGATTACCCCGGCCGCTACAAGCGTGATGCGGTCGGAGTGCCCTTCACCGCCACGCGACTCACGGCCCTGCGCCATGACGCCCGTATTGCCGAAGTCGAGGGTGACGATGTACGCCTGCAACCGGGGCTGAGCTTCACCCTCGTCGAGCACCCGCGCAAAGACCTCAACGCCCATTGGCGTGTGATGCGTGTACATCACGAGGGCAGCCAGTTCACCAGCCTGCAAGAAGAAGCTGCCGGGGCCGAACAAGGGACACGCTACTCGCAGGAAGCCGTGCTGGTGCCCGGCCGGATCGAATGGCGTCCGGCGCCATTGCCCAAGCCACGCATCGACGGCCCGCACATGGCCACGGTCGTCGGGCCGCCCGGGGAAGAGATCTACTGCGACGAGTGGGGCCGGGTCAAGGTGAGCTTCCCCTGGGACCGGGAGAGCGAGAACAACGAGTTCAGCTCCTGCTGGGTGCGCGTGTCACAAGGCTGGGCAGGTGGCAGTTGGGGCTCGATGGCCATCCCGCGCATCGGCCAGGACGTGATCATCCAGTACGTCAACGCCGACCCCGACCAGCCGATGATCACCGGGCGTACCTATTGCGGCGACCAGCTGCCGCCGTACGACCTGCCCGAGCACAAGACGCGCATGACCATCAAGAGCCAGACCCACAAGGGCGATGGTTTCAACGAGCTGCGCTTCGAGGACGAACTCGGCAAGGAAGAAGTGTTCATCCATGCCCAGCGGGACCAGAACAATGTAGTCGGCAATGACGAGACCACGCGTGTGGGGCGTAATCGTGTCGAGCAGGTCGGCAATGATGAGCACTTGAATATCGGCCATGACTTCCACCAGGAAACCGGGGGCGACCATACCCAGCTCATTGGGCAAAACTGCCGTGTAGATATCAAGCATGACCTGATCGAGAAAGTAGGCAACGACCGTAGCGAATCAACAGGGGCCAATCACCAGGCCTTTGTCGGAAAGGACGCCGAGCTTGTCGTCAAAGGTGCGCAAAAGGTCACCGTCGGGCAGGGCATGGAGCAACATGCGACGATCTATCAGCTGCGCGCCAGTGAGCGCATCGAGTTCAGAACCGCGGGCGGCAGCATTGTGCTGGACGGGCAGGGCATCACCATCAACGGGCTGAAACTCGACCTGCTGGGGCAAACCAGTGCGGCTGCGTCAGGGGCTGGAAACAGCCAGCCACTCTCGCTTACGCCTGACGCCAGCAAAAAGTGCGAGGCCAAGGCCTGATGCGCACCGATAACCTGGCCAGGCTCATCGAAAGCCATCATGGGGCGCACTTGTACTGCCATGTGCTGATAGATCCGCTTGCGACTGCTCACGATGGCGACCACGCCGTGCTTGCCCCGCTGCGCAATGCCCTGGGTGAGCAGGCATTGACCCGTGTGCACCGGGCCGACCTGGCCCATGTCCCCCAACTGCATCCCGTACTGGTCTGCCTGGCTTCGCCCGGCACGGTCCCCAGTCGGCGTCTGCTGGAACTGACCGCCCGGGCAGCGCAGAGGGCGTTGTTTCAGCAACGGCGTTACCTGTGTGGCTGGCTGTTCAGTGAGGCGCCTTCGGCCGCTGTCGCGTCCCATCTCACGGCCTTGTGTCGGTTGCCCGATTCCAATCGGGAATTCGGCTGCTACCCGGTCTATGAACCCGTCCGTCTGGAGTTGCTTGCGGCGACGTTCGAGCGGCTTGAACAAGGCCCATGGTGGCCGATCAGTGATTGGTTGTTCCTGAGTAGCGGTGGGAGGTTGGCAAGCCTGAAAGGGCAGAGCGGGCAGCGACACCCTTTGCCGACCCCTGCGCGGCGAATTCAGGATGACGTGGGGCTGATCGAACGTGTGCTGGCTACCTGGAGAGTGTTGCGAGCGGGTTCGCAGCACATCAATCAGTGCCAGATTCCACCGTTTGCTGCGGTGCGTGCTTCGAACCATGTCGATGATGCACGCAGGTTGGGCCTGAGCGAGATGGAGGACATCGTGGCCTTCGCTCTCCATCACCTGTGCATTCACCCCAGGCTGCATACCGTACCTGCGGTGGGCGAAATGATCGACGCAGCGGCCAGAGGTCAGGCGCCTCTTGCCGCATTGCTCGCCCGCTACTCCGAGGCGCAATGGCGCCAACTGATCGAATGCCTGCCGAAATCCGAGAGTCGCTCATGACCATCAGCCAACGTATCGCCCTCGCGATCGCCGAAGCCGGGCTGCCGCACGACCAGTGCATGTTCTGCGAGCGCCAGGGTCTGCCGATCCTGCCGCTGCGCCGCGCCCTGGTGCCCGATACCCGCCCCGATTGTGTCTCCACCGTGGCGGATAACCGGCATATCTCGACAAAGATCGGCTTGCGCACCTTGCGCAGGGGCTTCCTGTATGTGCTGCTCGAGCAGCAGGTCTGGCATGCCTATGCCGTCAGCGAGCAGGGTCACCTGCGTCGTTTCAATCCCTACGAGCCGCCAGACGGCCCGCCTTCGCCGCTGCCCGAAAAATGCGTGAACGAAGACCACGATATTCCTTCGGCCTTTCTCAACCTCGATACCAGCAGGTACGCCAGCGCCTGGCTGGCCTTCTCCAGCGATCCTTGGCCGGTGAGCGTGCTGAACGCCTACAAGAGCGGCGCGTCGCCTGCGCATCGCTTCGAGGGCCTGGACCTGATCCAGGCCCGCAGCAATCCCGAGCTGCTGGGCATCGCCATGACGCCCGATAAGCTTGGGGTCGACCAGCAGGTATTCGAGTATGCCCAGCATGGCTGCGCGCCCTTCGACAGTGCGCATGGCTTCCACAGCCGCTGGTTGCGCCGGTTCGCCCTGCGAGGGTATCTGGTCAATGCGATCAACCGGCACCAGCTGGAAAACGGCGTGCTGGCAGTGGAGCTCGACGACACTGTCGGGCTGATTCGGGAGTACAACCATCAGCGCCTGAACTGGGTACTGAAGCGTCAGGCCTGGCGTGAAGAACCGATGCGCGCCTATCAGCTGCAGACCTCGCAGATCCTGCAGATCATTCGCGCCACGCACAGGGAATGGGCGGCGCAGAAGGTGCCGTCGCTGGAACCGATGACGGGCGATGGGCCGCCGGTGTTCACCGACCCGGCAGTCGAGCGGCAGCTATTGGTCGAGCGTGCGCAGCAGGAGAGTGACGAGCGGCTTGAAGAGCGCTACCACGAACCGCAGCGGGCCGCGTTCCAGGCTGAATACGAGCAACAGGAGCGCGAGTTTCAGCGTTACATCGACAAGGACACAAGGGCGTACGTTGCCTTGTTCGATACGCCCATGTTCAAGGTGGCCGAGGCGTACGACTACGACGGCAACGATCGCGAGTCCGGGGTGGCCTACGCCAAGACCATGGCCCTGTGCCTGGGTGGCGGCGTTACGGAAGCTGTCGTCCCCCGCCTTGAACCGCATGTTCCCGCTTCCGGCACCAGCGAACTGCTCTGGTTGAAATGGCTGCAGGACCCGGACAGCCCGCCCTACCGCGCCTTGTTGATGCGGGATCGCTCTCTGCTGGCCGGGCTGCTGCCCAGTTTCTCCGCCCCAGAAACGATCAACTGGAACGACAGCGACAAGCTCTACGGCATGCTGAGCAAGATCATCGCCAGCGATGACGCCGGCTTGCGCATGCGCAATACCCTCAAGCAGGCCATTGCTGAAACACAGGGCGCACTCAATGCGGCCAGTCAGCGGCTGGCGCCATGTCTGTCACCTGGCATTCAGAAGGCCGTGCGGCATCTGAACAGCGCCACGCAGTTTCTCTACAACGGCGTGCACCTGATCGAGCTGGAAGTGAAGATGAAGCTGGGCGAGTACTACGCCTTGCAGAGCGCCCACCTCCGGGAGTTGCAGCACAAGGCCAACGCGTCGA
Source organism: Pseudomonas sp. B14(2017) (assembly GCF_002113255.1). NCBI lineage: Bacteria > Pseudomonadati > Pseudomonadota > Gammaproteobacteria > Pseudomonadales > Pseudomonadaceae > Pseudomonas > Pseudomonas sp. B14(2017). The sequence goes on from NZ_NEJY01000003.1 coordinate 27,436, forward strand.
TCGCCGAGGCACGGGACCGGATGCGCCGCAATATCGATGACTTCGAGTTTGGCTCGATGAAGGCCATGCGCAAGGTGCGGCCGATCATCCAGCACGGGCTGATGAGCCTGGCCGTGCTTGACCCGCGGTTCACCAATTCGATGATCAGCGTGACGGTGTGGGTCGAGGGCAAGGCTGAAGAGGTGCATGGGCGGTTGTTCCAGGAAGCCAGCATGGGCGTAACCCAGGCGAGCAGCGCGGCACAGCTTGCCCTAGTGGATATCTCGGTGGCAGCGGGGACGTTGGAAACCGATGCGCGCAGGTTGTTGCAGGGGATGAAGATCACGACGCAGCAGGCGGCCCGATTGGTTAGAACCGGTTTTTCTGGATTGCGCGGGATTGCTGGTAGCTGGGAAGTCCTGCTGGCGATAGGCGGTTTGTATTTGCAGCAGGACAGCCTGGGCAGGAATCAGGAAAAGGCGGAAGCGGAGATTGGGCCCAAGGCGTTTGAGGCCAAGTTGGCGTTGCAAGGATCTCAATTGGGCGTGTTGGGAGGGCAAATCGAGTTGGTTGGGCTCATTTTGAGATCAAGCGCTGGTCCACTGAATTTGGCACGGGCAAAGGGTGTAGCAGCCACAGGGGAGGCCTTGATAAGGCTTGGTGCTTTGGTAAGTGTGGTTGCAGGGGTCTTTGATACGGCTCAAGCAATCAATGCCATGAGGCGCACCGCCGCTGCGGGTGATGAAGTAGCGTACTACCAACATCTAACTTCAGCCGTTTTTTATGCTGCTGGAACTATCGCGTTCGGAGTCGCAGTACTCAACCCGTTATTTTTCGGCCCGCTGGGATTGGCGATAGCCCTCACGCTTGCTGCTTATCAACTAAGCAAACGGGCTGAGAAAAATGAATCAACTGATTTGGAACGCTGGGTAAGGCGGTGCTGCTTTGGAAAGGCAGACGAAAAGCCGAGCATTCATTGGAATTCTCCAGAACATGCGGATATCGCTTTTGCCGAACTCAATGCTGCCACGTTAGGGGTGCAGGCGAAGTTGCACTTTGAGTCGCACTTGGCAACTGATCCAGGTCTTCCGAAAATCGGTGGCTTGATTAGTGTCGAAATAATGAGGGAGCTAAAATTCTTGATCGCTTTGCCTATGTACGACGAGCGTTCTTCGGGATATCACTGGAAATTGATCGTGCATCGTCACGGTGATGGCCATCACCCTGATTACGTTGGCGGGGAAACTATTGCTTCGGGCAATTTCTTTGCAAACTCTGAAGAGCCTCTCTCACCGTCCTCTTCATTTTCCAGCTTTACATCGCCGCGAATACCCGACCACGACCGCAATTATTCAATCAGCGAGAAGCGAAAACCTTACCCTGCGGGGCTCAGTCAGTTAGAAATTTCTGGCTCGATATCGCTCATGGCAACTATAGGAAACCACACGATACTGGCAGCTACGCTGTTGGTGATGTACTGGCCGGATCGGAGCTTGCCAGGTGGGTATATTGAGATTTGTGCCAGGGAGATTAACGAGTGAAGCGTGATGGTAAAGTTCTGTGGGAGCGCGCTTTAGGCTGGAGTCATGACCTTCCCAAGGTAGATGACGTGCCAAAGTGGCGGGAAGTGTGGGCAAGTGTCAAACCGTCGCCCAACTACCTCGATGATGTTTATCTCGAGTTACCTCGGAGTAGCATTATCCTCCGAGGTGTCATATTTTTAGTTGGGATTCCGGGGTTGATTTTTATTCTGGGATTGACGCTTTGCCTCTACTGGGGTCTTTTGCATGACGGTTGGCAGCGCGATTGGCTAATAAACATATCAATAATTTTTCCTCCGGCAATACTATGGGCTTTGATTCCCTATGTCAGACTTGATCTGGTTACGCCTAGAGATGAGCCAATTCGCTTCAATCGACTCCGCCAAAAGATATACATTTATGAGTTTCGATATGACCGCATCTTCATCTTCAGCCGCAAACACTGGGGCGTCAAACCGGTCGCCTACAACTGGGACGATGTAACCGCCGAAGTCTACCGAGTCTACGCCCCTGGCCACGGTGGGCTGATCGAAAACGTCATGCTGTCCGTCCGCAACCCGGAAACCAACGAAGTCATCGACCGCGTCTTCTTCACCCACGACCTGTATCACGGCGAAGCCTACTGGGCGATCGCCCGGCTATTCATGCAGCAAGGCCCCGAAGCCCTGCCGAAGTTCGTGCACCCACCCCGTGACTGGAACGATGACGATGGCCTCAGCCACATGCATTGCCTGGCACCCAAGGTTCATTGGCCGGAGGACATGGACCGTGAATCTCGTACCGGGCCATCAGAAGGAGAAGCCCAATGAACCCTGTCGTACTGGTAGGCCATCGACATGTCTGCCCGCTGCATGGCATCAACCAGGTAGAAAGCGGCAGTGCCACGTACACCTTCAATGGCAGGGCGGTTGCCAGGGTGGGGGATCGGACCACGTGCGGCGCCGTGATCGAGAGCGGGGCTGAGCATTTCCTGGTCGAGGGCGCGGCCGTGGCGCGTAAAGGTGACCGGACGGATCACGGTGGTGTGCTGGAGGAGGGTGATGCTGGGTGGATGCTGGATTGATCAAATACCTCTTGTACAAGATCGGGCCCACAGATCTCTGTGCGGCTTTGGCAGTGAACACCAGCGCAGCCGGATGGGTTTGCTATCTCGGTGTTGACACCGAGTGCGCCGCGCCACCATTATCCAGCCATATCCACGCAACGGGCTTGCCGGCATGTCCACTTCCAACCACGCCATTTTCGCTTCGGGCTTCATCGCCCAGGCAGGCGCGTGCGTTGCCGTTGCCAAGAAATCCAAGAAACAGCCGCTCATCTGACCGAGGCGCGCTGTCTCGTCAGGTGGGCTGACGAGACAGAAGGCGCCAGGTATCCCTGCCAGACCACTTCGACTCTTCGCCCTGCTGACGCTGACTTTCGGTCAACATCAGGAGTTTTTGCATGTCGAATTTCCGTGGTATCTGGATCGCCCTCGTCACGCCAATGCGCGCCAATGAAATCGACTTCGCCGCCCTGGAAAAACTGGTGAAGAAGCTGCTCGAAGAGGGTGTGGCCGGTTTTGTGGTATGCGGTACCACGGGCGAGGCAGCGGCGCTGTCCAAGGCCGAGCAACTGGCCGTACTGGACGCTGTGCTGGCCTGGGTGGAGCCGGGCAGGGTGGTGATGGGCCTGTCGGGCTACAACCTGCGCGAGCTGTTGGCCTTCCAGGCTGAAATCCAGCGGCGTGACATTGGCGGGCTGCTGGTCCCTGCACCGTGCTACATCCGGCCTTCGCAGGCCGGCATCGAGGCGTTCTTCAGCACCGTGGCGGATGCCGCCAGCGTGCCGGTGATCGTCTACGACATCCCCTACCGCACCGGGGTACGCATCGAGCGTGAAACCCTGCGCCGCATCGTGCGCCACCCGCGCATCGCGGCGGTGAAGGACTGCAGCGGCGACAGCGAGACCACCATGGCCCTGATCCAGGACGGCCACGCCCAGGTGCTGGCCGGTGAGGATGTGCAGATCTTCAACAACCTGTGCCTGGGTGGCGCAGGGGCCATTTCGGCTTCGGCGCATGTACGCGCCGACCTGTACGTGCGCATGCTGCAGCAGGTCGACCATGGCGACTGGGTAGCCGCGCGCGGCACGTTCTACCAGTTGCTGCCATGGATGAAGATGGCCTTTGCCGAGCCCAACCCGGCTGTGCTCAAGGCGGCCTTGCAGCTACAGGGGTTGATGAGCGATGAACTGCGAGAGCCCATGCAGCCGTGCACCGAGATGACCCGGGGCAAGCTGCAAGGCGTGCTGTATTCGCTCGGTGCTTGAGGGTGTACCTGCCGGGCTGGTGTTCTGTAGGAGCGGCCTTGTGTCGCGATAGGGCCGCAACGCGGCCCCAGGGTTTCAGCGTTGCGGCAAAGATCGCGGGGCTGCTATGCAGCCCTATCGCGGCGAAGGTTGGCGAACGGCCTGGCTTCGCCAATCAGGATGTCTTCGAAAAACGCCCCGACCGGCTCGGTAGGGTGGCACAACTGGATCTCCAGCACCCACACCACTTCGCTCGGGACGATTTCCACCTCGGCCAGTTTGTCCTGCCCATACAGCACATGCGGGAAGTCGGCGATGCGATGCCCGGCCAGATTGCGCTCCAGCTGCCAGCCTTTTGCCTGGGCACTGCGCTCGGCGAAGTCGTACAGTTCTCGCCCGGTCAGGCCACGGCCCCAGGTCTGGCGGGTTTCGTCGAACACTTCATGCAGTGCCTTGACGCAGGCGTGGTGCAGCTCGTGCTGGCCGAACACGAAGGTGTCGCCATAGTCGCCCTCATAGCCATCCCATACCGGGCCGACATCGACCACGACGATATCCGTGTTACGTAATACACGTTGCAGATCAATGCCTTGGCGCGGCGTGCGCACGGTGTCGTCGCCAAAGCGGATGTAGGTCGGGTGCCAGGTGTGCGATGCGCCCATCGCCTGCAAGGTTTGCCCGGCCATCTCCAGCGCCTGGGCGGTGGTCATGCCGACTTTCAGCTGGCTGGCGATCGCTGTCACGGCCCGTACCGACTGCTCGCGGGCAGCGAGCATGCCGTCCAGCGAGTAGCGCGGGCCGACTTTTTCCAGTTCCGGGTGCAATGGGTTGGCTGTTGAAGCCGCGGGCGCCAGTGCGCCGCTGGCAACGAAAGCCTCCGCGACAAAACGATGGGGCTGCAGGCCTGCTGCGAGGCACTGCTCGCGAACCTGGCTGATCATCGTGGCATTGCCGCAGGCATAGACCTGGGTGTCGGCCCAGCGATGGGCCTGGGCCAGCGCCACCTGCTGCACGCGCGCCTGGTCCGACAGCACCGGGTGCCAGCGAAAGTGAGCGTGTGCACGGCTGGCCTGGTCGAGAAACTCACGGTCATAGAAGTCGGCGTCCGATCTGCCGCCCCAGTACAACGTGACCTCGGCATCACCTGCCAGGGCGGTCAGCAGCAATGGCTTGATGCCGGCGTAACCTGTGCCAGTGGCGAACAGCACCAGGGGCCGCTGGTCCTCGTGCTGCCAGGTGCAGGCACCCACCGGCCCTTCAAGTTTCAAGCTGTCACCTGCTTGCAGGGTTGGCAGCAGGCGTTCGGTAAACAGGCCGCCGCTTACCTTGCGGATGTGAAACACCAGTTGCCCCTGGTCCTGGGCGGGCAGGTTGGCGATGGAAAAACAGCGGCTGTCACCGTTGTCGAGCCGAAAGCGTACGTACTGGCCAGCCCGTACCGCCAACGGCTGTGCAGGCTGCAGCACCAGTTCGATGATATCGGCGCTCAGTTCGCGTTTGCCATGAACCTGCGCGTGGATTTCCAGCGCCTGGGTTTCCAGGGACCAGCCGGGGATTTCCAGGCGCATGTCGCTGCAGGCGTGGCTCTGGCACAGCAACATTTCGTCGGCGGCGAGGGGGTAGCAGGGCGCGGGCATGTCTGCCGTCCGCTGCTTGTCCCGATACTGCCCCGACACCACCTTGACCTTGCACGAGCCGCAGGCGCCGCGGCGGCATGAGAAGGGCACCGGCAGGCCGCTGGCGAGCATGGCATCGAGCAGCAGCTCCTGGCTGGCGTCGAAGGTTTTGCCCGAGGGCGACAATTCAATGACGTGGCGGTTCTGCATGGGCACCTCGAGGCAAGTGGAGGTTCGATTGTTGCTATAGTCCAGGACCAGTAGAACCTCCAGTTTCGGTTAATTCACATGGTCCAGCTTCGCAAATGGCAGCCGCTGCTCAAGCTCGACGGGGCGCAGCCGCAGGCTTCGTACAGGCAGATCGTCGAGGGCCTGGTAGCCGCGATCTCCGAGGGCCGCCTGCGCCCCGGCACGCCGTTGCCTGGCACGCGGGAAATGGCGCAACTGCTGAACGTCAATCGCAAGACGGTGATCCTCGCCTACGAGGAAGCCGAGACCAAAGGCTGGCTGGAAAGCGTGCAGCGCCGCGGCACCTTCGTCAGTCGGCAGCTAGCGGCTGGTACGCTGGCCGAGCCCGATGCAGCGCAGCCCTTTGCCCTGGTGCTACAGGAGGAGCCTGCCGTTGCCTACTTCGCGGCCAACGAACAGGCTGCCGCGCAGCAGGATCGGCCGGGTGCGCTTTTCTTCGACAACGGCGCCTGTGACCACCGCCTGCTGCCGCAGACCGTTCTGCACCGTTATTACCGTAATGCCTTGCGCAACAGCTTTGCCGCCAACACCGTGCGCCATGGCAGTGCGTGCAGCAGCCACTCCCTGCGCAGCGCCTTGGCCGATATGCTGCGGCACAATCGCAGCCTGAACGTTGGCGCCGAGCATATCTGCCTGACCCAGGGCGTGCAGATGTCGCTGTACCTGGTGGCCAGCGTGCTGCTCAAGCCCGGTGACGTTGTGCTGGTCGAGCGCCTGAGCTATCCGCCTGCGTGGGAGATCTTCCGCCAGCTGGGCGCCCGGCTGGTCACCGTGGACCTGGATGACGAGGGCTGCCGGGTCGAGCAGATCGATGCACTGTGCCGGCTGCACCAGGTGCGCATGCTGTACATCACTCCCCATCACCAGTTCCCGACCACGGTCAGCCTGCCTGCCGGGCGCCGACAGCAGCTGCTGGAGCTGGCGCGGCAGCATGACTTTTGCGTGGTCGAGGAAGACTACGACCATGAGTACCACTTCGCCGGGCGGCCTTACCTGCCGCTGGCCAGCGACCGTCAGCAGCGGCACGTGATCTACATTGGCTCATTGTCCAAGTCCCTGGGCAGTACGTTCCGTTGCAGTTTCATCGTGGCGCCGGCGGAGGTGGCCGTGGCGCTCGAACGCAGGGCGACGCTGACACTGGGGCAGGGCGATGCGGTGATGCAGCAGATGCTGGCGGACTTGATCAATGATGGCGAGCTGAAAAAGCACTTGCGTAGGGTTGCCCGGGAGTATCGCCGGCGTCGAGAGACCCTGTTGGCTTGCTTGCACGATGCCTTTGGCGAGCAGGTAACCGTGCGCGAGCCGGAAGGTGGGCTGGCACTGTGGGTGAGGTTTGCTGACGGGATCGATGTGGATCAGTTGGTTGGCAAGGCGTTGGAGTTGGACCTGGTGGTACGCAGTGGCCGGCAGTTTTCGCCGTTTGGTCATGCGGAAAATGCCCTGCGCCTCGGTTTCGCCTCGCTGGACATGGATGAAATCCGGCTGGCTACACAACGTTTGGCGCAAGCGGCGAAGGCGATTGCAACATCGGTCCAGCGCAATCCCTGCGGGCGATCACCCAGCCCTTTGGGCTGCGCTGTCGAGTAGAGAACTGAATTCGCAAGCGGTCCGCGTACCCTGTGTGGCTTTAGCCGCGAAGAATCCAACGCGGTGCATGGCACCGGCTGCGCCGGTGTTCGCGGCTAAAGCCGCTCCCACAGGGTCCCTGCTGATGCAATGAGTTAGGGGTAGTTCCATGAGCGCTGACTTGCCGGTGCCATAGATCGCGTCGCCTGCTTCGCGGGCGCAGTCGCTTCCACAGGTATGGCGCTGTTTTCGGATATCCTCGGTTCCTGTGGGAGCGGGCATGCCCGCGAACACCGGCAACGCCGGTGCCATCCACCGCGTTACTTGATCAGGCTTGAGCGGGCTATTTGCGCTGCCACACTTCGCCTTGTTCGCTGACCACCCAGGGCCTGTCCGCGGCATTGATAAGCACTCCACCCACCCAGCGCTGCGCAGGGTTGTGGTCAAGCCAATGCGCCTGCCCCGCGAGCACCTGCTCGGCAAGTGCGGTCAGCCGCAACGGCCGTTGCGCCCAAGACTCGCCCGGGCCTTCCAGCAGCAGCGGGTGCGGTGCATGGATCAGGGGCTGCAGCAAAACATGGAACATCATGTCGCCCAGGTAAGGCAGCGGTTCATCCTGCATCATCAACTGGGCAAACACACGTCCGGCCGGCAGTTCGCCGCGTGACGCCAGAACGCGCAACAACAGGCGCTCGGTGAGGCTCAAGCCGTCGTTCGCCCCCGGTAGTTCCTGAAGTTGCCGCGCAAGGGCCCGGCTCAGCAACGGCAAGGCCGCATGCTGGATGCCCGCCAGGACAGCCCAGGCCCTTGGGTCAGGCGCGGTATAGGCTGCCCATGCATGGCGGGCCAGAGCCAGCACGTCCTCACCCAACGCGCGACGTTGTGGCCATAGCCAGGCGAGCAGGTCCGGGGCCAGCTGGCCGATACCGATGAAGCGCTCGACGCCAGGTACCTGGGTGATTTCGATCAGCTCCAGGCGGCGCGGCAGGCTGGGCAGGCTGGCGAGTACGCGGATCAGGAACAGCTGGTCGTAAGCGTCACCCTCGCACCACAGCACGATCTTGCTGTCGCTGTTCAACCCGGCCAGGGCGGTGCGCTGTGCCGCTTGTCGTTGCTCAACGTCCTGAATGCTCAGGTTGAACGCCTGCTGTATGTAAGCGGCCCGAGCCTGCCAATACTGCTCCTCGGGCAGTGCGCAGACGGGCCCCATGACCATGGGGTCCTCGAACATCTGGAAGGCACCGGCAAAACCGGCCGTGCGCAAGCTGTGGGCGATGTCGTTGCCGCAGCGCCAATGCTGCACGGCTGCCTCGTCATCGGCGGTGAAGCCAGGGTGGCGTGCCGCGAAAGCGACAGCATCGGCATGGGCCTTGAGCTTGGGCCAGCTGGCAAAGCCGGCCTCGCGGGCCACCAGCCATTGGGTATCGGCAAGCCGGTAGTCAGGGCCAGGCAGGCCGAGCGCGCGTAGCTGCTCGCGAGTGTCGCCGGCCTCGTGGTTTTTCAGGGCGGTGAGCAAGCGTTTGGCGCGTTTGCGCAAGGCGGGCAGGTCGAGCAGGCCGTGGTGGCGGGATGCATTGATGGCGGGCATGCCAACTCCTTTGGGGCTCGGTCCGCCGACAAGCCGGGAGCTGGTATGGGAATGTGATGACGCATGGCTCGGGAAACCCCTTGGCGCGGACCGCAGGCGCAGCCAGCGCCCTGGCGCCGACTTTACCGGGTAATGCGCGTGGGTGCAAAGCGGTCGATGGTGGCCTGACGCGCAGCGTCTGATCGCCGTCAGTGTGCAGCCGTCGGCAGCATGCCCGAGCCCTGGGCTTTGTGCGCGGCTTCTATCAGCTGCAGGTTGCGGCTGCGCAGTGCGTGATTGTTGCCAACACGCAGGTTGGAGCGAAGCGCCAGGGTTTCGGCCTGTTCATACTGCCCTTGCTGAAGGCGCAAAACGCCAAGGTAGTGCAGCGTTGCCGGGTTGTTCGGCTGAATGTGCAGCGCACGCTCCAGGGTGGCCGCCGCCTGGTCCAGTTGGCCGTCGGCATACTGTTGCGAGGCGGTTTCGATCAGCACCGTCGAGGCATTGTTGCTGCGTGCGGGCGCGTAGCGTTCGCCGGCCAGTGCGCCCTGTGCCGTGATTGCGCTGAACAACAGGAGCAGGGCTGACAGAACAGGTGTACTGGACATCGGCGGTAGACTCGGCAGGGCTTGGGCAGGCCCGGTTGGAGGGCGAGGGGATGCTATCGACCGAATTGGAGCGCTGAAGTTCCCGCCTGGGCGATTTGTTGCCTGTTGCCCGGTCTTTGTCTCGACAACATCTGTTCGGTTACCGCCCATAACCGCACTCCGGCGCCTCAAGCCTGGGGCAGTACCTCCGATAGCAGCACACCCACCGTCGAATCATCGACCAGAAGTGGTGCCAACAAGGAGTACTGCCCGCATGCTTGCCAACCTGAAGATCCGCACCGGAATGTTCTGGGTGCTGTCGCTGTTCAGCGTGACCCTGCTGTTTTCCACCGTCAGTGCATGGCGGGCGGCGGTGGGCAGTGACCAGCAGATCACCGAACTGGACCAGACTGCGCACCAGTCGGACCGGTTGAACAATGCGTTGCTGATGGCGATTCGCGCCAGTGCCAATGTGTCCTCGGGCTTCATCGAGCAGCTGGGTGGCCATGAGGAAAGCGCCAGCAAGCGCATGGCGCTGTCGGTCGAGCTGAACGACAAGAGCCAGAAGCTGGTGGACGAGTTTGTCGAAAACGCCCGCGAGCCTGCGCTGCACGCACTGGCAACCGCGCTGCAGGCCACCTATGGCGAGTATGCCAAGGCGGTCGCCGGGCAGCGTGAGGCAACCCGTCAACGTTCGCTCGAGCAGTATTTCAAGGTCAACACCGACGCCGGCAACGCCATGGGCCGGCTGCAGGCGCTGCGCCAGCAACTGGTCGGCGCATTGAGTGAGCGCGGTCAGCAGATCATGCTGGAATCCGACCGGCGCCTGGCGCGCGCGCAATTGCTGAGCCTGGGGCTGCTGGGCGTGACGCTGTTGTTGGCGGCGCTGTGCTGGGCCTTTGTTGCCCAGCGCGTGCTGCACCCGCTACGCGAAGCTGGTCGGCACTTCCAGCGCATTGCCGGTGGCGACCTGAGCGTGCCGGTGCAGGGGCAGGGCGGTAACGAGATCGGCCAGCTGTTCCATGAACTTGAACGCATGCAGCAGAGCCAGCGCGACACCCTGGGGCAGATCAGCAGCTGTGCCAGGCAACTGGACGCAGCCGCCACGGCGCTGAATACCGTCACCGAGGAAAGTGCCAACAACCTGCGCCAGCAGGGCCAGGAGCTGGAGCAGGCCGCCACCGCCGTCACCGAAATGACCACGGCCGTGGAGGAGGTTGCGCGCAATGCCATCACTACCTCGCAGACCACCAGCGAATCCAACCAGCTGGCAGCGCAAAGCCGCCGGCAAGTCAGCGACAACATCGACGGCACCGAGGCCATGACTCGGGAGATCCAGGCCAGCAGCGCGCATCTGCAGCAACTGGTCGGGCTGGTACGGGACATCGGCAAGGTGCTGGAAGTGATTCGCTCGGTGTCCGAGCAAACCAACCTGCTGGCGCTCAATGCCGCCATCGAGGCCGCCCGTGCGGGCGAGGCCGGGCGCGGCTTTGCGGTGGTCGCGGATGAGGTGCGTACGCTGGCGTACCGCACGCAACAGTCGACCCAGGAAATCGAGCAGATGATCGGGCGCGTGCAGGCGGGAACCGAAGCGGCCGTGGCCTCGATGCAGGCCAGTACCAGCCGCGCCCAGTCGACGCTGGACGTGACCCTGGCTTCAGGGCAGGTGCTGGAGGGTATCTACAGTGCGATCGGCGAGATCAACGAGCGTAACCTGGTGATTGCCAGCGCAGCCGAAGAGCAGGCCCAGGTGGCGCGAGAGGTGGACCGCAACCTGCTGAACATTCGCGAGTTGTCGACATCCTCGGCAGCGGGGGCGCAGCAGACCAGTGAGGCGAGCAAGGCGTTGTCAGGGTTGGTGGGGGAGATGACGGCGTTGGTGAGGCGGTTCAGGGTTTGAGGTCTGGCGGGCACCAGATTGTGGCAGTGGGCGCGCCCGCGAACACCGGCGTAGCCGGTGCCATCCACCGCGTCGCCTGCTTCGCGGGCATGCCCGCTCCCACAGGGATCCCACCAGCTGAAGAAATGTGCTGTACCTGTGGGAGCGGGCGCGCCCGCGAACACCGGCGTAGCCGGTGCCATCCACCGCGTCGCCTGCTTCGCGGGCATGCCCGCTCCCACAGGGATCCCACCAGCTGAAGAAATGTGCTGTACCTGTGGGAGCGGGTTTACCCGCGAACACCGGCGTAGCCGGTGCCATCAACCGCACCGCCCGGTTCGAGGGCACGCCATGTGCGCTTTCAGTTATCGATCATGCTTCGAAGAGGAGCGCCCGGCCTGGTTGTGTTCCTTGGAATGGGCAATGCCGGACCGGGTAGTGCCACGGCCGTTGTCATCATTGCGCAGGCTTCCATAGTGATTGCCGCTCTCGCCATGGTTGCGGGTGGCCTTGCCTGCATGATCACTCTCGTAGCCGGCGCCATTACCGTTGAACCCACCTTTGCCGCCGCCATTGCCATTACCTTTGGCATATGCGGAACCAATCGGCGAGACATCGGCAGGCAACAATGCAGTTGCGCCGAGCGCCAGGGCACAGGTAAAGACGGCTACCAGGTTTTTTTTCATGTTTGTTCGCCTCCAAAAGGCGCAGGGGGGGGAATTTGAGTGCGGATACGACATAAGGTTGCCTTTTAAGTTCCGCAGTGCGCAGCCTTTCGACGAAGCGGCTGCCAGGCCCTTTCAGTACCTGGCAGCTTTAAGCTCATCGATCATTCTTGGAGGAGTTTTGTACCGCGCCGCTCAGCCCCTTGGCATTATGATCACCGGGCGTAGTCCCCGAGATAGCGGTAGATTTCGTCAAGCCGCGAGTATCCTTGGACTGGGCAATGCCTGAGGTGGTGGTCCCATGGCCGTTGTCCTGGTTACGTGAGCTTCCATAATGATTGCCGCTCACACCATGATCGCGCGTAGCCTTGCCGGCATGATCACCCGCGAGACCCGCACCATTGCCAGTGCCATTGTGCCCACCCATGCCGGCGCCACGTCCACCGCCATTGCCGCCGCCGTGGCCACCACCACCACCGTGGCCGCCACCGCCACCGCCGCCACCACCGCCTTTGGCATACGCGGAACCCATCGGCGAGATATCGGCAGGTAACAATGCCGTTGCGCCGAATGCCAGAGCACAAGCAAAGACGGCCACCAGGGTTTTTCTCATGTTGTTTCGCCTCCAACGGCGCAGGTAGAGCTCAGGTGCTGATAAGACATGCAGCGGCTTTGCAAGTTCTGTCGTGCTGACAGAAGGATCGTGGTCCATGACTGCTCAGATCTCGACCTGGGTGCCAAGCTCGATCACCCGGTTCAGCGGCAGCTTGAAGTACTTCAGGTTGCTGTTGGCATTCTTCAGCAGGAAGGCAAAAAGGTGCTCCCGCCAGCGAGCCATGCCCATCTGTCTGCCTGCAATGACCGTCTCCCGGCTGAGGAAATAAGTGGTGCGCATGGGGCCGAACTCAAGGTCCGCACGTTGGCAGCGGCTTAGCGCCAACGGTACGTCGGGTTCCTCCATGAAGCCGAAATGCAGGCTCACGCGGAAGAAACCATCACCAAACGCCTCGACCTCAAAGCGCTTGCCGGCGCTGACCCGTGGCTCGTCCTCGAACACGACGGTCAACAGCACCACCTGTTCATGCAGTACCTGGTTATGCAGCAGGTTGTGCAGCAAGGCGTGAGGCACCGCCTCGGGCCTGGCGGACAGGAATACGGCAGTACCGCCCACGCGGTGAGGCGGCTGGGCCTTGAGGCTGGTAATGAACAGGTCCAGCGGCAGCGAGCTTTCGTCCAGCCGCTCGACGATCAACCGTCGCCCGCGCTTCCAGGTAGTCATCAGGGTGAACAGTGCCAGGCCGGCAATCACCGGAAATGCACCGCCCTGGAGGATCTTCGGCGCATTGGCGGCGAAATACAGGCTGTCGACCAGCAGGAACGCCAGCAGCATCGGCACCGCCAGCCAGCGTGGTGCCTTCCACAGCAACAGCACCACTGCCGAAGCCAGCAGCGTGGTGATCAGCATGGTCCCGGTCACGGCTACGCCGTAGGCTGCCGCAAGCGCCCCGGACGACTCGAAACCGACCACCAGCAGCACCACGCCAACCATCAGTGCCCAGTTCACCATGCCGATGTAGATCTGCCCCTGTTCCGCGCTGGAGGTGTGCTGGATGAACATGCGCGGTACGTAACCCAGCTGGATGGCCTGGCGCGTCAACGAGAACGCACCGGAGATCACGGCCTGGGAGGCGATGATGGTGGCCAGCGTGGCAAGCCCGACCATGGGCAGCAGGGCCCATTCGGGCGCCAGCAGATAAAACGGGTTGCGCACTGCCTGCGGGTCGCCGAGGATCAGCGCGCCCTGGCCGAAGTAGTTCAGCACCAGGCCGGGCAGCACCAGCAGGAACCAGGCCCGGGCAATGGGTTTGCGGCCGAAGTGCCCCATGTCGGCGTAGAGTGCTTCGGCGCCGGTCAGCGCCAGCACCACCGCGCCCAGAATCGCCACCCCCATGCCCGGGTGCAGCACGAAGAACTTCACCGCCCAGAGCGGGTTGAGTGCCTGCAGCACCTCCGGGCGCTGGACGATGCCGTGCAAGCCCAGTGCACCCAGTACGACGAACCACAGCACCATGATCGGCCCGAAGAGGATGCCGATGCGCGCGGTGCCGTGCTTCTGGATCAGGAACAGCGCCACCAGCACCACCACCGACAGCGGCACGACCCAATGTTCGATACCGTCGAAGGCCAGTTGCAGGCCCTCGACGGCCGATAGCACGGAGATCGCCGGGGTGATCATGCTGTCGCCGTAGAACAGCGCGGCGCCGAACAGGCCGAGCAGTACCAGTATCCTGCCCAGGCGCTGGTAGGGCGCCGCCGCCCGGTGCGCCAAGGCGGTCAGGGCCATGATGCCACCTTCGCCCTGGTTGTCGGCACGCAGGATGAACAGTACGTACTTGAGCGACACCACCCAGAGCAACGACCAGAACACCAGTGACAGCACACCCAGTACGCCGGCGGTGTTGGCCTGCACGCCGTAGTGCCCGGCGAACACTTCCTTGAGGGTGTACAGCGGGCTGGTGCCGATGTCGCCATACACCACGCCGACAGCGGCGACGAGCATGCCGATGGGGTTGGACTTGCCGGGAACGGATTGATTTGCGATGGCGGTGGACTGGCTCACGAAGGGCTTCTCTGGACTGGCGGGTAGAAATGCATGCCATCCCTGAGCATCGCGCGCCCAGTATTCCTTGTGTCTGTCGGCTCAGCCGTAAAAAGAGCGTAAAAAAAATCAGCCAGCGCCCCACTGCCTGTCAGTCAGGCAATTCGGGGCTGCTTTGCGGCCCATCGCCGGCAAGCCAGCTCCCACAGGTACAGCGCAGACTTCAAGAGTTACGCGGTCCCTGTAGGAGGCCGGCGATGGCTGCTCAGCCAGGTTGCGCCGCCAGGCTGTTGCTGACGTTACGCCCCAGCACCAGCACCGTAGCGAAACCGCAGCCCACCAGGGCCGTGGCCAGGCTCAGCAGCACCGAGCTGCCCAGCTGGTCGACGATCCGACCGCCGAAGAACGAGCCCAGCGCAATGATCACCTGGAACATGGCGACGAACAGCGGCATGCCGCGTTCGACATCCTTGGGCGCGACGACGAACATCCAGATACTGGCGCAGGCCGGGAACGCGCCGAAGGCGAAGCCCCACAACCCGATCAGCATCGCTGCACCGGTCATGCCGGTGGCGAAGTGAGGGAACAGGGCAGTGCTGGTGCCGATCATCAACGCTACCAGCAGCAGGGTGTGACGTACGCTGCGGTTGGCGGCGAAACCGGCGAAGATATTGCCGAATACCCCAGCCACGCCATAAAGCAGCAGCAACGAGCCAATGGTCGGCCCATCGAAGCCGGAGCTTTGTTTGAAGAAGGGCGCGACATAGGTGTACGCGGCAAAGTGCGCCAGGCCGATCAGCAACACGGCAATCAGGCCAACCCGCGCCTGTGGGTTGATGAACAGGGCCGGCAGGTCGCTGATGCGGATGGCCTTGTCCGGGTTGAGCCGCGGGAGCAACAGGATCTGCGCCAGCAGCACCGGTACGCCCAGTAGCGCGGTTACCAGAAAGGTCATGCGCCAGCCCATCAGGCCGCTCAACCAGGTGCCTACCGGCACGCCCAGCACGGTGGCCAGGGTTACACCGACCATGATGATCGAGGTGGCCTGGGCTACGCCCACGCCCTTGGGCGCCAGGCGACCGCTGAGGGCAATGGCCGTCGCCCAGAAGCCGCCGATACTCACGCCCAGCAGCACGCGGCCGAACAGCAGCAGGTTGAAGTCACTGGCGTAGGCCACCACCGCGTTGGCGATGATCATGATCAGCGTCAGGCCGATCAGCAGGTAGCGACGGTCCAGGGCGCCAATGCCCACCGACAGTAGCGGGGCGGCGAGGGCGGCCATGATGCCGGGCAGGGTAACCATCAGGCCGGCGTGGCCTGCACTGATGCCGAGGTCGCTGGCGACATCGTTGAGTACACCCACCGGCAGGAATTCGCTGGTCACCAGGGCGAAGGCGCCGACGGCGACCGAAAGGATTGCCAGCCACTGCTGGCTGACGCTTTGTTGATCATGTTCGGGGAGGCCGCTAGGGGCCTGGCTGGCACTTGGCATGGTATTGGATTCCAAGAGAGGGATGTCGCCTGAAGCAGGCGCAAGGAGCGGGGGAAATTTGCTGGCGATTATAGGGGGCGCTTTTGCCAGGCCAACATGCGGGTCGCTCGATAGTAATCATCAGCGCAATCGATGAAACGCCTTGCGCAGAGCGCCCGCTGTCGGAGGGGAGAATGCTGTGGTGCTTGAAACCAGAAAAAACTGAGGGCGCTACGGTCGTGCCCACAACCTGAAGGCCAGCGTGATCCATGTGGGAGCGGGCGAGCCCGCGAAGCAGGCGCTGCGGTAGATGGCACAGGCTTCGGTGGAGGACACGTGCGTCCTCCACATCACTTGCATTCTATGGCGACACCAGCACATCGCACTGGGATTCGTTCAGCACATGCTTGGTTACACTGCCTATGAGCAGCTCTTCAAGCGTGCTTTCCCCTTGCTTGCCAACCACGATCAGGTCGCATTCCAGCTCTTGTTCCTGCTCGGCAATCCGCCAGCCAGGGTCGCCATGCACCACGATCTGCCGAGCATCTGCCACTCCGGCGGTTTCGCTCAAGGCCGCGAGCTGCTTCACCGCATCCTTGCGGATGACATTGCGGTAGTGTGCAAGCGTGTCATGGTCGATGTGGGCGAAGCGCATGCTGCCTTCGAACGGCGCTTCGTACACATGCAACAGAATGATCTCGGCCTGCGGGGCAATGGCTTTTGCCAGTTCGATGGAACGCAGTGATGAAGGCGAAAAATCAACTGCAACCAGCAAGGTCCGGTAGGCATCGCGTGGCGCCTGCTTGACCACCAGCAAAGGGCAGGGCATGCGGTTCAGCATCTTCTGCACAGTGGAGCCCAGCAGCAGGCGCCGCGCCACGCTCTGGCCCTTCGCTCCGCACACCAGCAGGTCGCTGCGTTTATCCTGCACCACACGGGTGATCTCCGTGCTCACCGAGCCGTGCGCGACCTGCACGCCAGCGGCGATGTCATGGCGCTGGAACAGCATTGCAGCCAGTGCGCGAATTTTTTCGCCTGCGGTATCCAGCACGCGTTTCAGCAGGTCGTCACCCGGTGCCACCAGCTGTTTCAGGCGCTCGAAGGGGGCCGGGTTGGCAACGTACAGCAGGTCCAGGGATGCCTGTTGCTCCTGGCTCAGGTACGCAGCGCGTTCTGCCGCGTTGCGGGCAGAAGTGGACAGGTCGGTGGCTACCAGTATGTGGTTCAGCGGGCTCATGTGGGGCTCCTTGTCCAAAGCCGCGCACAGTGATCGATGGCGATGGCCTTGAGCACAATGCGCATGGCGGTTTTCGATTCGTTCCTTGCTGACAGCCATCGTCTCGCGAACCGGGGCCGGCGGCTTGATATGCGTCAATGGAGTGAAGGACCGAGCCCGAGCTGACCACTTATGCGCACCACCTCAATGCCGGCGAGCTGCCTAGGTAGTAGTCCGGGCGGCTCCCGGCAGCAGCAGTTCGGCGAGCTTGTCCATGGCCGGTGTCGCCTGGCTGCCTTTGCGGGTGACCAGCTCGTACGGGTCGCTGACCGAGCCCATGGTCAGGGGCAGAATGCGCACCTGTTGGTTCATCGCGCATTGCCGGGCCACATCGATCGATACCAGTGCCACGAAGTCGGGGCGGTTCTGCAGCAGCGACAAGGTCGCCAGGATCGAGGTGGTTTCCACCAGGTGCAACGGGAAGCGCAGGCCGGCATCGTGGAATTCGCGCTCCAGCTGTACCCGCATCGGCATGTTGGCCCGGTACACGATCCAGCGGCTCTCGGCCAGGTCTGCAAGGTTCAGGTTTTGCGCGTGCTTGAGCGGGTGGTCGATATTGGCGATGACCGCCAGCGTCTCGTCCTGGACAAACCTGCTGGCAAACAGTTGAGGGCTATTGCTCACGCTGGTGCGGCACAAGGCGACGTCCAGGCGACCGCTCTCGATCTGTGCCAGCAGCGACTGGCTGGTGTCTTCGATGATCTCGAACGACATCTGCGGCTGGATGCTCGCCAGCTGCGACACCGCCCTCATCAGCAATGGCACCGCGCCCATGATTGCCCCCACCGCCAGCCGGCCGCCGACCCCGCGCAGGATGGCATCCAGGTCATGCCGCAGGTTTGAAATGTCCGTTTGCACCACGCGCGCGTAGCGGATGGCGCAGTGCCCGGCAGCCGTGGGCTCCAGCCCGCGATTGGTGCGGTTGAACAGCACCGTGCCGAAGGTGGTTTCGATTTCCTGCAACGCCTTGCTCGCTCCGGGCTGGGTAAGCCCGACGCTGCTTGCCGCGCCGAGCAGCGAGCGGTGCTCGTCCAGTTCGATGAGCAGGCGCAGGTGGCGGGCGTGGAGCCTGGACATGATCGAGTTGAGTGAAGGGGTCATCTGGTATGCGTCCGGGTTATACCGATATGGATTGTTCTCAATACCATGGCCAGGCGCGCATTCCTATACTGGCGCTGCACGGTGTCGCATCCAGTGCGGCGGAACCGCCCATAACAATAGCGCCAGGAGGCTGTGAAGGCCCTATGTCCCTGATCAACTACATCACCCAGATCCAGTTCGATATCGGCGCCATTGCGCGCCTGCCTGCCGAGTGCGAGCGCATTGGTATAACCAGGCCTTTGATCGTGACGGACCGTGGCGTGCGTGCTGCCGGTATCGTCGATGTGGCCTTGAGCACCTTCAGTGACAGCAGCGCGCAATTGCCGATCTATGACAGCACGCCGCCCAACCCGAACGAGAACGCCGTGCGTGAAGCAGTTGCCATGTTCCAGGAGTGTGGCTGTGACGGGATCATTGCCATTGGCGGGGGCTCGGCGATCGACCTGGCCAAAGGTGTGGCCGTGTGTGCCAGGCACGACGGCCCATTGAAAAGCTTTGCGGTGATCGAAGGCGGCTTGGCCCGCATTACGGCGGCAACCGCACCGGTAATCGCCGTGCCGACCACGGCGGGCACCGGCAGCGAGGTAGGGCGGGGCGCCATCCTGATTCTCGATGACGGGCGCAAGGTGGGCGTGATCTCGCCCCACGTGGTGCCCAAGGCTGCCATCTGCGACCCGGCGCTGACCCTTGGCCTGCCGGCGCAACTCACCGCCGCCACCGGCATGGACGCCATTGCCCACTGCCTGGAAACCTTCATGGCGCCTGCATTCAACCCGCCCGCCGACGGCATTGCCCTGGACGGGCTGTGGCGTGCCTGGCGCTTCATCGAAGCCGCCACCCGCGAGCCCGGCAACCTGGATAGCCGCGTCAACATGATGAGCGCCTCGCTGCAAGGCGCCCTGGCATTCCAGAAGGGCCTGGGCTGCGTGCACAGCCTCAGCCACGCACTGGGCGGCATCAACCCACGGCTGCACCACGGCACCCTCAACGCGATCTTCCTGCCCGCCGTCATCACCTTCAACCGCAAGGCCGAGACGGTGCTGAACGAGCACAAGATGCAACGCATCGCCCAGGCGATGGGGCTGGCCGACGAAGGCCAGATCGAAGACGCGATCCGCCACATGACTCGTGCGCTGGGCCTGCCGACCGGGCTGCGCGAGCTGGGCGTCAGCGAGGAGCTGTTCCCGCGCATCATCCAGGGTGCGCTGGCCGATCACAGCCACCGCACCAACCCGCGTGAAGCGTCTGCCGAGGACTACCAGTGGCTGCTTGAAGCATCCATGTAGCTCACTGATCCGCTGTTCAACCAATAACAACAAAAGTGAACGCCCATGACTACCAAATATGCGCAAGCCGAGCTTGGTCGCGAGCCTGAAGCGATCGCGAGCTCGAACCCGTTCAGGAAGTACCAGGTCATCACCGTCAGCCTGCTGCTGGTGATTGGCATCATCAACTACGTCGACCGCAGCGCGCTGTCGATCGCCAACACCTCGATCCAGCGGGACATGATGATCACGCCGTCACAGATGGGCATTCTGTTGTCGGCATTTTCCCTGGCATATGCCTTTTCCCAGTTGCCGCTGGGCATGATCATCGACCGCCTGGGCAGCAAGATTTCGCTGGGGGCTGCACTGCTGGGCTGGTCGGTGGCGCAGACGGCCTCTGGCCTGATCAACAGTTTTTCCGCGTTCATCGGGCTGAGGGTGGTGCTGGGGATCGGCGAGGCGCCGATGTTCCCGTCGGCGGCCAAGGCGCTGGCGGAGTGGTTCGAAGCCGAGAAACGCGGCACGCCGACCGGCATCGTGCTGTCATCGACCTGCATCGGGCCGTGCATTGCGCCGCCGTTGCTGACGCTGCTGATGGTCAACTGGGGCTGGCGAGGCATGTTCATAGTCACCGGGGTGTTCGGCATCCTGGTCGCCGCTTGCTGGTTCGCCTTCTATAAAAGCAAGGAACGTTACTTGGCCGAGTTGCCTGCCGAGGAGCGTGAACGCCTGCTGGCGGCCCAGGCGCAGAAGCAGACAGTGGCAACGGCCAGGCCGAGCATGAAGGCACAACTGGCGGCATGGGCCGAGTTGTTCCGGCACAAGAGCACCTGGGGCGCTGTGCTGGGCTTCATGGGGGTGATCTACATGCTGTGGCTGCACCTGACCTGGTTGCCGGGCTACTTCGAGCGTGAGCACGGGCTGAGCTTGTACAAGACAGCCTGGGTGGTGTCACTGGCCTACGTTTTCGGCGCCCTGGGCACCATTGTGGCGGGCCGTGTGTGCGACCGCCTGGTGAAGAACGGCGCCAGCGTGCTGGGTAGCCGCAAGCGGGTAGTGGTGAGCGCGCTGTTCGCGGCGGCGGCCTTCACCGTGCCGCTATCGTTCGGCAGCGGCTTCATGCTCAGCGTGGCCCTGCTGTGCTGCGCGTTGTTCAGCGTGAACATGGCCAGCTCCACCGCCTGGATGATTGCCAACACCGTCGTGGATAGCCGACGCGTGGCCTCGTTTGGCTCCATCCAGAACTTCGGCGGTTACCTTGCGGGTTCGGTGGCACCGATCGTGACGGGGTTCAGCATTCAGCAGACCGGGTCGTTTGCCTCGGCGTTCCTGATCAGTGCGGCGGTCGCGGCGGTGGCGGCGATGGCCTACGTATTGCTGCTGAAGCAGCCGGTGAGTACCGGTCAGTAATCGCAAGGATACGCAACACCTGTGGGAGCGGCCTTGTGTCGCGAAAGGGGGGCGAAGCGCCCCCAGGATCTTCGCATCATTGCGAAATCGCCGGGGCCGCTCTGCGGCCCTTTCGCGACACAAGGCCGCTCCCACATCGACCGCGTTGGCTATCAGTCATGCGTAGTACCTGGGGGCGCTGGCTTGTCGGAGACAAGGGAGTCATAACGGTTTGTGATGCCAGGCATCATGACAATATATTTATCCTTATCAATGCCACGCTCTAGCATCTGTTGCCCGCCATCGCCCATCAATCACGAGGTCTTGATGAACAATTCGCTCTTCATTCCCCAGCGTACCGCGGCATTGTTGCTGCAGCACTGGCTTAGCGGTGAGCTGCTGGCGGAACTGCCCGCCAGCCTCAAACCCGAGACGTTGAAACAGGGCTATGACAGCCAGGACGAGTTGTTTGCGGCCGCCGCAGGCCAGCGTGCCGGGTGGAAGCTGGGTGTCGGCAGCCCCGCGGCCATGCGGGCGGCCAATTTGTCCCGGCCCTTGATTGGCCAGTTGGAGGCGGGGCGCTGTCATGCTGGTGGTGTGCATATCCGGTTGCCGGCCGTTACGCCGGTAACCGTCGAATGCGAGGTCGCCTTCGTGCTGGATCGCGATATTCCACCCCAGGTTGGGCGGGTGCCGGCCAGCGAAGATATTCGCGCTACCTGCGTCACCTTCGAAGTGGTGCGCTCGCGCTTCGTCGATCGCAAGATTGTTGGGTGGCCAAGCTTCGTGGCGGACAACGTTGGGTTTGAAGCGCTGGTGATTGGCAACAGCCTGGCAGCAGGCATCGATGTGCCGTTGCTGGCTGACCTGGCCGAAACCACCGAGGTATACGTAGACGGCCAGTTGCGGGCGCGGGGCTTGTCTGGCGATGCGGCGACCGACCCGTTGGCATCGCTGGCCCACCTATATGCGCATGCCGCCGAACGTGGCCAGACCCTGAAGGCAGGCGATGTGGTGACTACAGGGGCCATGTGCCAGCCATTCGACCTGAACGAAACAGGGCATCAGGTTAGCGCCAGGTATCTTGGCCAGGAGCTGTTGTTTACGCTGTAGCGATGCCCCAGCCTTTTCGCGGGTAACCACGGCGTTGCGATTGTTTGTATGAGTCACCTTGATGCTTTCCCTTAGTGGTACTAATACTAAGAGACTGCCGGGAGGGGGATGAACATGCAGACGCGCTTTGTTGTGGTTCCCGCTGTGCCGCTCAAGAAAGAGATTTACCCGCGTAGTCTTGGCTTTCCCGCGACGTTAGGGGAGGGTTATGACCTTTATGACACACAAGAAAAGCTGCGCCTGACCTTCAACTACCCGACACGCGCCGAGGCGGAATTCGTATGCGCGTCCCGCAACAGTTGCCGGGATGCCGACGCGGCGGATATCGCCGGGATTGGTTGATGCAGTTGAAGCTTCGCGGACCATGAGTGCGATGCGGTCCCTGTGGGAGCGGGCGTGCCCGCGAACACCGGCGTAGCCGGTGCCATGCACCGCGTTGCATTCTTCGCGGGCTCGCCCGCTCCCACAGGAATCGCGCCTGGCCCAGGGTTGGCGCCATTCCTGTAGAGGCCATGGCCTTACCCAAGGATATTGAAGCCTGCACGGGTCTATGTGGGAGCGGGTTCACCCGCGAACACCGGCGTAGCCGGTGCCATGCACCGCGTTATATTCGCCGGGCCGGGGGCTTGTGTCATGCGTGTTTGAGCGCTTCCACCAATTGCGCCTTGGTCATGGTGGAGCGCCCCTTGATGTCTTTGCTGCGCGCTTCCTTCATCAGGCTTTGCTTGCTCTGGGTTTCCAGGGAACTGCCCGATGTGCGGGAATGACCTTGGCGTGACTTCGCCGCCCGTTTGGCCGAGTCCGAGCGGGCAGTTTTCTTCTCGCTGGAAGAGGTGGTCTTGCCCGAGCCGCCTTTCTTCTCGCCACCACCGGACTGTTTGTTGACGGTGGCCCAGGCGCGCGCTTCGGCCTGGTCTTTCGGCACGCCTTTGTGCTCGTAGCTTTCCTCGATATGTTCGGCCTTGCGCTTCTGCTTGTCGGTGTACTTGTCCTTGTCGCCGCGTGGCATGGCATTCACTCCCGTCTGGTTTGCATGAGCGGTTGAATGCCGCGGCAACGCCCGAGTGCCCGGTAATCGACCAGCGGTGTCAGGAAACCGGTTGCCCACTCGAAACAGTCATTCAACCGACACATCGAGGCCTTAGGGTTGAGACAGGAACCCGTCCAGGGCTCTGCTCACTGATGTTGCCGTGATGGCGCCGCCAGGCGGCTCTACCGTGCGGCTTGCCATTCATTGGTCACAAAGCTGTAACATTGCTGCTGCAAAGTGTGCCGGCCATCACACGGAGCGCTTTTCGATGATACGCCTGATGAAGTCTGCTGCACTCGCCGTTGCCGTTTCTCTTTGCGCCACCTCGGCATCCTTTGCCGCAGAGAACGTCCGCCTGACCGGTTCCGGCGCCAGCTTCCCGGCACCGATCTACCTGACCTGGTTCAAGGCCTTCAGCAAGGAAACCGACGGTGTCACCGTTGACTACCAGTCCAAGGGGAGCGGGGCGGGTGTTCAGGACTTTCTGAACAAGACCGTCGACTTCGCCGCCAGCGACTCGGCAATGAAAGACGAAGAAATCGCCAAGGTCGGCGAGGGCGTGCAGTTGCTGCCAATGACCGCCGGTGAAATCGTCCTGGCTTACAACCTGCCAGGCAACCCTAAAGGGCTGAAGCTGCCACGCGATGTGTACTCCAACATCTTCCTCGGCAAGATCACCCAGTGGAACGACCCGCAGATCATCGCGGCCAACCCTGAGCTGAAACTGCCAGCCACCCCGATCACCGTGGTCGTGCGTGCCGACTCCAGCGGTACCACTGCGGTATTCACCAAGCACCTGTCGGCCATCAACGCTGACTTCAAGCAAGCGCTGGGTGAAGGCAACACCGTCAACTGGCCGGCCAGCGACAAGTTCATCAAGTCGCCGAAGAACGACGGCGTAACCGCCACCGTCCGCCAGACCCCAGGCGCCATCGGCTACATCGAATACGGCTTCGCCAAGCTGGCCAAGGTCGACTTCGCCCAGCTGCAGAACAAGGCCGGCCAATATGTCGTGCCGAACGCCGAGAGCGGTGCCGAGGCGCTGGCTGCGGTGAAGATGCCGGAGAACCTGGTGGCCTGGCTGCCTGACCCGGACGGTGCCAAGTCCTACCCGATCACCTCCTACACCTGGATGATCTTCCGCAAGGACAACGATAACCCGGCCAAGGCCAAGGCCATGCGCGAAATGGTCGAATACAGCCTGACCGAAGGCCAGAAGATCGCCGATTCGATGGGCTACATCCCGCTGCCAGCGTCGGTTGTCGATCAGGTACGCAAAGCGTCCGCCAACATCCAGTAACACGCCCAGGCGCTCCCGGTGTGGTCTGGCGGCCATGCCGGGTGTGTTTGCCCTCTGTCCCGGAACTTGCCAATGAACACTCCTTTTGCCATCCCGGCTAACCCCGACTCCGCGTGCCAGCCACCGTCTGCGAAAGACTTCCTGGTTGATCGCACCTTCCGTGCGCTTGCACGCATCGGTGTGGTGCTGGTGCTGGCGCTGGTCTTCGCGCTGGTCTACGAAGTGGGCCGCAAGGCACTGCCAGGCATCGAGAAGCACGGCTTTGACGTGCTGTTCGGCAGTGTCTGGGACGTCAACCAAGGCAAGTACGGTATTCTGCCAGCGATCTGGGGCACGCTTTACAGCGCCCTGATCGCCCTGTTGATCGCCGGTTTCTTCGGCGTCAGCATGGCCATTTTCCTGACCCAGGACTTCCTCCCGGCCCGGCTGGCGGCGGTGTTCCGCACCATCGTCGAGCTGCTCGCTGCCATCCCCAGCGTCGTCTACGGCCTGTGGGGGATCTATGTGGTCATCCCGGCCATTCGCCCGCTGACCACCTGGCTGAACAGCGAGCTGGGCTGGATTCCCTTTTTCGGTACTTCCCTGAGCGGCCCAGGGCTGCTGCCTGCCGCGCTGGTACTGGCGATCATGATTCTGCCGACCATCGCCGCCGTTTCGCAGGACGCCCTGACCAGCGTGCCGATGAAGACCAAGCAGGCCGCCTACGGCCTGGGCGCCACCCACTGGGAGGCCATCCTCAAGGTGATGGTGCCATCGGCAGCCACCGGCATCTTCGGTTCGCTGGTGCTCGGCCTGGGCCGTGCGCTGGGTGAAACCATGGCGCTGGCCATGCTGGTGGGTAACGCCAACAACATTTCCCTGTCCTTGTTCGCCCCGGCCAACACGCTGGCGGCCTTGCTGGCCCTGAACTTCCCGGAGGCCGGCCCGAACGAGATCGAGGTGCTGATGTACGCGGCACTGGTACTGATGTTCATCACCCTGGCGGTGAACGTACTCGGCTCGATGATCATGCTCTACGCCCAGCGGGGTAACAAATGATGACCAACCTCACCACCCCTGCAAACGCGTTGCCCAGCCTGCAGCGCAAGCTGGAAGGCCGTTCCCTGCGCAGCCTGGTATTGACCACGCTGGCATGGTTCGCGGCGCTGGTGGCCAGCGTGCCGCTGATTTCCGTGCTGTACATGCTGATCACCCGCGGCGGCGCACGCCTCAACCTGGAGGTGTTCACCGAGCTGCCGCCCACCGGCTTCGAGATGGGCGGGGGCTTTGGCAACGCCATGGC
Organism: Pseudomonas sp. B14(2017); assembly: GCF_002113255.1. Classification (NCBI taxonomy): domain Bacteria; kingdom Pseudomonadati; phylum Pseudomonadota; class Gammaproteobacteria; order Pseudomonadales; family Pseudomonadaceae; genus Pseudomonas; species Pseudomonas sp. B14(2017). Next base: position 53,197 of record NZ_NEJY01000003.1, read on the forward strand.
CGGTACTTTCGTCATGGTCGGCATTGCTGCAGCCATCGCCGTACCGGTCGGTATCCTGGCCGCGGTGTTCCTGGCCGAACTCGGCCCGGACAGCAAGCTGGCCAACGCCGCGCGCTTTGCCGCCAAGATGCTCACCGGCCTGCCGTCGATCCTGGCCGGCGTGTTCGCCTACGCCCTGGTGGTGATGACCACCGGCACCTACTCCGCCCCGGCAGGTGGTGTGGCCCTGGCGGTACTGATGCTGCCCATCGTCGTGCTGACCGCTGAAGAGTCGATGAAGATGGTGCCCAAGATCATGAAGGATGCCGCCTACGGCATGGGCTGCACCCGTGCCCAGGTGATCTGGAAAATCGTCCTGCCCACCGGCCTGCCGGCCATCCTGACCGGCGTCATGCTGGCCGTGGCCCGTGCCGCCGGCGAGACCGCGCCGCTGCTGTTCACCGCGCTGTTCAGCAACTACTGGATCCTGCATGACGGCGACCTGGCAGTCATGAACCCGACGGCCTCGCTGGCCGTACTGATCTACAACTTCTCCGGCATGCCATTCGACAACCAGCTCGAGCTCGCCTGGGCGGCCTCGCTGGTACTGGTGATGATCGTGCTGGTAATCAACATTCTGAGCCGAGTATTCGGCAAGCCCAAGTATTGAGAAAGGGAGCATCCGACCTTGAACGTATCCACTGCGCCAAAAGCCGCTCCCGTGGTCAGCGAAGCCCCCATCGTCATGGACTGCAAGCTGGACAAGATCTTCTACGGCAACTTCATGGCCGTTCGCGACAGCCATGTGCCGATCCGCAAGAACGAGATCACCGGTTTCATCGGGCCGTCCGGCTGCGGCAAGAGTACCGTGCTGCGTAGCCTCAACCGCATGAACGACCTGGTGAAGGGCTTCCGCTTCGAAGGCCATGTGCACTTCCTGGGCCAGGATGTCTACGGCAAGGGCGTCGACCCTGTGGTGGTGCGCCGCTACATCGGCATGGTGTTCCAGCAGCCCAACCCGTTCTCGATGAGCATCTTCGACAACGTCGCCTTCGGCCTGCGCCTGAACCGCTACAAGGGCGACATCGGCGACCGCGTCAAGCACGCACTGCAGGGTGCCGCGCTGTGGGACGAGGTGAAGGACAAGCTCAAGGTCAGCGGCCTGGCCCTGTCCGGCGGCCAGCAACAGCGTCTGTGCATCGCCCGCGCCATCGCCACCGAGCCGGAAGTGCTGCTGCTGGACGAACCCTGCTCGGCACTCGACCCGATTGCCACCCGCCGGGTGGAAGAGCTGATGGTCGAGTTGAAGAAGGACTACACCATCGCCCTGGTGACCCACAACATGCAGCAGGCGATTCGTGTGGCCGACACCACTGCGTTCTTCTCGGTCGATATCTCCAAGGGCACCCGTACCGGTTACCTGGTCGAAATGGCCCCGACCACACAGATTTTCCAGAACCCGCGTGAACAGCTGACCGCTGACTACATCAGCGGCAAGTTCAGCTGAGGCCGTACCTGCCAAGGTGGCCGGGTGTTGCAGTCAGGAAGGCTGCAACACCCGGCCGCATTACCTTCCGCCAAGTGTTACCAGGGATTTCCAATGCCAGCGACGCGTCGTCTTGATCTGCCAGCGGTAGAGCGCGCACTGCGTGAGGTGCAGGCCCGCTTTGCCGAACTCAGCCAGCATTTCACCGAACCGCGGGACCCATTCACCGACGAGGTGCTGCTGAATGTGGTTGAAGGCTATGCCCTGATTGACGACTATGTCGCCCGGGGTGTCGACCTTTTCGACCTTCAGCAGCTGAACCTGATGCTGGAGATCAATGCCACCGTGCTGTGCGGCAGCGACCCGGCACGCAGGCTGGAATTTGCCCCGCACCTGGCGGCGACCGAGGCGCACTTTTTCAATAATGTGGAGGGCGGCATCAAGGACCTCTACAACTGGTATTGCTCGTATGGCAGCGACTCGATCTGGAAGCGTGCGGCGGGTGTCTACGTTCGAATTCTGAGCAAGCCGCAGCTGTTCATCGAAGGCAACAACCGCACAGGGTCGCTCATTGTCAGCTATTTGCTGATGCGCGCGGGGCTTCCACCATTCGTGCTGTCGCTGGACAACGCCGAGGGTTACTTCAACCCGTCCTCGGTCATACGCAACTCCGCCAAGCATGGGGTCAAGGCTTTGTACGAACTGCCCAAGATCAAGAAAAAGTATGCAGCTTTCCTTGAAGCGCACGCGCCCGAGCCCGGCAAGTTCTTCCTGGGCGGCACATCCATGCCTGCGCGCGAGAGGTGCCGCTGATGCAAAGCCCTTCTTTGTTCCAGCGCGGGCGGCAAGCCATCGAGCGCACGTTCAATCGCCCGCAGGTACGCATTTCGTTCGATATCGACGACACGCTCGCCTGCCAGGCCGACCACGCCGCCGCCGAGCACAGCAAGCTGCCGGCGTTCGTCCACCGCTGGTTGGGTGAACCCCTGCGCAGTGGCACGCGCTCGCTGATCCGCGACCTGCGCCGCCAGGGTTGCAGCATCTGGATCTACACCTCGTCGGGGCGCACGCCGTCCTACATCCGCCGTTGGTTGATGCTCTACGGTATCCGCGTCGATGGCGTGGTCAACAGTGACCGGCACCAGCATATCCTGGCCGTGAACGGGCTTGAGAATGCGCCCTCGAAGTTGCCGTCGGCCTTCGATATCGACCTGCATGTCGATGATTCCGAGGGCGTGCGGCTGGAAGGCGTCGACCACGGGTTTCGCGTGGTGGTGGTGTGCCCCAAGGATGAGAACTGGGCGCAGAAAGTGATGGATGCGGCAGTCGATGTCCAGGCACAGCTGGCCTGGCAGCAACCGCACCGCTATGAAATGCCGGTACGGCAGCGTTCGCAGGCCCTCGCTTCCTGAGGGCTTCAAGGTACTTTTCTGGTTACGCCTCTTCGCTACTTGTTGCCCCCCACCTCCATTCGCGGCTTCCCATTTTCAGCTTCGGCTTGACTCGTGAAATTTTTCATGTAATTTTTCATGAAAAATAACTCTAAAAATTTCACGGCAGTCTCAAACGATGAAGATGCACGAAGAGGTTGAAGCCCTCGCGATCCTTATTCACGACCTGCGCAAATTCAAGAACCTGACCCTGGGCGAACTGGCCGAGCGCATCAACCGCTCGGTCGGCTTCCTGTCCCAGGTCGAGCGCGGTGTTTCGCGCCCTACCGTGGCCGACCTCACCGCCATCAGTGAAGCGCTCGGCGTATCCACCGCGTACTTCTACAACCTGAGCAAGCCGCGCAGCGTCAGCTGGGTCACGCGCCCCCACGAGCGGCGCACGCTGTACCTCGAGTCGGGCATCACCGATGTGCTGGCTTCGCCCACCATCGGCGGCGCGTTCTCCATGCTCGACAGCCATCTCGAGCCAGGCGCCAGCAGTGGCGAGCTGTACCTGACTGACCGTTCCGAGCAGGGCTGTTTCGTGCTCGAAGGCGAACTCACGGTCTGGCTGGACCACGGCGACGCCGTGACCCTGCAGGCCAACGACTGCTTCCAGCTGCACCCCCACGCGCAGTTCCGTTACGCCAACCTGACGGAAAAAACCACCCGCGTGCTCTGGGTCTTCAACTGAATTCGTTCACCTCACAAGGACAAGAAGATGAGTGTCGTCTTTCCGGATCTGCTGACTGAAGTGCGCTCGTTCCGAGCGCAGCACCCAGAAATACGTTATGTCGACCTGATTGCGCTGGATATTCCCGGGCACTTCTACGGCAAGCGCTACCCCATGGACATGCTGGAAAAAGTCGCAGCCGGCGCGCCGCTGAAGTTGCCGCAGAACTGCGTGCTGCTGGGCACCCAGGGTGGCCTCTACCCGATCGGTGACTACTGCTTCGCCGACGGCGACCCGGATGCCGCCCGCCGCCTGGTGCCGGGTACCCTCAAGCCGGTGCGCTGGGAAAAGGAACCGATCGCGCAGATGCTCATCACCTCCGACGGCACTGCCAAGCCCATCGAGTTCGAGCCCCGTGAAGTGCTGGCCCGGGTGATCCAACGCCTGGCCAGGCGCGGCATTCGCCCGGTGGTGGCCTTCGAGCTGGAGTTCTACCTGTTCGACCGCAAGCTCGATAACGGCCTGCCACAGTACCCACGCGACAAGGCGACCGACGACCACGACGACCAGCCGAACATGCACATCGAGCGGCTGTCGCGCTTCGCACCGGTGCTGCACGAGATGGTCGATGGCGCCAACGAGCAGGGCGTGCCGGCGAACGTCATCACCGCGGAGCTGGGCCCAGGCCAGTTCGAGATCAACTTCTCGCACAGCGACGATGCGATGAGCGCTGCGGACTGGTCGGCGCTGTTCTGCCGCAGCACCCGCGGGATCGCGATGAAGCACGGCTACCGAGCCAGCTTCATGAGCAAGCCGTACCTCGACGCGCCGGGCAGCGGCATGCATGTGCATGTCAGCCTGTACGACAACGCCGGCAACAACATCCTGGCCGGCGATGACCAGCGCAAGCTGCGCCATGCGGTGGCAGGGTGCCTGGAGCTGCTGCCCCACTGCATGCCGATCTTCGCCCCCAACCACAATGCCTACCGCCGTTACGGCGCCATGGTCAACGCGGCGAGCAAGGCCAGCTGGGGTTTCGAAGATCGCGATGCGTGTATTCGCATCCCCGAGTCCGACCCGCGCAACCTGCGCATCGAACACCGCCTCGCCGGTGCTGACGCCAACCCGTACCTGGTGCTGGCGGCCATCCTGACCGGGATGGAGCATGGCCTGGAGCGTGGCGTCGAGCCCATTGCCCCGCTGAACGACAACCGCCAGAGCGGCATCGAGTTCCCCAAGGATGCCTTCAGTGCCCTGGCGGCCATGCGTCACCACCCGGAGGTGAACGAGGGCCTGGGCAGTGAATTCGTGATGGTCTACTGCGAAAACAAATACCAGGAGCAACTGGACTTCATGCGCCACATCGATGCCCGCGAATACCGCTGGTTCCTGTAGGTGCCGGGGTTGGGGCAGCGCCGCTGCGCCCTGCCTTTCTACCGTTTCAATACAACACGCAATATGGATTTGCCGGAGGAAGATATGCCACGTGTGCCCGTTATCGGCATTACCGCATGCACCAGCATGATCGAGCTGCATGCAACCCAGACCATCAGCGAGAAGTACGCGCGCGCGGCGGCCAAGGCAGCGTGCGGGCTGCCCATCGTGATACCCAGCCTCGCAGACCTGATGGACAGCGCCGATATTCTCGACGTGGTGGATGGGCTGATCTTCACCGGTTCGCCGTCCAACATCGAACCGTTGCACTACAACGGCCCGGCCAGTGCAGCGGGCACCCATCACGACCCGCTGCGTGATGCCACCACCTTGCCGCTGATGCGTGCGGCCATCGCCGCCGGTGTGCCGGTGCTCGGCATCTGCCGTGGCTTCCAGGAAATGAACGTGGCACTGGGCGGCACCCTGCACCAGAAGGTGCATGAGACCGGCATGTTCATGGACCACCGCGAAAGCAAGGGTGAGCCCATCGAAAAGCAATATGGCCCGCGTCACGCCCTGCATATAGAACCCGGCGGCATGCTCGACCGCATGGGCTTGCCGGCGGTCATCGATGTCAATTCCATCCACGGCCAGGGCATTGATGTACTGGCCCCCGGGCTGAGGGTGGAGGCGCTGGCACCCGATGGTCTGGTGGAAGCGATTTCGGTCGAGAACAGCAAAGGTTTTGCCCTGGCCGTGCAATGGCACCCCGAGTACCAGGTCATGGACAACCCGCATTACCTGACCATCTTCCAGTCCTTTGGCAAGGCCTGCCGGCATCGCTCGGTATTGCGCCAGATGCTGTTGAAGTCCGCCTGACAGCGATCTTTCCCAATTACAAAAAAGTACCTGCGTGGCACGGCTGCGCAACTTGATGGAGTGAAGTCAATGAGTGAGCAGAATTCCCAGACCCTCGCCTGGCAAGCCATGAGCCGCGACCACCACCTGGCCCCGTTCAGCGATGTTCGGCAACTGGCCGAGAAAGGCCCGCGCATCATCACCTCGGCCAAGGGTGTGTACCTCTGGGACAGCGAAGGCCACAAGATTCTCGATGGCATGGCGGGGCTGTGGTGCGTGGCGGTGGGCTATGGGCGCGATGAGCTGGCCGACGTCGCCAGCCAGCAGATGAAACAGCTGCCGTACTACAACCTGTTCTTCCAGACCGCGCACCCGCCGGCGCTGGAACTGGCCAAGGCGATCGCCGATGTGGCCCCGCAAGGCATGACCCATGTGTTCTTCACCGGCTCCGGCTCCGAAGGCAACGACACCGTGCTGCGCATGGTCCGCCATTACTGGGCGCTCAAGGGCCAGAAGAGCAAGAAGGTCATCATCGGCCGCATCAACGGTTACCACGGCTCCACCGTGGCCGGCGCGGGCCTGGGCGGCATGAGCGGCATGCACCAGCAGGGCGGGCTGATCCCGGATATCGTGCATATCCCGCAGCCGTACTGGTATGGCGAAGGCGGCGACATGACCGAGGCCGACTTCGGCGTGTGGGCGGCCGAACAGCTGGAGAAGAAGATCCTCGAAGTTGGCGTGGACAACGTTGCCGCCTTCATCGCCGAACCGATCCAGGGCGCTGGCGGGGTGATCATTCCACCGCAGACCTACTGGCCGAAGGTGAAGGAGATTCTGGCCAGGTACGACATCCTCTTCGTCGCTGACGAAGTGATCTGCGGCTTCGGCCGTACAGGCGAGTGGTTCGGTAGCGACTACTACGACCTCAAGCCCGACCTGATGACCATCGCCAAGGGCCTTACCTCCGGCTATATCCCCATGGGCGGCGTGATCGTGCGAGATGAAGTGGCCAAAGTCATCAGCGAAGGCGGCGACTTCAACCACGGCTTCACTTATTCCGGCCACCCGGTGGCGGCTGCGGTGGGCCTGGAGAACCTGCGGATACTGCGTGATGAAAAGATCATCGAGCAGGTGCACGACAAGACCGCTCCATACTTGCAACAGCGCCTGCGCGAGCTGGCCGACCACCCGCTGGTAGGCGAGGTACGCGGCCTGGGCATGCTCGGCGCGATCGAGCTGGTGAAAGACAAGGCCACCCGCGCGCGTCATGAAGGCAAAGGTGTCGGCATGATCTGTCGCCAGCATTGCTTCGACAACGGGCTGATCATGCGTGCCGTGGGCGACACCATGATCATCGCGCCGCCGCTGGTGATCAGCATCGAGGAGATCGACGAACTGGTGGAAAAAGCCCGCAAGTGCCTGGACCTGACGTACGAGGCTGTTCGTTAAGGGGGGCTGCTGTGCAGCCCATCGCCGGCAAGCCAGCTCCCACAGGTACTGCGCATGACTTGAAGTCGATGCGGTCGAGGTGGGAGCTGGCTTGCCGGCGATGGGCCGCAAGGCGGCCCCGGATTACACTGCCGGTTCCCGCAATTCCTTGAAGAATCTTGCTTTGTGAAATGAATCATGTACTTTTCAGGGCATCAATTTTCCCATCCGAAAGTCGCGATTCAACCATGAAAGTGCACGAAGAGATCGAAGGCCTGGCCGTACTGATTCGCGACCTGCGCAAGTTCAAGGGCCTGACACTGGGCGAGCTGGCGCAGCGCATCGGCCGTTCGGTGGGCTTTCTGTCCCAGGTCGAACGGGGCGTATCCCGCCCAACCGTGGCCGACCTCACGGCTATCAGCGAAGAGCTCGGCGTCTCCACGGCCTATTTCTACAAGCTGGACCAGCCGCGCGAGCTCGAGTGGGTCACCCGCCCTCACGAGCGTCGTACCCTTCACCTGGCCGGTGGCATCACCGATGTGCTGGCATCCCCCACCATAACGGGCGCGTTCTCCATGCTCGACAGCCACCTGGAGCCTGGGGCCAGCAGTGGCGAGGAGTACCTGGACGACAGCTCGGAGCAGGGCTGCTTCGTGCTCGAAGGCGAACTGACCGTATGGCTGGATGGCGGCGAGCCGGTAACGCTGCGCGCCAGTGACAGTTTTCAGCTGCAACCCCACGCAAGCTTTCGTTACGCCAACCTCACCGACAAGCCCACCCGCGTGCTCTGGGTGTTCAGCTGAAGGGCGGTAGTAGGCCCGACGCCTACTACGGGTTACGCCAGAAGTCTTGCCTCTGGGCGTAACCCGGTCCTGGGCCGGAATCATCACGCCCCGCGCGCTGGCCCAAAGCACCTGGCAGCCCCCTCCAAGGCAGCGTTCCTGGCTGTTTGCCAGCTTCTGATAATCGCCTCCGACATCCCGTCCCCGTTTCGGAGCGCGCCATGTACAACAATAAGAAACTGTCCCCACGCTTGCTGGCGGCTGTTACCGTCAGCCTCTCGACCCTTTGCCTGAGCAGCCTCGCCCGGGCCGAGATCATGCTGTACGACAAGGACCAGACGACGTTTTCCACCGACGGCTATATCAACGCCTTCTACGTCAACAGCGATGTCGACCGGCAGGGCGAGCAGTTCGATCGCCGCCAGTCACGGGTGAAGATGGGCTTTCTGCCCAACTACCTGGGCTTCAACATGGGCAAGCAAGTGGATGACCTGAAGCTCGGCGCGCGTGCCTCGTTCTGGGTGACCATCAACGACAGCGAAACCAACGGCACCGACACCGCCATCGATGTGCGCCAGTTCTACGGCACCGTGGCCAACCCCGAGTGGGGTGAGGTGCTGATCGGCAAGGACTTCGGGCTGTTCGCCCGTTCCAATATCCTGCTCGACGAACTGCTGGCCGGTTATGGCCAGGTCAGTGACACCCTGGGGCTGGTGGACGGCGGCGGGGTATCGTTCGGCAACATCGGTAGCGGCTACCCGTACCCGTTCCCCACCTCGCAGATCACCTACCGCACGCCAGTGATGGACGGCCTGCGGGTGGCGGTGGGCATCATGGACCCGGTGGACACCAACGACAGCAGCCCGACCGGCAAGGCCTACCAGGAAAACCCGCGTACCGAAAGCGAGATCACCTACCAGTTCGACCTGGGTGGGGCGCAGATCTACAGCTGGGTCAATGGCAGCTACCAGACCTCCGACAACACCGACCCGGCGGTGCAGTCGGTCACCTCCAAAGGCGTCGGCTACGGTGTGCAGGCGAAGATGGGGGGGCTGTCGCTGACCGGCTCGGGGTTCCAGGCCAAGGGCATCAACCCGTTCTTCACCAACAACGCTGGCGAACCGACCTTGCGCAATGTCGACAGCGATGGCTACCTGCTGCAGGGCTCCTACAAGGTCGGCAAGAACCGGGTGGCGCTGTCCTATGGCAAGACCAAGGACGATGGCAACGGCGCGGTGGGCAGTGGTGCGGATTACGAGACCCGTGGCGTGGCGCTGTTCCATGACGTCAACGACAACCTCAAGCTGGTTGCCGAGTACAACCAGTTTTCCATCGACGGCCATGAAACCAGTGACCAGAACGAAGACACCGATACCTTTGCGGTGGGGGCGGTGCTCACCTGGTAAGCCTTGCCAGACCGGGCAACACGGTCAATTGTAGGAGCGGCCTTGTGTCGCGAAAGGGCCGCAAAGCGGCCCCAGGATTTCAGCAGCGATGCACAAATTGCTGGGGCTGCTTTGCAGCCCTTTCGCGACACAAGGCCGCTCCTACAAGGTCCCGCGCATGCCGGTGATATTACGTCCATGGAACCGCCCACCCGCTACCCAAGTAGCATTCGTCGTCGATGATCGCCTTCGTACACTCATCACTCAGCCACCCCGCGCCGGAGACCACGATGCAGCAGGCTCACAACGACGGTGTGGTCAGCGCCATGTCCCAGGCAACCGACGCCCGGCAGGCAGCCCAGGAGCTGGCGGCGCAGTTGCTGCACCCGCACCTGGGCTTCGTGCTGTTCTTCTGCTCCGCCGAATACGACCTGCAAGCCTTGGGCGAAGCCCTGGAGCAGGGTTTTGGCGGCATCCGCCTGGTCGGTTGCACCAGCGCCGGCGAAATCACCCCACTGGGCTACGGCCGCAATTGCATAACGGCAGTCGGGTTCGATCATCGGCACTTTTCCATCGCCACCGAGCTGATCGATGAAATGGAGCGCTTCAGCCTGATCGACGCCCAGCAGATGGTCGAGCGCCTGGTCGGCACCTGCCGCAGCAATACCCTGGCGCCGATCAAGGGCCACAGCTTTGCCCTGACCCTGCTCGACGGCCTGTCCAGCCGCGAGGAGATGGTGCTCGCTGCCCTCAGTGCGGCCCTGGGCGATATCCCGCATTTCGGCGGTTCGGCCGGCGACGACAACTACCTGACCCGCACCCACGTGTATTTCGGCGGCGCGTTCCACCACGGCGCGGCGGTGGTGGTGCTGGTCAATACCTGGCTCGACTTCGAAGTGTTCACCACCCACCACATCCTGCCGCGCCAGGAAAAGCTGGTGGTCACCGGTGCCGACAGTGCCCAGCGCCGGGTCTTCGAACTGAATGCCGAGCCTGCTGCCGAGGAATACGCCCGGCACATCGGCGTGCCGGTGGCCGAGCTCGATCATCAAGTGTTCGCCGCCCATCCGCTGGCCGTGCGCATCCATGACCAGTATTACGTGCGGGCGATCCAGCAAGTGCACCCGGACCTGAGCCTGAGTTTCTACTGCGCGGTGGAGAACGGCATCGTGCTCACCGCCATGACCCCGGGCCCGCTGTTGCCGAACCTGCACCAGTTGTTCGACGGCTTGCAGCAGCGGCTCGGCCCGCTGCTGCTGACCATCGGTTGCGATTGCTTCCTGCGGCGGCTGGAGCTCGAAGCCCGGCACGGCCTGGAGCCGATCGGCGCGTTCCTGCGCGAGCAGCGGGTGATCGGCTTCAACACCTACGGAGAACAGTTCAATGGCATGCACATCAACCAGACCTTCACCGGGGTCGCCATTGCCCGCAACCGGCCTCCTGTCGGTCGCTGAACTGCAGGCCGAGGTCGCCCGGCTGCAGCACCAGAACCACAAGCTGCAGCGTATCAACGGCGCACTGATCGAGCGTATCGAGTCCGGCGTAACGCGTGGCAACGACCCTTATGCCGCGTTTCAGCATTCGGTGGTGCTGGCCGAGCAGGTGCGCGAACGCACAGAAGCGCTGAACCAGGCCATGGCCGAGCTCAAGGCCGTCAACCACCTGCTCAGCGAGGCCCGGCAGCGTGCCGAGACGGCACACCAGCACCAGATTCGCCTGATCACCGACCATGTGCCGGCGCTGATCGCCTACCTGAATGCCGACCTGGTCTACGAATTCACCAACAAGGTCTATGAAGAATGGTACTGCTGGCCTCGCGGCGTGATGCTGGGCCAGAGCCTGCGCGAGGCCCACAGCGAGCAGCATTACCAGCGCCTGGAGGCCTACGTGGCGCGGGCGCTGGCGGGGGAGAGCGTAACCTTCGAGTTTGCCGAAACCAACATCAACGGCCAGGAACGCTACATGCTGCGCTCCTACGTGCCGAACCGCCTGGCCAATGGCGAAGTGGTGGGCATCTTCGTGTTGATCCGCGACATCACCGAGCGGCGCAACACCGCGCAGGCGCTGCACCAGGCGTATCAGCATCTGGAACAACGGGTACGCGAGCGCACTGCCGAGCTGACCAGCCTGAACGAACAGTTGCTGCGCGAAATCGAGGAGCGCAGCCGGGTGGAATCGCGCCTGCGCGAGGCCAAGCGCGAGGCCGAGCAGGCCAACCTGTCGAAAACCAAGTTCCTTGCCGCCGTCAGCCATGACCTGCTGCAGCCACTGAACGCGGCGCGGCTGTTCACCAGTGCCTTGCTCGAACACCGCGAGCCGCACAACAGTGCTCACCTGGTGCGTAATGTCAGCAACTCGCTGGAGGATGTGGAGAACCTACTAGGTACCCTGGTGGATATTTCCAAGCTCGATGCCGGCGTGATCAAGGCCGATGTCGCCCCGTTCGCCCTGCGCGAACTGATGGACAACCTCGCTGCCGAATACGCCCAGGTGGCGCGCAGCGAAGGGCTTGAGCTGCATTTCGTGGGCTGTTCCGCCGTGGTGCGCAGTGATATCCAGCTGCTGGCGCGGATCTTGCGCAACCTGCTCAGCAATGCCATTCGCTACACCCGCAGCGGCCGCGTGGTGCTGGGCTGCCGGCGCCAGCGTGGCGGCTTGCGGATCGAGGTATGGGACAGTGGGATCGGTATCGCCGAAGAGCACCTGGAAGAAATGTTCCAGGAGTTCAGGCGCGGCGATGTGCAGCGCCCGGACCAGGACCGTGGCTTGGGCCTGGGCCTGGCGATCGTGGAAAAGATCGCCGGCATCCTCGGCCATCGGATTCGGGTGCGGTCATGGCTTGGCAAAGGCTCGGTATTCGCGGTCGAAGTGCCGGTGAGCGCCACTGCGCCAAAGGCCCAGCCGAGCCTGGCGATCAGCGAGCCGATGCTCGAGCGCCTGCGCGGGGCGCGGGTGTGGGTGCTGGATAACGATGCGGCGATTTGCGCCGGCATGCGCACCCTGCTGGAGGGGTGGGGTTGCCGGGTGGTCACCGCGTTGTCGGAGGAGGACCTGGCGCGCCAGGTGGACAACTACCATGCCGAGGCCGACCTGCTGATCGCCGACTACCACCTGGACAACGACTGCAATGGCGTCGACGCCGTGGCGCGGATCAATGCCCGCCGCGCCCAGCCCTTGCCGGCGATGATGATCACCGCCAACTACAGCAACGAGCTCAAGCAACAGATCCGCGAGCTGGGCCACACCCTGATGCACAAGCCGGTGCGGCCGATGAAGCTGAAGGCGGCGATGAGCCATTTGCTGGGCAGCCAGGGCTAGCCGCGATGCCAGACAGTCAGTGGTATTGGGGCTGCTGCGCAGCCCATCGCCGGCAAGCCGGCTCCCACAGGTGCTGCGCAGGACTCGAGAGTTGCGCAGTACCTGTGGGAGCTGGCTTGCCGGCGATGGGCCGCAAGGCGGCCCCAGATAGCGGTATCAACGCCGCAGGTAATCACCGAAATCGATATCACCGGCACTGAGGATGGCCTGCACCCGGTTGTGCACGTTGAGTTTGCGCAGGATCGCCGAAACATGGGCCTTGACCGTGGTCTCGGCGATATCCAGGGTGTAGGCGATCTGCTTGTTCGACTCGCCCTTGGTCATGCGCTCGAGCACCAGCAGCTGCTTGCGGGTCAGGGCCTGGAGCATCTCCGGCGGGAAGCTCGGGGCATCGTTCAGGCGCCGGCTGGTGCTGCTTTTCTGGGCACGGATGATGTCGGGCGGCAGGTAGACATTGCCGTTGAGGATCTGCTCGATCGCCTCGATCATCTGTGAGCGTGGCGAGGACTTGGTGATGAAACCCACCGCGCCATAAGTGATGGCCTGCAGCACGATCTGCTTTTCCTGCTCGGCGGAGACGATCACCACCGGCGTGGTCGGTGCCTCGTTGCGCAGGGTGATCAGGCCATTGAGGCCATGCATGCCGGGCATGTTCAGGTCGAGCAGGATCAGGTCGAGGTCGTCGTGCTCGTGGGTCAGCGCCAGGGCGCTGTCCAGGTCGGCAGTTTCCATGACTTCGCTGCCCTGGAAGCCATCGCTGATAACGTTGTGGATGGCTTCGCGAAACAGGGGGTGATCGTCGGCAATCAGAATTTTGTACATGGCCTTTTCACCTCGTTTTTATTGGATGGAGCGGGCACGCGTTTGCAGGCGATGAATTCAGGGGAAGGGCTCTGGCTGCGCCGGCTGCAGCGGCAGGTTGGCCTGCTGCCAGGCGTCCAGGCCGTCGCGGTACCAATACAGATTCTTATAGCCCAGGGCTTTCGCGCGTTTTACCGCGTTCCAGCTTAACCAGCAATCGGAGCGGCAGTAAAAGACCAGCGGTTGCTCCGTGCGCCCGGCGGTGGCTTGTTGCAGGTTGCGCACGAAGTAATCGTGCCACGCCGGGCTCAGCTCGCCGTCGCCGGTGTTGGCCAGCCAGCGGCTGCCGGGGATGTTGGCGTGGGGTTCATCTTCGATGAAGCGGCCTTGCAGCCATTGGCGGCGGTAGACGTCGATCAGTACCGGCCTTGGGGTGTGCCCCAGCAGGGCTTGCAGGGTGGCAGTGTCGATGACCTGGCCGCCCTCGACCTGTTGTGGGGTCGGGCTGCGGTAGAGGGTGGTGCGATAGCCGTCGGCGGAGAATAGCGGCGTGGTGTCGGCCTGGGCAATGCCCAGCGTCAGGCTCAGGGAAAGCGCCGCCAGCAATGGGCGTGGCAGCCGGGGCAGGGCACGTGGCATGGGGTTTGTCCTTTTTGTTATAGGCCCATTACATGCCAGTGGCGGTGCAATGTGAATGCGACGATCAGACAGCAAAGGCAGTACCAAAGTAGTAGAAAGCCGGGCGCCTGGAGCAACGCATATGCAACCGCTGTGGGAGCGGGCGTGCCCGCGAAACAGCCGATGCGGTGCTTGGCACCGGCTTCGCCGGTGTTCGCGGGCGCGCCCGCTCCCACAGGGTTCGCGCTAAGCAATGGATCGCTGCCAATCAGCGCGGCTTGCGCAGCGCCGCATGCTGGGGGTTGAAGGTAAGGATCGCCAGCAGGGTGAACAGCACGGTCAGCCCCAGGCATACCGCCAGCGCCAGCGGGTTGAAGCGCTCATACAAGGCAAAGCGCACCAGCTCCACGGCATGGGTGAACGGGTTCACTGCACACAGCCAGTACAGCCACTGGCTGGCCTCGCGCATCTTCCACAACGGGTACAGCGCCGAGGAAAGGAAGAACAGCGGGAATATCACGAAGTTCATCACCCCGGCAAAGTTCTCCAGCTGGCGAATCGCATTCGACAGCAACAGCCCCAGGGCGCTGAGCATCAGCGCCACCAGCAACAACGCCGGCAGCGCCAGCAACAAGCCCGCAGCCGGTGGCTGCACGCCATACAACCAGGCAATGGCAAGAAAGGCGTACACCTGCAGCAGGGAGATCAACGAGGTCGCCAGCAGCTTGCTGCCGAGCAGGAAGGGCCGCGGCAATGGGCTGGTCAGCAACACGCGCATGCTGCCCATCTCCCGGTCATAGACCATCGACAGCGAGCCCTGCATGCCGTTGAACAGCAGGATCATGCAGGCAAGGCCCGGGATGATGTACACCTCGTAGGGGATGTAGGTGTCGTAGGGCTCGATGATCGCAATGCCCAGGGCCGCGCGAAAGCCGGCGGCGAACACCAGCAGCCACAGCAGCGGGCGCACCAGGGCGCTGAGAAAACGGGTGCGCTGCAGGACGAAACGCAGGCATTCGCGCAGGAGAATGCCGTTGAAGCACTGCCAGTAAGCGTTCATCGGGCATTGGCTCCTGTGGGGGCGCTGGTCAGGCGGGCAAAGGCATGGTCGAGGTCACCGCCGTGCTCCAGGCTCAGGGCGTCGGCCGTGCCGCTGGCCACCAGGCGCCCTTGATGCAGGATCAGCAGGTCATCGCTGGGCTGCACTTCGTCCAGCAGATGGGTGGTCCACAGCACACTGAGGCGCTGCTCGCGGCACAGCAGCCGCAGGTGCTGGTTGAGCGCCAGGCGGCTGGCCGGGTCAAGGCCGACGCTGGCCTCGTCGAGCAACAGCAAGCGCGGTTCATGCAGCAGCGCGCGGGCAATCTCCACCCGGCGTCGATGGCCGATGTTTAGCGCCCGGACCGGCTCACGCCGCCGTTCATCGAGGCCCTGGCGGGCCAGTTCGGCATCGACCCGAATATTGCCCTGGCGCCGCGACAGGCCATGCAGCGAGGCGTGGTAGCGCAGGTTCTGCTCCACGCTCAAGTCAAGGTCCAGGGTGCTTTGCTGGAACACCACGCCCAGCTGGCGCAAGGCCGGGCGTGTGGCGTTGCGCAGCGAGCAGCCGCACACGCGGATGTCGCCATGCTGCAGGTCGTACAAGCGGGTGAGCAGGGCGATCAAGGTCGACTTGCCGGCGCCATTGGGGCCCAGCAAGGCGGCGAAGCGCCCGGGCGCCAGGCTGAAGCCGACCTGCCTGAGCGCCTCGCGCTGGCCGTAGGCAAAGCTCACGTCACTGACTTCGAGGGTATTCATGGCGTCACCACCACGCCCCAGGGGTAGCGGCCGACCTTCACCGACTTGAGCACCTTGAGGTTTTTTGCATCGATCACCGAAACGTCGCCGCTGACCCCGTTGGTGGCCAGCAACTGGCTCTGGTCCGGGGTGAACGCCAGTTGCCAGACCCGCCGGCCCACCAGCAGGTAGTCGAGTACTTCGTAGGTCTTGGCATCGACCACCGCCACATGGTTGGCCGGGCCCAGGGCGACGAACGCGTACTTGCCATCGGCGCTGAGCTTGATGCCTACCGGCTGGACCTTGTCCGGGTGCACGCCCTTGATCTGGAAGTTGAGGGTTTTCAGCACCTGGCGGCTGGCCACGTCGAGGATGGTCACCGTGCCGCCGATTTCCGCCGAGGCCCACAGCCGCGAGCCGTCCTGGCTGAACTCGACGAAGCGCGGCCGCTGGTCCACCGGGGTGCTGTCCGCCAGGGTCTGGGTGCTGGTATCGATCCAGTGCAGCATGTTGGTGGTTTCGCTGGTGTTGACCGCCCACTTGCCATCCGGGCTCACCGCCATGCCTTCGGGCTCGATGCCGACGTCGATCTGCCCGAGCACCTTGTCGGTCTGGGTATCGATTACCGTCACCAGCGCGTCGTCCTCGTTGGACACGTACAACCAGCGGTCGTTGGGGTGCAGGGCGAACTGCTCGGGGTCCTTGCCGGAGGGCAGTTCCTTGATGATCTTGCGGGTGGCCACATCCATCACTTGCACCCGGTCCGAATCGCTGGCGCAGATGTACAGCAGCGTGTTGTCGTGGGACAGCAGCAGGCCGCGCGGGCGCTGGCCCACCGGCAGGGTCTCGGTGACTTGCAGCGTCTGCATGTCGATCAGGCTGAGGCTGTTGTCCTTCTCGTTCGACACCCAGGCGGTGGCGGCCACGGCATGCCCGCCGGCAAGCGCCAGGGCGCCCGACAGCAGGCTGGGGTAAAGCAGTGCCCGGTGAAACGGGGAGCGGCGCATGGCGAAATCCTTTTTGTTGTGGTTATCGGGTCAGGGGTAGCCGCAGGTCACTTCGGGCTTGTCGTAGCCCAGGCTGTCCATTTCGTTGAACGGGTGCAGGAAGCCCTCCTGCGGTGAGGTACTGACCAGGGCCCGCGGCTGCACCAGCGGGATTGGCTGGCGCAGCTCGCCGTTCCACGGGCGGTAGCTGAGCTTGCGGCCCTTGAAACCGTCCAGTGGCAACTGCTCGCTGAGCAGCAGTTGCTGCAGGGCGCGGGGCTCGGCCTGGCGCAGTTTGCTCACTGCGCTGGCGATGCTGCGCACGGCCATCCAGGCGGCGAAGTCGCGGTCGTTCATCCAGCGCCCGGCCTGGGCTTCGAAGCGCTTTTGCAACTGCGCCGCGCCGAAGGTTTCCACGGTCTTGTACCAGCCGGTGGGGGTCAGGCCCTGGGTGCCGGCCACCGGGCGCGGGTACCAGGTCTGGTAGGGCAGGTACTCGCCGAAGTCGCCACGCTCGTCGGCCACCAGCACCACGTCGTACTCGGCGGTTTGGGTGAACAGCGGCATGTCGGCCTGGGCGCTGCGGCGCTGGTCGTTGTCGAAAGTCCAGGCTTTCTCCGCGACCAGCTGCATGCCAAAGCGCTTCATGGACCGGCGCAGGGCCGCCGCGTAGGCGCGGTCGTCGTCGGTCTGGCCGACGATCAACAGCGCTCGCTGCCATTTGCGCAGCACCAGGAACTGCGCCAGGGCATCGGCCAGCATGGCGCGGCTGGGCAGGCTGTGCAGCACATTGCCCAGGCACTGGCTGCTGCGCAGGCTGTCGTCCGGGCTGCCAGCGTTGAACAGCAGGCTGTCGGGCAGGGCGGCAGACAGCGCGCGCAGGCTGGCGGCGGGGGCATTCACCACGAACAGCCGCAGGCCCTGGTTGTGCTGGGCCTTGGCGGCTTTCAGCAGGGCTTCGGGGCTGTCGACGCTGGCATTGGCCAGGTGGAATTCCTGCTTGAGAAAACGCCCGCTGCTGTTGCTGTCGACAATCGCCAGTTCGGCGCCCTGCAGCCCGGCATCGGTGGGCTCGGGCAGGATGTTGGACAGCAGCGGGCCGGGATCGGGGCGATAGCCGAGGTAGCCGATGCGCACCTGCAACGGTTCTGCGGCCTGGGCCTGCGCAGCGGGCGCCGGGCTCGCAGAAAGCGTCGCGGCCAGGGCCAGCAGGCAGGTCAGGGCAAGGTGGGCAGGCTGGCGCATAAGGCAACTCCACGGCAGATGGCGCCAGCATAGGAAGCCCGCCGGGAGGGGGAAATATGCAGAAAGTAGCGCTCGGCCGGTACCAAGGTAGTAATTCACCACACGGGCCCGGGTTTTACGATGAGCCGCAGCCCCTGGAGGAGAATTGCCCATGCGCCTTGTCAACCTGTCGGCCCTGTGGCGTATCAACCTCTGGGTCACCTGTTGCTTCGCGCTGGTGACGCTGGCCTGTGCCGGGGTGCTGTTGCGCCAGGCGGTGGCTGATGTGGAGCGGGAGTTGCAGTCGGCGCAAGCCGTGGTGGCGTACCTCGGCGATACTGCCGAGCGCGCCCCACAGAGCCTGCAACCACGGCTGACGCAAAGCCTGCGTCATGTGCGGGTGCACTGGCTGGCGGCGGATGAACCTGCGCGGCTGCCGCAAGAAACCGACCTGAATGCCTGGCTGGGCCGCCAGCTGCTTGGCCAGCGTCATGACATCAGCCGGCTGCTGGAGCTGGGTGACGGCCGCCGGGTAATGATTGCCGTGGATGCGCGGGATGAAATCGACGAGGTCCGTGACTCGCTGCAGCAGCTGTTGGTCCTGTGCGGCCTGGCGTTGTTGCTGAGCTTGTTGACCATCCGCTGGGCGGTGCGGCGGGGCATGGGCTTGCTGGACGATCTGCTGCAGGCCTTGCGCCAGGTCTCGGGTGGGCAATTGACCACACGCCTGCGCGAGGCCGGCCTGCCGGAGGCGCGCCAGCTGGCCGAGCACTTCAACCGCATGACCGCGTCTCTGGAGCAGGCCCGCTGCGACAATACTCAACTTACCCAGGCCCTGCTGGCGGTGCAGGAGCAGGAACGCACCCAGTTGGCGCAGACCCTGCACGACGACCTCGGGCAATACCTGGCGGGTATTCGGGCCCAGCTCTGCCTGCTGCGCATGGTCGCGGACCAGCCCGCCGTGGTGGCGCAGACGACACGTACCCTGGAGCTCGATTGCGAACGCCTGCAGCAAGGTTTCCGCGCCCTGGTACACGACCTGTACCCGCTGGCGCTGCAGCACATGCCGCTGGCCGAAGCCTTTGGCCTGCTGGTGAGCCAATGGCAGGCCAGCCAGGGTATCGATTGCCGCCTGCGGGTCGGCGAGCAGCTGCCGGCGCTGCCCGGGGCGAGCCGGACGCATCTGTATCGCTTGCTGCAGGAGGCGTTGACCAACGTCGCCCGGCACGCCGGCGCCAGCCAGGTGCGTGTGCGCCTGCAACGCAGCGCCAAGGGCTTGCGCCTGCTGGTTCGCGACAACGGTTGCGGTGCCAGCCAGCCCCAGCGCCCCGGGGTAGGCCTGCACTCGATGGCCGAGCGCGCCCGCAGCCTGGGCGGTGAACTGCGCATCCTCAGCCGCCCGGGTGCCGGCTGGGCGCTGGACCTGAACATTCCCATGGAGGTGTGATGAATATCGTGTTGGTCGATGACCACGCCGTGGTCCGCCAAGGCTATGCCAGCCTGTTGCGGGCAGTGCTGCCGACAGTACAGGTACGTGAGGCTGCCAGTGGCGAAGAGGCGCTGGCCCGGGTTCAGGAGCAGGTGCCCAACCTGGTGATCATGGACTTCGGCCTGCCAGGCATCAGCGGCCTGGAAACCACCCGGCGCCTGCGCCAGCGCCTGCCGCAATTGCGGGTGCTGTTCTTCAGCATGCATGACGAACTGCCGTTGGTGCGCCAGGCGCTGGATGCCGGTGCCTCGGGATACCTGACCAAGAACTCGGCGCCCGAAGTGCTGATCGAGGCGGTGCAGCGGGTGTTGGCCGGGCATGCCTATATCGAACAGCCCCTGGCCACCCAGCTGGCCTGCACCTCACAGCACAATGCCAGCGACCCGCGCTTGCAGCGCATGACCCAGCGTGAGCTGGAGATTTTCGTGATGCTGGCCAAGGGCACACCGGTGCGGGGGATTGCCGAGCAGCTGTGCATCAGCGCCAAGACCGTGTCCAACCACCTGACCTTGCTCAAGAGCAAGTTGCAGGTCAGTTCCCATGCCGAGCTGGTGCATCTGGGGATTGATCTTGGGGTGGTGCGGGTGGCGGGGTGAGGTCTGTATGGTTCGGGCCCGGACCCTGTGGGAGCGGGCATGCCCGCGAACACCGGCGAAGCCGGTGCCAGGCACCGCGTTGGATTCTTCGCGGGCGCGCCCGCTCCCACACGGTACGCGGATCGCTTGCGTACTGAGTTCTCTGCGCGACAGCGCAGCCCAAAGGGCTGGGTAATCTCCCACAGGTAACCGAGTGGTTGCAAAAATGGCAGCGCTCATTTGTCCCAGGTCTCGGGGCACCCCTTGCACCCCTCCATGTTGGCCTCCTGAAAATTCCCGTAATGCTGCCGCGCCCCGCGCAAGTCGGCGCGGGCCAGGTTGCTCTGGCCAAACTTGGCCTCCTGCAGGTTGGCATCGCCAAGGTCGGCCTCTTGCAGGTCAGCCTTGCTCAGCCAGGCCATTTCCAGGTCTGCCGCCCGCAGGTTGGCCTGCTGCATCTTCGCCCCTGACAACCTGGCGAACTGCAGGTAGGCCGCGCTGAGGTCGGCCTTGGCAAATTGCGCACCCTGGGCAAACAGGCCCCAGCCCTGAATGGCCACGAGCCGGCCATGGCTCAGGTCGGCCAGGCGCAGGTTGCTCTGCTGCAGGCTGGCGCGGGTCAGGTTGGCGCCTTGCAGTCTGGCCTTTTCCAGGTTGGCCAGGTCCAGCCGGGCATGGCGCAGGTCGGCATCGCGCAGGTCGGCGCCGGCCAGGTTCATCTTGCGCAGGTCCTGGTTGGCCAGGTTGGCGCCCCGCAGGTCGGCCCCCGGGCACTGGCTGGCTTCGGCAATCACGCAGCCGTTGATGGTCAGGGGGGTATCGTTGCCAGCGTCGTCGGCATTCTCGGCCATGGCAGGGGCCAGCACGGTCAGCAAGGCAAGTGGCAGGTAGTTCATGGCGATAGGCTCTCAATGTGAAGTCGGGTGTGCACCCTCGGGCCGCTTTGCGGCCCATCGCCGGCAAGCCAGCTCCCACAGAAACTGCGCAACCCTTGAGACCTGCGCTGTACCTGTGGGAGCTGGCTTGCCGGCGATGGGCTGCATCGCAGCCCCAGTGATGCGTCAACTCATGCAGTCAACGCTGTGCAGTCTTGTTGTCCCAGCTGGGGATCTTGAACACCCAGAACGAACCACCCTGGGCCACCGGCTTGGTCAGTTCGGCCATGTCGCCGCCCCACAGCGGCACCGCACCGCCGTAGCCCACGGTCACGCCGATGTACTGCTCGCCGTCCTGTTCCCAGGTGATTGGCGGCGAGACGATGCCGCTGCCGGTCTGGAACTTCCAAAGCTCCTTGCCCGTCTTGGCGTCGAAGGCCTTGAAGAAGCCGTCGCCGGTGCCGGTGAACACCAGGTTGCCCTTGGTCGCCAGCACGCCGGCCCACAGCGGCAGCTGCTCCTTGTGCTCCCACACCAGCTTGCCGGTGCTCGGGTCCATGGCGCGCAGGGTGCCGACGTGGTCGTCATACATGCGCTTGATGCGAAAGCCCATGCCCAGGTAGGCGGAGCCCTTCTTGTAGTTCACTTCCTCGGTCCAGTACTCCTCCTTCCACTGGTTGCCAGGGATGTAGAACAGGCCGGTGTCCTGGCTGTAGGCCATGGGGTTCCAGTTCTTGCCGCCAAGGAAGGGTGGCGAGACCTCCACCGGCTTGCCCTTGGTTTCTCCCGGCAGCGGTTTGGCCGGGCGCTGCCCGGGGTTTTCCACCGGGCGCCCGGTCTTGAGGTCGATGTGGCTGGCCCAGGTGATGTTGTCGACGAAGGGGAAGGCGTTCTGCAGTTTGCCGTTGCTGCGGTCCACCACGTAGAAGAAACCGTTGCGGTCGGCGTGGCCGGTGGCCTTGACCAGCTTGCCGTCCTTGCCCTTGTAGTCGAACAGCACCAGTTCGTTGTTGCCGGAGAAATCCCAGGCATCGTTGGGCGTGTGCTGGTAGAACCACTTCACCTCACCGGTGCTCGGGTCGACGCCGACCTGCCCTGAGGTATACAGGCTGTCGTAGTCATGCGGGTTGCCGTCCTTCGAGGTGCGCGCCCAGGTGTTCCAGGGGCCGGGGTTGCCGGCGCCGACAATGATGGTGTTGGTCTCGGGGTCGAAGCTGGCGCTTTGCCAAGGCGCGCCGCCGCCGTGGCTCCAGGCTTCGACCTTGCCGGTTTCGGTGGTGGGGTCGTCCGGCCAGGACGGTGCCTTGACGTCACCGGTCGGCGTGCTGTCCTTGCCGTTCAGGCGGCCCATGTGGCCCTCGACGAAGGGCCGCATCCACACCTCTTCACCGGTGTCCGGGTCGCGGGCGAACAGTTGGCCGACCACGCCGAACTCATCGCCGGAGCTGCCGTGGATCAGCAGTACCTTGCCGCTGGTCTTGTCCTTGATCAGCACCGGGGCGCCGGTCATGGTGTAGCCGGCGGCGTGGTCGCCGAACTTCTTGTTCCACACCACTTTGCCGGTGCGCTTGTCGAGGGCGATGACCCGCGCGTCGAGGGTGCCGAAGTAGATCTTGTCGCCGTAGATCGCCGCGCCACGGTTGACCACATCGCAGCAGGGGCGAATGTTGTCCGGCAGGCGGTGGTTGTAGGTCCACAGGCGCTTGCCGGTTTTCGCATCGAGGGCGAACACCCGCGAATAGGAGCCGGTGACGTAGACCACGCCGTCACTGACGATGGCCTGGGATTCCTGGCCGCGCTGCTTTTCGTCACCGAAGGAATAGGACCAGGCCGGGGTCAGCTTGAACACGTTCTGGTCATTGACCTGGGCCAGCGGGCTCCAGCGCTGGGCGTTGGTGCCCATGCCGTACTGCAGCACGTCCTGGGTGGTCAGGTGGTCGTTGGCGATGTCTTCCCAGGTCACGTTCTTGCCGGCAGGTGCGGCTGGGGCGGTGGCGGCTGTGGCCGCGTTGCTCAGGGCCAGGCTACCGGCCAGCAGCAAGGCCCGCACGCTCAGGGCCAGAGGGGAAAGGGCGGGTAGCGTTCTTGTTGTCATGGTTGCAGTTCCCAGTGGAGGTTTTGGCCTGCACAGGGTGGGACGGGGCGGGCGTCGCCGGATACGGAAAATGTCCCGCCCTTGCCGGGAATAGTTCCCGCAGGGCACCTCATTTGGCCCTTCGCCACAAGCCCTACTACCAAGGGAGTAAGGCGCGGCCACCAAAGCAGCATTCGGCCGCTTGCGGGCTGTTTCTAAGATGGCGACACGGCCTCTGTGGTTGAGGCCTTGCGTGCAATCGTGAGGGCATAAAAATGACAACAAAACGCAACGTCTTGCTGGCTGCCGGGCTGCTTGCCAGTGCAGTGCTGACCGGCACGGCCTGGGCACATGGCAATGTGGTGCCCCAGGCCGTGGAAACCCAGGGCCTGACCCCGATCAAGGACGCTGGCGTAACCCTGGACGGCGATGGCTGGGCGGCGGTCAACCCGTACCGCAGCTCCCCGGAGCACGACAAGGCCGTGGAAATCGGTGCCTCGGCCTACAACCAGAACTGCGCCGCCTGCCATGGCCTGGAGGCCAAGTCCGGGGGCATCGCCCCGGATTTGCGCATGCTCGATGCCGGCGAGGCCGGGGATGAGTGGTTCGTCGAGCGGGTACGCCACGGTGCGGTCCGCGACGGCCGGGTATACATGCCGAAAATGGCCGACTACCTGAGCCAGGAGGCCCTGTGGGCGGTGCGCACCTACCTGGACAGCGTGCACGTCGAGGAATGACGGCCATGCGTCTGTTGGCGGTGCTGTTCAGTGGCTTGCTGCTGTGTTGCGCAGCGGCGCAGGCGCAGGTGCGCAGCTACGACGCGATCATCGCCGCGGGCGAACTGAAGGTGGCGGTGTACAAGGACTTTGCGCCCTACAGCTTCGAGGACCACGGCCAGCCGCGCGGTGTCGACGTGGAACTGGCGCAGGCCCTGGCCACTGCGTTGGGGGTGCGCTTGCAGCTGATCTGGGCGCCACCCGGGGAAAAGCTCGACGACGATCTGCGCGACTACATCTGGCGTGGCAGCCCGCTGCGCCACCAGCAGCTGGCCGACCTGATGATGCGGGTGCCGTACGACCATGCCTACGCGCAGCGGCGCAACGAGGTGGGCGAGCTGGAAAACGCCCAGGTGGTGATGTTCGGCCCTTATCAGGAGGAGCGCTGGCAGGTCGCCTACGATCGCCGCCGCCTGCCCTCGGTGGCCAGTGTCGCGGTGTTCCAGCAGCACCCGATCGGGGTCGAGGTGGACAGCGTGCCGTCGTTCTACCTGACTTCTGTGTTCAACGGCATGCTCAGTGCCAGGACCCATCATTACCCCAATGTGCAGCAGGCCTTCGGTGCCATGCAGGCCGGCCAGGTGGACGCGGTGATGGCGATGCGCGGCGAGGTTGACTGGCAACTGCACCAGGCCGCCGACCCGCAGCTGGCCCTGGCGGAAAACGCCTACCCGAACCTTGGCAAGCAGGCCTGGGAGATCGGCATGGCGGTGCATGAAAGCAACCGGCAGCTGGCCTATGCGGTGGAGGAGGCGCTTGAGGCGTTGATTCGTGATGGGCGGATGAAGGCGATTTATGCCAGTTACGGCCTGCGTTACCAGGTGCCGGAGATGTATCAGTAACAAGCTTCGCAGGCTTGTGAGTTTGTTAAGCAACACATCCCCCTGTGGGAGCGGGTTCACCCGCGAAGAATGCGACGCGGTATATGGCACCGGCTTCGCCGGTGTTCGCGGGTGAACCCGCTCCCACAAGGACCGTGCACTGTCAGCCAGGTTTGCGTTGATCAAAAGGAGTGGGCGATGAACTGGCGAGCAACTTTGCTGCTGGCCTGCTGGATGCCCTGGGCCGCACAGGCCCAGGCCAGCGAGCCGAGTAACCACAAGGACCCGGTGCCGTCGGTGATGTGGGACTTCTACCACAAGCAGCTGCTGGGGCAGGCCGCATTCGTGTTCGATGACCGGGTCAAGCTGCTGGCGCCGCCGTTTGCCGAGGACGCCCGCCAGGTGCCGCTGGAGATCGACGCCCGGGCGTTCAGCGGCGAGGTGGTGCGGATTCTCGCCTGGGCCGAACTCAACCCGCTGCCGCGCATTGTCGACTTCCAGCCTGGCGAGCGCGTGCTGCCCTGGTTGTCGATCCGCATCCGCGTCGAACAGGCCACACCGCTGCGCGCTGCGGTGCTGACGCGCGACGGCCTGTGGCATGTCGGCTCGGCCCTGATCGATGCCGCTGGCGGCGGTTGTACCGCGCCCAGTGTGGTACGTACCCAGCCCGGCTGGGAGGAGCACCTCGGTGAAGTCCTGGGCGGGCGCTACCCGCGCGGCGACAGCAGCCGCTTGCGCCTGCAGGTGGCCCACCCGATGGACAACGGCCTGGTCAGCGGCATTCCCGAATTTTTCCTCAACCATGCCGAGCTGCAAGGCGCGGACGGCCAGCGCCTGGCCAGCCTGGAACTGTACCCGGCGGTCAGCGAAAACCCCAACCTGGGCTTCGACATCCAGGGCCCTGGGCCGACCCGGTTGGTGTTGCAGGACAACAGCGGCAACCAGTTCGAGGCGGCAGTGCCCTGAACGCGTTGCCGACTCCATCCCTGACCAGAGGCGCCCGTCATGCGTTGCATTCTGCTGTTGCTACTGTGCCTGGGCCTGCCGGCCTGGGCTGACCTGGACTATCGGCTCAAGCCCCGGCAGATCGCCGAAGGCACCTGGCTGCTGGAGGGCAGCACCGACAATTTCGCCAAGGATAACGGCGGGAATATCGTCAACACCGCGTTCATCGTCACCGACAACGGGGTGGTGGTGATCGACAGCGGGCCGTCGAAACGCTACGGCGAAGCATTGCGCCAGGCCATTGCCGCCACCACCGACAAGCCGGTGGTCGAAGTGCTGCTGACCCATCATCACCCCGACCATGTGCTGGGCAACCAGGCCTTTGCCGATGTGCCCATCGGCGCCCTGGCCGGTACCGGCGAGCTGTTGCGCCAGCAGGGCGAGGCCATGGCTGAGAACATGTACCGCCTGGTCGGCGACTGGATGCGCGGTACCGAGGTGGTGCTGCCGACCCGGGTGCTGGAGCCGGGCATTCACGAGGTGGGTGGCCACCGCCTGCGGCTGCTGGCGCTGGGCGGGCATACCGGTGCCGACCTGGCGATTCTGGATGAAAGCACCGGCGTGCTGTTCGCCGGCGACCTGGTGTTCCACGAGCGCGCGCTGACCACGCCCAACACCCCGGGGCTGGAGGTGTGGCTGAAGGACCTGGACACCTTGCAAGCGCTGCCCTGGAAGCAGCTGGTATCCGGTCACGGCCCGCTGGCCAGCGATGCCCAGCCGTTTGCCCAGATGCGTGACTACCTGGGCTGGCTGGATGGGCTGATGCGTGATGGCGCAGCGCGTGGCGATGACATGGCCGAGATGATCCGCAGCCCGATACCCGAGCGGTTTGCCGGTATCAGCCTGACCCGTTACGAGCTGATTCGCAGTGTCAGCCACTTGTACCCCCGCTACGAACGCCAGCAGCTGCGGCGCGTGGACAGCAAGGACTGACACGGTCCTTGTAGGAGCGGCCTTGTGTCGCGAAAGGGCTGCAAGGCAGCCCCCGGCAATTTCAGCCATGGGCACAAATCCTGGGGCCGCTTCGCGCCCCTTTCGCGACACAAGGCCGCTCCTACAGGGAACCGCGTAGGTTCACTGATACCAAGGAACTAGAAAACTCAGCACTGCGGGCAATTGTTGGCAAGCAGGTCGGGACCAAGAATTCCCGACACACCGGGAAGTTTTCCCGGATACAACAAAAAAACCAAAGGTAGCCGTCATGACCCGATCCACACGTCGTCCCGTGTTCGCCTTGAGCCTGGTGCTCAGCGCCATGCTGCTTGCCGGTGCAGCCCACGCAGCTGTCAGCAATGAAGAAATTCTCCAGGACCCGAAGAACCCGCAGCAGATCGTGACCAATGGCCTGGGCGTGCAGGGCCAGCGCTACAGCCCGCTGAACCTGCTCAATACCGACAACGTCAAGGACCTGCGGCCGGTCTGGGCGTTTTCCTTCGGTGGTGAGAAGCAGCGCGGCCAGCAGGCCCAGCCGCTGGTCAAGGACGGGGTGATGTACCTGACCGGCTCCTACTCGCGGGTGTTCGCCGTGGACGCCCGAACCGGCAAGAAGCTGTGGCAATACGATGCGCGCCTGCCCGATGACATCCGCCCGTGCTGCGACGTGATCAACCGCGGCGTGGCGCTGTACGGCAACCTGGTGTTCTTCGGCACCCTCGATGCCAAGCTGGTGGCGCTGAACAAGGACACTGGCAAGGTGGTATGGAGCAAGAAGGTGGCCGACCACAAGGAAGGCTACTCCATCAGCGCCGCGCCGATGATCGTCAACGGCAAGCTGATCACCGGCGTTGCCGGCGGCGAGTTTGGCGTGGTGGGCAAGATCCAGGCCTACAACCCGGAAAACGGCGAGCTGCTGTGGATGCGCCCGACCGTGGAAGGGCACATGGGCTACGTGTACAAGGACGGCAAGGCGATCGAGAACGGCATTTCCGGCGGCGAGGCCGGCAAGACCTGGCCCGGCGACCTGTGGAAGACCGGCGGTGCGGCGCCATGGCTGGGCGGCTACTACGACCCGGAAACCAACCTGATCCTGTTCGGCACCGGCAACCCGGCACCGTGGAACTCGCACCTGCGCCCGGGCGACAACCTGTATTCCTCGTCGCGCCTGGCCCTGAACCCCGACGATGGCACCATCAAGTGGCACTTCCAGAGCACGCCGCATGACGGCTGGGACTTCGACGGCGTCAACGAGCTGATCTCGTTCAACTACAAGGACGGTGGCAAAGAGGTCAAGGCCGCCGCCACCGCTGACCGCAACGGCTTCTTCTACGTGCTGGACCGCACCAACGGCAAGTTCATCCGCGGCTTCCCCTTCGTCGACAAGATCACCTGGGCCACCGGCCTGGACAAGGACGGCCGGCCGATCTACAACGAGGCCAGCCGGCCGGGGGCGCCGGGTAGCGAGGCCAAGGGCAGCTCGGTGTTCGTGGCGCCGGCGTTCCTCGGTGCCAAGAACTGGATGCCGATGGCCTACAACAAGGACACCGGGCTGTTCTACGTGCCGTCCAACGAGTGGGGCATGGACATCTGGAACGAAGGCATCGCCTACAAGAAGGGCGCGGCGTTCCTTGGCGCCGGCTTCACCATCAAGCCGCTCAACGAAGACTACATCGGCGTGCTGCGCGCCATCGACCCGGTCAGCGGCAAGGAAGTATGGCGCCACAAGAACTTCGCGCCGCTGTGGGGCGGGGTGCTGACCACCAAGGGCAACCTGGTGTTCACCGGCACGCCGGAAGGCTTCCTGCAGGCGTTCAACGCCAAGACCGGCGACAAGGTCTGGGAGTTCCAGACCGGCTCCGGCGTGCTTGGCTCGCCAGTGACATGGGAAATGGACGGCGAACAGTACGTTTCGGTGGTTTCCGGCTGGGGCGGCGCGGTGCCGCTGTGGGGCGGCGAAGTGGCCAAGCGGGTCAAGGACTTCAACCAGGGCGGCATGCTCTGGACCTTCAAGCTGCCCAAGCAGCTGCAAACGGCAAGCGCCAGTCGCTAAGCCGATAACCTGCCGCTTGCTGCAGCAGACCCTGCGGCAGGCGGCCCTACTACCAAATGACGAGAGCCCCGCTGCCAACGATGCATTCGCCCGGCAGGCGGGGCTTTTTACCATCGGTCCATCGCCTGTCGCCGGACAGGCATCGACCCCCGCAGAGGCTCAGCATGATCTACGCACAACCCGGAACCCCAGGCGCCATCGTGTCCTTCAAGCCACGCTACGGCAACTTCATCAACGGTGAATTCGTGCCGCCGCTGGGCGGCCAGTATTTCACCAACAGCTCGCCGGTCAACGGCCAGCCGATTGCCGAGTTCCCGCGCTCCGGCGCCCAGGACATCGAGCAGGCCCTGGACGCCGCGCATGCCGCTGCCGAGGCCTGGGGCAAGACCTCGGTGCAGGACCGCGCCCTGGTGCTGCTGAAGATTGCCGACCGCATCGAACAGAACCTCGAAGTACTGGCCGTTACCGAAAGCTGGGACAACGGCAAGGCCGTGCGCGAAACCCTCAACGCCGATGTGCCGCTGGCGGCGGACCACTTCCGCTATTTCGCCGGCTGCATCCGCGCCCAGGAAGGCGGCGCCGCCGAGATCAACGAAGGCACCGTGGCCTACCATATCCACGAACCGCTGGGTGTGGTCGGGCAAATCATCCCGTGGAACTTCCCGCTGCTGATGGCCGCCTGGAAGCTCGCCCCGGCCCTGGCCGCTGGCAACTGCGTGGTGCTCAAGCCGGCGGAACAGACGCCACTGTCGATCACCATTTTCGCCGA
This sequence comes from Pseudomonas sp. B14(2017), assembly GCF_002113255.1. Taxonomy (NCBI): domain Bacteria; kingdom Pseudomonadati; phylum Pseudomonadota; class Gammaproteobacteria; order Pseudomonadales; family Pseudomonadaceae; genus Pseudomonas; species Pseudomonas sp. B14(2017). Next base: position 82,685 of record NZ_NEJY01000003.1, read on the forward strand.
ACTGATCGCCGACCTGCTGCCGGCAGGCGTGCTGAACATCGTCCAGGGCTTTGGCCGCGAAGCCGGCGAAGCCCTGGCCACCAGCAAGCGCATCGCCAAGATCGCCTTCACCGGTTCCACCCCGGTGGGCTCGCACATCATGAAGTGCGCGGCCGAGAACATCATCCCGTCCACCGTCGAACTGGGCGGCAAGTCGCCGAACATCTTCTTCGAAGACATCATGCAGGCCGAGCCCGCGTTCATCGAAAAGGCAGCCGAAGGCCTGGTGCTGGCGTTCTTCAACCAAGGCGAGGTGTGCACCTGCCCGTCGCGGGCGCTGATTCAGGAGTCGATCTACGAGCCGTTCATGGCCGAGGTGATGAAGAAGATCGCCAGGATTACCCGTGGCAACCCGCTGGACACCGCGACCATGGTCGGTGCCCAGGCATCGGAGCAGCAATACGACAAGATCCTTTCCTACCTGCAGGTTGCCCGGGAGGAGGGCGCGCAGCTGCTCACCGGTGGCGCTGCCGAACGGCTCGACGGCGACCTGGCCAGCGGTTACTACATCCAGCCGACCTTGCTCAAGGGCAACAACAAGATGCGCGTGTTCCAGGAGGAGATCTTCGGCCCGGTGGTGGGCGTGACCACCTTCAAGGACGAAGCCGAAGCCCTGGCGATCGCCAACGACAGCGAGTTTGGCCTGGGCGCGGGGCTGTGGACCCGTGACATCAACCGTGCCTACCGCATGGGTCGTGGGATCAAGGCCGGGCGCGTGTGGACCAACTGCTACCACCTGTACCCGGCGCATGCCGCGTTCGGTGGCTACAAGAAGTCCGGGGTGGGCCGCGAGACGCACAAGATGATGCTCGATCACTACCAGCAGACCAAGAACCTGCTGGTGAGCTACGACATCAACCCGTTGGGCTTCTTCTAAAACCTGGGATGGCCTCGGGGGCTGCTTTGCAGCCCATCGCAGGCAAGCCAGCTCCCACAGGTACTGCACAAGGTTCAAGGCCCATGCAGTACCTGTGGGAGCTGGCTTGCCGGCGATGAGGCCAGGGCAGGCTCACCATTGCTTTTGAAGCCAGTGCCACCCTGTGGGAGCGGGCGAGCCCGCGAAGAGGCCGGCGCTGCCATGCACAGATCCACAGCAGCTCTGTGTTACCCCTACCAACGCACCCCGCAAACCTGTCCCAAAGTAGCATTCGGCCCCGCCGCCCCTCGTGCATTAATGCCTCTACCGGAATCGCCCGGCACCAAGAAGAGGAATGCCCCATGTGGACTAAACCCGCCTTTACCGACCTGCGCATCGGCTTCGAAGTGACGATGTACTTCGCCAATCGTTGATGCCTGTCCGGCCATCAGCGCGATGGCCGGGTCTTCATTGAGCAAGCCTGTTGTGAACCTGATCGATCGCGAACAAGCCCTGGCCTTGCGCCGGGGCTTCCGCCTGCGCTGGGAGCCGCGCCAGGCGTGCCATGTGCTGCTGTACCCCGAGGGCATCATCGAGCTCAATGCCAGTGCCGGCTGGGTGCTCGAGTTGCTGGACGGCCAGCGCAGCGTGGCGGCTGTCATCGACCGCCTGGCACAGCGCTTCCCCGGTGTGCCGGGGCTCGACGAGGACATCCTGGCGTTCCTGGAGGTGGCCCGTGCCAAGTACTGGATCGAATGAGCCATGGTCACGCTTTGGTCTGGTTGCTTTCGCTACGGGATGCTTTACGCTGGCGGTTACCTTCCAGAACAATAAGAACAGGCTTCCCGATGAGCCAGAGTTTCAGCCCGCTTCGCAAGTTCGTTTCGCCCGAGATCATCTTTGGTGCCGGCTGCCGGCACAATGTCGCCAATTACGCCAAGACCTTCGGTGCGCGCAAGGTGCTGGTGGTCAGCGACCCCGGTGTGATTGCCGCCGGTTGGGTGGCGGACGTGGAGGCCAGCCTGCAGGCCCAGGGCATCGACTACTGCCTGTACAGCGCCGTATCGCCCAACCCGCGTGTGGAAGAGGTGATGCTTGGCGCCGAGATCTACCGGCAAAACCACTGTGATGTGATCGTCGCGGTCGGTGGCGGCAGCCCGATGGATTGCGGCAAGGCCATCGGCATCGTGGTCGCCCACGGGCGCAGCATCCTCGAATTCGAAGGCGTGGACATGATCCGCGTGCCCAGCCCGCCGCTGATCCTGATCCCGACCACGGCCGGCACTTCGGCGGACGTGTCGCAGTTCGTGATCATTTCCAACCAGCAGGAGCGCATGAAGTTCTCCATCGTCAGCAAGGCGGTGGTGCCGGACGTGTCGCTGATCGACCCGCAAACCACCCTGAGCATGGACCCGTTCCTGTCGGCCTGCACTGGTATCGATGCGCTGGTGCATGCCATCGAAGCCTTCGTTTCCACTGGCCACGGCCCGCTGACCGACCCCCATGCGCTGGAGGCCATGCGCCTGATCAACGGCAACCTGGTGGAAATGATCGCCAACCCCACCGATATCGCCCTGCGCGAGAAGATCATGCTGGGCAGCATGCAGGCGGGGCTGGCGTTTTCCAATGCGATCCTGGGTGCGGTCCACGCCATGTCGCACAGCCTGGGCGGGTTCCTCGACCTGCCGCATGGCCTGTGCAATGCGGTGCTGGTGGAGCACGTGGTGGCGTTCAACTACAGCTCGGCACCGGAGCGTTTCAAGGTGATTGCCGAAGTGCTGGGTATCGACTGCCGCGGCCTCAACCACCGGCAGATCTGCGCGCGTCTGGTGGAGCACCTGATCGCCCTGAAGCATGCCATCGGCTTCCACGAAACCCTGGGCCTGCACGGGGTGCGCACGGCCGATATCCCGTTCCTGTCGCAACATGCGATGGATGACCCGTGCATCCTCACCAACCCGCGTGCGTCGAGCCAGCGTGATGTCGAGGTGGTCTATGGCGAGGCCCTCTGACGAGCAGCAACGGGCGCTGGCCGGGCTGCTGGGGCTGGGCGACCACTCGGCGCGCAAGAGCCATTACCCGGAGCTGGCGGCGCGCCTGGACGAACTGGAGGCCGAACGCAACCGATACAAGTGGCTGTTCGAAAACGCCGTGCACGGGATTTTCCAGGCCAGCCTGCAAGACGGCATGCGTGCCGCCAACCCGGCGTTGGCACGCATGCTCGGTTACGACAACCCGCAAGCGTTGCTGTTTCCGCTGACGGACCTTGCCGACAACCTGTTTGTCGGCGGGGCCGAAGAATTGCACGCCATCACCGCCACCCTCGCCCGTGAACGCAGCCTGCACGGCTATGAAACCCGCTTGCGGCGCAAGGATGGCAGCCACCTCGATGTGCTGATGAACCTGTTGCTCAAACCCGGCCAGGAAGGGCTGGTGGAAGGGTTTGTCGCCGACATCACCGAACGCAAGCTGGCCCAGCAGCGCCTGCAGCAACTGAATGACGAACTCGAGCAACGGGTGGCCGCCCGCACCGATGAACTGCTTGAGGCCAACCGCAACCTGCAACAGCAGATCGCCGAGCGCAAACAGATTGCCCGCGCCCTGCGCGATGCCCGCGACGCCGCGGAAACCGCCAACCGCAGCAAGGACAAGTACCTCGCTGCCGCCAGCCATGACCTGCTGCAACCGCTGAATGCTGCGCGGCTGCTGATCTCGACCTTGCGCGAAAGGCCATTGCCAGACGCGGAAAAGGTGCTGGTGGAGCGTACCCACCAGGCCCTGGAGGGCGCCGAAGACCTGCTGACCGACCTGCTGGACATTTCCCGGCTCGACCAGGCGGCGGTCAAGCCGGACGTGGCGCTGTACCGCCTCGACGAACTGTTCGGGCCACTGGTCTCGGAGTTCCGCACGGTGGCCGATGCGGCAGGCCTGAAGCTGCGCGCGCGCATTGGCGACTACGCCATCAGTACCGACCTGCGGCTGATGACGCGTATCCTGCGCAACTTTCTCAGCAACGCCTGCCGTTATACCGACGAGGGCAGGATCCTGCTGGGGGCCAGACGCCGCGGCGATCACTTGCGCCTGGAGGTGTGGGATACCGGGCGGGGCATCGCGGCGGATCGGCTGCAGGCCATTTTCCTCGAGTTCAACCAACTGGACGTAGGCCGCGCCGCCGACCGCAAGGGCGTGGGCCTGGGGTTGGCGATCGTCGAGCGGATCGCCAAGATTCTCGGCTACCGCATCGAGGTGCGTTCGTGGCCGGGGCGTGGCTCGATGTTCAGCATCGACGTGCCGATCGGCGAAGCCATGCCGCTGCCTATCCACCAGGCCGCGCCGCAGCCGGGCGCCGGCAACCCGTTGCCGGGCCGCCGCCTGCTGGTACTGGACAACGAAGTGAGCATTCTCGAGAGCATGGGCGCGCTGCTCGGGCAGTGGGGCTGCGAAGTGGTTACCGCGACCGACCAGGCTGGTGCCTTGCTGGCCTTGCAGGGGCGGGCACCGGAATTGATCCTGGCGGACTTTCACCTGGACCACGGTGTTGTCGGCTGCGAGGTGGTCAGGCACTTGCGTGAACATTTCGGCGTCGCCATTCCTGCGGTGATCATCACCGCCGACCGCAGCGATCAGTGCCGACGCTCCTTGAACAAGCTCGGTGCGCCGTTGCTGAACAAGCCCGTCAAACCGGGGAAGTTGCGTGCGGTGTTGAGCCAGTTGCTGGGCTGAAGCCTCAACCCCACGGCCTTGCGCGACAGATAACTGAATTCGCAAGCGATCCTCGTACCCTGTGGGAGCAACTGTCTTGCTCAAATTCTAAAAGTTGGCGCGATCCCTGTGGGAGCGGCCTTGTGTCGCGAAAGGGCTGCAAAGCAGCCCCAGCAATTTCAACTATTGCGCATCAATCCTGGGGCCGCGTTGCGGCCCTTTCGCGACACAAGGCCGCTCCCACAGGGGCCCTGCTAATTCAATGAGTCATGTGCAGTTCTATGAGAGCAGCCTTGTGCTGCTCCTACAGGGGTTCGCGCAGTGCCAGGTGGCTGTTCCCGAAATGGGACTCTGTGTTGCGGATGTCAGCCTGTCACGGCTCTGCCTGGCTGGTTATCTTACCGGGGCGCCATTGTTTGGGCGAAGTCATACCAAACGCATCCAACCCGAGTAAGGAAAACATCATGGCCTTTCAATACAAGCGACTGGACAAGAATAACGCCGCCGTACTGCTGGTGGATCACCAGACGGGTTTGCTCTCTTTGGTAAGGGATATCGAACCTGACCGTTTCAAGAACAATGTGCTGGCCCTGTCGGACCTGGCCAAGTACTTCAAGTTGCCGACCATCCTCACCACCAGCTTCGAGAACGGCCCAAATGGCCCGCTGGTGCCCGAACTCAAGGAGCAGTTCCCTGACGCGCCGTACATCGCGCGCCCGGGCAACATCAATGCCTGGGACAACGAAGACTTCGTCAAGGCGGTCAAGGCCACCGGCAAGAAACAGCTGATCATCGCCGGTGTGGTGACCGAGGTTTGCGTGGCCTTCCCGGCACTGTCGGCCCTGGAAGAAGGCTTCGATGTGTTCGTGGTCACCGATGCCTCCGGCACCTTCAACGAACTGACCCGTGATTCGGCCTGGCGCCGGATGGAAGCCGCCGGCGCGCAGCTGATGACCTGGTTCGGCGTGGCCTGCGAGCTGCACCGCGACTGGCGCAACGACATCGAAGGCCTGGGCACGTTGTTCTCCAACCACATCCCGGACTACCGTAACCTGATGACCAGCTTCAGCAAGCTTTCGAAGTAATCCGGCCGGGGCGCCATGCGCGTGCATGGCTCCCCGATCGCTTGTGTCACACGTCAGTTTTGTGCCGCCGGTGCCTGCGCCTCGAGCAGGGCGGTACCCAACCTGTCGTCAGTTAATCTGCTTATATGTCTTACGGTTGCTCGACTCGCGCACTTGAACGGTAATGTGAGTGTGCTCGCGGATGCGTAGAGACGCCTCCAGCTCATGAATCAACCCGGCCCGGAATGCCATGCGCCCATGCGCGGCTCCCTGGCCGTGTCCCGAGGTGCCGGATGGCTCCACTGATTTCCTATTTCAAGATGGCCTTGAACCCTGGCCGTGGGGTGCTGTTCTTCGCGCTGCGTACCATCGTTGCAGGCCTGTTGTGCCTCTACCTGGCGTTCATCTTCGACCTGGAGCAACCGAAGTGGGCGCTGATGACCGTGATCATCATCAGCCTGCCGTTGGCCGGCATGACCCTCAAGCGCAGTTTCGCCCAGGTACTGGGCACCGCAGCGGGGGCGGCCATGGCGGTGGTGATCATGGCCTTGTTCCCCCAGGCGCCAATGCCTTTCATCGTCTGCCTGGCCCTGTGGCTGGCGTTCTGCACGGCGGGCGGCACGCTGCTGCGCTATACCGACTCGCATGCCTTCGTCCTCAGCGGGTTTACCGCCGTGGTGGTCGCGATGCTGGCCGTGCCGGAACCGGACGGCATCCTCCTGCTGGCCATCACCCGGTTGACCGAAACCCTGCTGGCGGTGGCCTGCGTGGCCGTGGTCAGTTTGGTGAGCGCGCGCCCACAGGCAGTGGCGCATGGCTACTTCAGCAAGGTCGATAGCCTGGTCAAGCTGATCGCCCGGCACGCCGCCGAGGTGGTGCGCAGCGAAGAGGATGAAGCCGCGCTGCACCAGCGGCAGGCGCAACTGATCAGCGAGATCAGTGTGCTGGAAGGCCTGCGCCGCCATCTCTATTTCGATGCGCCGCACCTGCGCAACGCCGATGGGCTGGTGCAGCTGCTGGCCAACCAAATGGTGCTGCTGGTGTCGCGCCTGCTGGTATTGCGCCAACAGCGCGAGTTGATCAAGCAGCACTGGCAAGGGCCGTTGCCAGAAGAAATCCAGCTGTTGCGCCAGGACGAGCTGGACAACCTGGAGGCACTGGCCCGTGACGGCGTGAAGTTGTCGGCGCAGCGCCGCGAAGCGATCCACCACCTGTACCAGCGCTTCGACGCCGCCGCTGACCGGGTCGAGTTTCTCGACGAGCCCTTGCCCCCGCGCATGCGCTCGCTGGCCTGGGCCCTGCGCTGGGAGCAGGCGCGCCTGCTGCAGCAGCTGAACGAACTGATCGAGCTCAACGAGGCGATCCAGCAGCGCAGGGGCGCCAGTTGTCCCCACGCCCAAGGGCAAGCCAGCGCGCTGCATCTGGACTTCCGCCTGGCCGGCATGAACGCCGTGCGGGCCTTCCTGGCGCTGTTTCTCGCCGGTTGGTTGTGGATCGAAACGGCCTGGGACGGCGCGCGTTCCGGGGTGATCCTGATCGGTGTCATGTGCTCGCTGATGGCGACGCTGCCGCGGCCGTTGCTGGCCAGCCAAAACTACAACCGTGGCCTGCTGGTCGCGCTGCTGTTGTCCGCCGTGTACCAGTTTGCCCTGCTGCCGATGTTCACCGATTTCGAAATGCTTGCCGTGTGCCTGGTGCCGTTGCTGTACCTGGCGGCCGTCGGCCTGGCCAGCCCCATGACAGCGGGCATCGGCATGGGCATCGGGTTGATCAGCCTGTTGATGATCGGGCCGCAGAATGTCGGCGCCTACCACAACAGTGCCATGCAGTGGTTCGAGTTTGCCGGTGGCTATGCGGCGGCTGGCGGGCTGGCGATGGTGGTGTTCGCCCTGGTGTTCCCGTTCAACCCGCAAAAGCGCATGGCCCGGCTGTTCCGCCAGACCCGCGAGGATGTGCATGAGTACGTGACGGCACCTGCCAGCGTGGCGCGTCAGTTCGATTTCGAGAGCCGTATGCTGGACCGCCTGTCGGCGATGATCGGCCTGTTGCCCGCCGCCACTGATGCGCGCTCCCGGGAGCTGTTCGATTGCAGCCTGGTGTGCCCGGCGCTGGCCATTGCGCTGGGCCAGGCGCATGCCCAGTGCGTCAACCTCACGGTGCTGCCTGAAGGCACGAGGGCGCGTTTGCGCCTAGGGTTGCAGGAGATGGCGGATCTGATCGGCGCACGCCGGCGGGTGGATGTGGACGGGCTGTTGCGCGAGCTGGCCGAGCTTGCCGAAACCCTGGATGCGCTGCACCAGGCACACGCCGAGGCGGGCCGCGAGACGCTGCGGCAGTTGTTCATCCTGCGGGTCGCGCTATCGGTTGTCGGCCAGTTGTTGCAGCGCTATCGACCGGTGCTGGCAGCGCAGACGTTGCCTGAGGAGGAGGGCGCCTATGCCCGTTGATTTCGAGTTTGGCGGGGTCTACCTGCCGCCGATTGCCCAGGCGTTGTTGCTGGGGTTGCCGTTGTTTCTGGTGCTGGACGCCCTGTTGCGGCGCAGTGGCGTGCTGGCGCGTGTGTGGCACCCGGCGCTGTTGCAGGGCGCCTTGTATGCCGCGATCTGCGCGGCGCTGGTGTTGTCGATGGGAGCGAGTGCCTGAATATGCCTGTGTTGAAACCTGTTCTTGCCAAAGCCGTGACCCTGGCGGTGCTGGCGCTTGCGGTGGTGCTGGGCTGGTTTGCCTGGGACTACTACACCCGTGCGCCCTGGACCCGTGATGCCCGTGTGCGGGCCGATGTGGTGACCCTGTCGGCCGAGGTGGCAGGGCGCATCATCGAGCTGCCGGTGCAGGACAACCAGTTCGTCAGGCAGGGCGACCTGTTGCTGCAGATCGACCCGGCGCGCTACGAGCTGGCCGTGCTGCATGCCGTGCGAGCCGTCGAAGTCGCGCGTGCGGCGCTGGGGCAGTCGCAGGCCGCCATCGTCGCCAACGAGGCGCAGCTCAAGCAGCGGCGCAGCGAAGAGCAACGCCGACGCAAGCTGCAATCGATGTCGGCAATCTCTGCCGAAGAATGGGAAAAGGCCGGCACCGACGTGGCCGTGGCCCAGGCCGACCTGCTGCGCGAACAGTCCAACCTCGGCCTGGCACAGGCCAATGTGCAACTCGCCGAGGCCACGCTGCAGCAGGCCCGGCTGGACCTCGAACGCACCCGGGTCAGCGCCCCGGTCAGCGGTTACGTGACCAACCTGCTGACCCGCCAGGGCGACTATGCCCAGCCGGGCATGCCGCTGCTGGCGCTGGTCGACAGTTCGTCGTTCCACGTCAGTGGCTATTTCGAGGAAACCAAGTTGCCGAAAATCAAGGTGGGCAGCCGTGCGCGCATCGCCCTGATGAGTGGCGAGGTGCTGGATGGCACGGTAGAGAGCATCGCCTATGCCATTACCGACCGCGAGAACCAGCCGGGCAACCGCCTGCTGGCCAACGTCAACCCAAGCTACACCTGGGTCAAGCTTGCCCAGCGGATCCCGGTACGGCTGCGCCTGGAGCGCAGTGCCGATGCACCACCCTTGCGTGCGGGGACCACTGCCACCGTGACCATTCTCGAATAGCTGGGGGTGGGCGATGAGCATGATGTTCGATTTGAATGAGCTGTACCTGTATACCAAGGTGGTCGAGTGTGGCGGTTTCGCATCGGCCGGGCGCGCGCTCGGCCTGCCCAAGTCGCGGCTGAGCCGGCGAGTCGCCAATCTGGAGGACCGCCTGGGGGTGCGCCTGATCCAGCGCTCCACCCGGCAGTTCGCGGTCACCGAAGTGGGGTTGGAGTACTACCATCACTGTATGTCGATGGTCGATCGGGCATTTGCTGCCGAGGACGCGATCCAGCGCAGCCGCGCCGTGCCCAGCGGCATTGTCCGGCTGGCCTGCAGCACCTCGCTGCTGGATGCACGCCTGGCGCCGATGCTTGGGCAGTTCATGGTGCAATGCCCGGCGGTGGAGTTGCTGGTGAAGAGCTACAACCGGCGGGTCGATGTGATCGGCGAGGGCTTCGACCTGGTCCTGAGCGTGCGCCATCAACCGCTGGAAAGCAGCGAGCTGGTGATGCGCAAACTGGCGCAGAGCCGCCAGTGCCTGGTGGCTTCGCCCGGCTTGCTGGCGCAGTACGACCGCCCTCTGCAGCCTGCCGACCTGTTTGAACTGCCCAGCCTTGGCTGGGGGGCGAATGTTCAGGAGTACGTCTGGGACCTGGACGGCCCCGAAGGCGGGGTGGCGTCCATTCGCTTCCGCCCACGGTTGGTCTCCGACGATATCGCGGTGCTGTACCAGGGCGCGCTCGCGGGCGTGGGCGTGGTGCTGCTGCCAGCGGATATGGTGAAGGATGACCTGGCCGCCGGGCGTTTGCTGAACGTGCTGGAGAGCTGGGTACCCAGGATGGGCGAGATAATCGCCCTGTTTCCTTCGCGGCGAGGGCTGACGCCTGCGGTGCGGGAGTTGATCGACTTTCTTGCGGTGGCGTTCGAGCGGTCGGCGTAGCGCCTTTGACCGGGCGCAGCGTTCACCAGGCAGAACGCTGCGGCGCATTTCATCACCTACCGTCCGTTGCGTCGTGCAACTATCATTCAGGCTTTGCAGCCTGTGCAGCAGGGTGGCCACAGGCAATCGTCAATCAGGAGTTTCAATGTCAGAGCGAGCAATCCGCGCTTCGTTTGCAGGCGTGGCGTACCAGGTGAACGTGACAGATGGCCAGCACCAGTGGGCCAGCGATGTTGATGCGGCGGCAGGCGGCGGGGATGTCGGGCCGTCACCCCATGGGCTGTTGCTGTCATCCCTTGGCGCCTGCACCTCCATCACGGTTGCCATGTACGCACAGCGCAAGGAAATGCCGCTGCAAGCCATCGATGTGGATATCCGCATCGAGCAGGAACAACTGGGGCGCGAACCTCGGATCCAGATCGCTCGTGACATTCGCTTGAGCGGGCCGCTGAGCGAGGAGCAACGCACGCGCTTGCTGGAAGTTGCCAATGCCTGCCCCATTCACAAGGTGTTGAGCGGCGAAATCATCATCGCCAGCAAGCTGGTTGGATGAGGCCAGGCGCAGCGTTGCGCCTGCCGGCTGCCGGTTAGAGGAGCAGCACATGGGCACATGCGCCAACTATCCCTTGGCGGGCATGAGGTGCACGGCGATGGCGACCCTCGACGCGAATCGGCGCCTGCTGCTTTGCCCGTTGGGGCTTGGCCTGGTGCTTGCGGCGCCTGCCCAGGCCGACAACGCCCTGGGCCAGAAGGACAACATCTTCACCGGTGTCAATGACCGGCAGGCCGTGGAACTGGGCATCCCGCCCGGGCTGGTCGAAGGCGCGCGCCTGGATGCGCTGGTGAGGAACTACTATTTCCAGCGCGATAACCACTCTGACCTGGTACCCCGCGACCCGACCGAATGGGCCCAGGGTTTTCTGTTTTCGTTCCGCTCGGGCTTCACCGATACGCCTGTCGGGTTGGGCGTGGATGCGCACGCCTTCCTCGGCATCAAGCTCGATGGCGGCGGTGGAAGTGGCGGCGCTGGCTTGCTCCCGCTGGACTCATCGCTCAAGCCGGGTGACACGTTTTCCAGTGCCGGCGCGGCGCTCAAGCTGAGGTACCTCGACACCTTGGTGAAGGCCGGCGACCAATTGGTCGAGAACCCGGTGGTGGCGAGCGGCACAAGCCGCCTGTTCCCGCAGACGTATCGTGGCGTCACCCTGAAGAACCATGGCATCGACGACCTGTGGCTGGATGCCGGGTTCGTGGAATCTACCCGGCTGCGCAACCAGAGCGGCCACTCTCACCTGGTCACCGCCTACGGCGCGCGCAACAGCGCGGGTGTGGCGGCGGACCGCGAAAGCCCTCATATCGGCTGGCTTGGCGCGGTGTACGGCCGGCCGCAAGGGCTGCAGCTGACCGTTTATGGCGGCCAGCTGGAAGACATCTGGAATCAGTATTACCTGGGGGGTTCGCAGGTGTTTCGGGTCAATGATGCGCTGCTGCTCAAACCCTACCTGCACTACTTCAAGACCCGGGACCAAGGGCGCAGCCAGCTGGGCGACATCGATAACGACACCTACAGCGCCGGCATCTCCGCGACAGCCTATGGCCAGACCCTGACCCTGGGCTTGCAGAAGGTCGACGGCCGAACGCCGTTCGACTACATCACGCAGAACGACCGTGTCTTCCTTTACCTGAGCAACTCCCAGCAATTTGCCGATTTCAACGGCCCGGGTGAAAAGTCCTGGCGCTTGCAGTACGAAACCAGCCTGGCGCCGCTGGGGGCGCCCTCGCTGCAGTTCATCGCGGCCTACACCCGTGGCGAGGCCGATCTCAGTCGTGTCGACCCAGCAAGCGTCGGTTATGGCTATATCTACAACCCGGACGGCAAGCACGCCAAGCACTGGGAACGCGACCTTGCCCTCAAGTACCAGGTGCCAGCCGGCCCGGCGAAGGACCTGTCGCTGACCCTACGCTGGGCAACGCACCGCGAGGGTGATGGCTATACCGCGCCCGGCAATACCCGCGGCAACTCCAGTGCCGATGAGTACCGCCTGATCGTCGATTACCCGATCAGCCTGTTCTGATTGCGTGATGTGCGTCGGCCACGACGCACAGGCCCGCTGAAGGGATGATGCTTGGTCATGCAAGTCTGATGTGACATCGATTGGGGCTGCTTTGCAGCCCTTCGCGGGCACGCCCGCTCCCACAAGTACGGTGCAGGCCTCAAGGAATGCACCATCCTGTGGGAGCGGGCGTGCCCGCGAAGGGCCGCAAGGCGGCCCCGGCCTGACATCGGCCAGGCGCCGGCATAGCGCCGGTCATTCCCAGATATGTTCGGCCAGAAAGTCGATCAGGCTGCGCACTGAGGGCAACAGGCCGCGGCGGGAAGGGAACACCGCATGGACGATGCCGCAGCGCGGTTCCCATTGCGGGTTGAGCTCCACCAAGCGGCCGTTTTCCAGGTCCTGGTCAACCACCATGAACGGCAATTGCACGATGCCTACACCGTCAAGCGCCGCCTGCCGCAGTGCGCTCATGTCATCGGTGATGTAGCGCGGCGTGTGGCGGATTTCGGCATGCGCGCCGTCGGGCCCTTCAAGTTGCCAGATGTGGTCCCTGGGTGGCCCCCAATCCAGGCTCGGCTGCTCACCCAGGTGCTCTGGTTCGACGGGCAGTTGCAGCGCCAGCCGCTCCACCAGCGAGGGGCTCGCGACCAGCCGCTGCGGGCTCCTGGCCAGTGTGCGCATTACCAGGTCGCTGTCCTCCAGCGGCGGGAAGCGCACCCGCAGCGCCAGGTCGAGGCCTTCGCCCAATACATCCACACGGCGGTTGGTGGGTTCCAGGTGCACCTTCACTTTCGGGTTTTCGGCCATGAATCGACTGACCAGCCCGCCAACCCGGTAATGCAGCAGGGTTGTCGGGCAGCTCATGCGGACGGTGCCCTGGGGCTCGGCGCGGGTGCGTTCGACCACCCATCGGGCCGCTTCGGCCTCCACCAGCATGGCCCTGCAATGCTGGAAGAACTCCTGGCCCGTCTCGGTCACCGAGAAGTGTCGGGTGGAACGCTGGAGCAGGCGCACGCCCAGGCGTTCCTCCAGCTGCAGGACGCGCCGGCTGAGTGTTGATTTCGGAATGTTCAGTGCCCGCCCGGCCGGCGCGAAACCGCCGTGCTCGACGACTTGGGCGAAGTAATACAGGTCGTTCAGGTCTTCCATGTTCGATCGTTCACCAGATGGAACTCTGTGACCAATCTATCAGCTCTACCGCATGCAGCGTGAGAGCTGCCGCCGTTGCCGCTGGGCAACACCAGCTTCCTGGATGGGGTCGTACGGCCAGGCATGCTGTTCGAACTGCCGCGAAGGGCCGCAAAGCGGCCCCAATTTGCTTAGCCTCTCTGCACCTCGCACGCTTCCTGCGAAGGCACACCGTAGGACACGTAGTACGCCAACCCCACGAAGATCGCCCCACCCACCGCATTCCCCAGGAACACGGCCACCAGGTTCTCCACCAACTGCCCCCAGCTCAGGTAGCCGGCAAAGATCGCTGCGGGAATCAGGAACATGTTGGCTACCACATGCTGGAAACCGATGGCGACGAACGCCATGATCGGGAACCAGATGCCGAGAATCTTGCCGCTCATTTCACGGCTGGCATACGACAGCCACACTGCCAGGCACACCAGCCAGTTGCAGCCGATTCCGGACACGAAGGCGTGGAGGAAGTCGGCGTTGGTCTTGCTGGTCGCAGCCGCCAACACCTTGTTCAGGTAGGCCCCCTCGGTCAGGCCCAGCAGGTGACCGAAGCACCCGGCAACGAACAGTGCACCCAACAGGTTGGCGACGGTCACCAGCAGCCAGTTGCGCGCCACGGCGCCTGGGCCGATACGCCGGGCGAACATCGCCAAGGGCAGGCTCATCATGTTGCCGGTGAGCAGTTCGCCACCGGCCAGGATCACCAGGATCAGGCCGATGGGAAATACCGCGGCGCCCAGCAGTGTGCCGAACGAGGCCCACTGTACCGGGATCATGGTGCTGACGTGGATAGCCAGGAGAAACCCCAGCGAAATAAATGCACCTGCGAGAAACCCCAGGACCAGTGTCGCATGGGTGGATAGATGGGCTTTTTTGACGCCGCTCTCGATGACGAGCTCGGTGATACGGGTGGGGCTATTGACGGACATTTTGCAAACTCGAACACAGTGACGGCGACGCAACTGGCAGGCACGCCGTGGTGGGGCTTGATCAGTACGGGGTAGGCTGCGCAGCTGGCGCAAAGGTGTAACGCGCACCTTTGGGCCAGCTGCGAAGAGGGCGGCAAGCTACATGAGGCAATTTGACGCGGTCAAATCGATGGAATGGATGAGCTGATAGACCGCGTCGATGAGGCCCGCAGGTCAGCGCGCGTAGATCAGCTTCCCGGCAAACCAGGTCTGCACCACTTGGGTATCGCGCAGCGTTTCGGCATCGACGTCGAGCACGTCGCGGTCGACCACGATCATGTCGGCCTGCTTGCCGACCTTGAGCGAACCGATCTGCTGCTCCAGGCGCATGGTGCGGGCGGCGTTGAGTGTATAGGCCTGGAACATCACCTGACGGTCGATGGCTTCAGCAGCGTTGAGCACACCTTTGGGCCCCTTGCGGCTGATGGCCTGGTAGATCGCCTGCCAAGGATCCGGGGTGGTGATCGGCCAGTCGCTGGCGCCGGCAAGGGTGGCGCCATGCTTGAGCAGCGAACGGGCCGGGAAGGTGTGCATGAAGGCCATGGCGTTCACGTACGGCTTGACCAGCTCCATGTTCGATTGGTCGGCGCTGGCCCAGTACAGCTGCATGGCTGCAATCACGTCGAGCTGCTTGAAACGGGCGTATTCCGTGGGGTTGACCATCTGCAAGTGGGTGATGGAATGGGGGATGTCGCTGTGTCGATCACGCCGTGCCTGCTCGATGCCGTTGAGCGCCTCGCGCACGGCGCGGTCGCCGATGGCATGCACGTGCACCAGCCAGCCACGGGCGTCGGCGGCACTGACCAGCTCGCCAAAGTGCTTCGGGTCCAGCAGCAGTTCGCCGTGCTTGCCGGAGTTGCTGTAGGGCTCGAGCATCGCCGCCGTTTGCGCTGGCGCTTCGGCAACGCCGTCGGCAAACACCTTGATGCCTGGCAGGGTGAGGTTGTGCACGCCGAGAAATTGCCGGCGTACCTTGTCCAGTTCGTCCAGGTCGGCAGGGCGTGCCCTGGAATCGGCCATCAGCAGGGCGGCGACGTGGGCGGTCAGCTCGCCGCGCGCGGAGAGGTCCTTGTACACCGGCAGCACGCCCAGCGAATGGTTGTTCACATCGGCCCCCGGCAGCTCGTTGGCCAGCGGGTCCATCCAGCCGGTGATGCCCAGCTGCTTGTAATGGTCAAGGGCCATGCGCCCTGCGCTCAGCAGGGTGGCATGGGGCAGCGCGGGCAGCAGATCGGTCACCGGGTAGTAGCTGGCATCGGCGAGGAAACCGTTTGGTGTTCCGTCCGGGTGTTGGCCGATGGTGTTGCGTGCCTCGGCAGGCAGGGCAGCGATGGTGTCGGCATCGATTGCGGCGCGTTTGAGCATGGCCTGGTTGGCCCAGCCGGTGTGCATGTCGTTGGCGGCGAACAGGATCGGTTGCTCGGCCCATTCGCCGTGGTTGAAGCGCTGTTCCAGCGCCGGAATGTCATTCCAGTAGGTGCCCGGTACACCACCTACGACAAGGAACTCGCCGCGCACGGCCTTGCCGTCGCTGCGCCACTGGCGCAGGCGCCGTTCCAGTTCGTCCAGGGCAACCTGCTCGCCGGCGAGGTCGGCAAGCACCAGTTGCAGGCCACCCTTTATGGCATGCGAGTGGGCGTCGAGCATGCCCGGCATCAGCACCTTGCCACCCAGGTCGATGACCCGGGTGCCTTCGGCCCTAAGGCGTAGCACGGCCTGATCTGAACCTACCGCGACGATTTTCTCGCCCTCGACAGCCACGGCCTGCTGCAAGGGCTGGCCGGGCTCGGCGGTGTAGACCTTGGCGTTGTGCAGGATCAGGTCCACTGCCGCGAAACCCGGCATGCAGGTGCAGGCCAGGCCGGCGCTGATTGCCATCTTCAGGAGCTGCTTCATGCTGTGCCTCGTTGTTGTCGTGATGGCGCCGCAGCCTAGCCAGGGGGCCAGGGCGGATAAAGGCGAGGGCAGGCACAACTTTTTTCGTGATGGGGAAAGAATCCCGAGCCCGTATTTGCCAGGGTGCAAGCAGCGGACCTTGCCGTGCCTATTCAAATCGCCGGCATTTGCGGGTTTGATAGGAGGGGCAGATACTCGCCACCCTCGCATCACTCCCACCGTTTGTGCCGAACAGGAAGAAACCATGGACAAGATGATGGCCCTGACCATCTTCGTCGCTGCCGCCGAACACGGCAGCTTCAGCCGTGCGGCCGAGCAACTGGGCAAGACGCCGTCTGCCATCACCAAGGCTGTTGCGCACCTGGAGAGCGAACTGGGCGTGCGCCTGTTCGAACGCACCACCCGGCGCATGGCGCTGACCGAGGCCGGAACCTTGTACCTGGAAGGCGCGCGCCAGGCGTTGATGCACCTGCAACGGGTGACCGAGGAAGTGGAGCAGTTGCAGCACGCGCTGCGCGGTACCCTGCGCATTACCGCGCCACCGTCGTTCGGCCCCGCGTTTCTCAACCAGGTGTGTTGCCGCTTCATGCGCGAGCACCCGCAGGTGCGCCTGGAGGTCAACCTCAACGATGCCAACGAAGACCTGATCGATGGCGGCTACGACCTGTCGCTGCGCGACGGCCCCACCGACCAGCCGGAGCTGATCGCCCAGCCGCTGATCGAGAACCGCGTGATCCTTTGCGCCAGCCCTGCCTACCTGGCCCGACACGGCGAGGCGATCACTCTGGAGAACTATGCCCAACACGACTGGCTGCTGTTGCGCCACCCGCTGCTCAACCGCAGCTTCTGGTGGATCGAACACGGCGGCCAGACGCTGCGTGTGCGTCAGCCCACCCCTCGACTGGTGAGCGACAACTTCGACTTCCTGCTGGCCTGCCTGCTCGATGGGCAGGGCTTGCAGTTCGTACCCACCTGGTGTGCCGCCCCCTACCTGGCCAACGGGCAGCTGGTGGAGGTGATGCCCGACTACTGGCGGGCGCTGAGTGCGTTCGGCCCCTGGGTGCACGTGCTTTACCTGCCGCACCGGCGCAATACCCGCAAGGTGCAGGCGTTCATTGCCTTGCTGCATGAGCACCTGCACGGGCAAGGCGCGCAGGCGCTGGCACGGGGCTGAGTTTTTCCATCGGGGCACAAAAGTTGTGCGGGTTGTGGCGATGATCGATTGGGGGAGGCCTCGTTAGGCTAGCGGTGCTTGCCTGACCACCGCGGCCTGTACCAGGAGTTCCCCGCCTTGAAGATCCACACCCATGTCAGCGACATCCGCAACCCCCACGAGCGTGGCCACCAGATTGGCGCGCGCTTCGCCGAGCAGATCCGTACCACCACTGCACTGTACCTGGGCTTTTTCCCGCGGGTTGGCGTGCCCTTGAGTGAGGCGCAGCGCATCGGCGAAAACAGCTTGGCAGCCCTGGAAGCCTGGAGCCCGGGCCTGGCCGCTGAAGTGGCCGGCATGGCCAGCGGTGCCGAGCTGCCGCTGTGGCAGCTGGCGAGCCTGAACGCCCGCACTGAAGTACTGGCGGCCCGAACCCGCCACAGCGAATGCTCCACCACCGTGCATGCACCCCGTGGCGCACGTGCGCCGCAGACCCTGCAGACCTGGGATTGGCATGACAGCCTGTGCCCCCATGGCCTGATGCTGGCGCTGCACACCGAGCGCGGCATGAACGTCAAGCTGTTCTGCGAGTTCGGCATGCTCGCCAAGCTTGGTGTGAACAGCGCGGGCCTCGGCCTGCACTTCAATATCCTCCACCACGCCAGTGACAACGACAGTGGTGGTGTGCCGGTGCACGCCATCGCCCGGCGTCTGCTGGAGGAGGCCAGCAGTGTCGAGGAGGCCATCGAGCTTGCCCGTTCGGCGCGGGTCAGTGCCTCCACCGTGCTGACAGTGTTCTCCCGCCAGGACCGCAGCCCGCGCGCGGCCAGCATCGAATTGAGCCCCGCGCGCACCGCCTTGGTCCTGCCACGGGAAGACGGCTGGCTGCTGCACACCAATCACTTCCTCGACCCACAGCTGAGCCTGGGCGAGCAGGTCGCCGACCGTGCCGATACGCAATGCCGCCTGGGCCACCTCGAGCAGGTGGTCGGCCAGATGGCCAGCGCTGACCTGCGTGCCCGGGCCGAGGCCATGTGCGGCGCCGAGGGCGACAGGGCGCCAATCTGCTTCCACCCGGACATGGCCATGCCCGATACCGAGCGCTGGGAAACCTTGCTCAG
Organism: Pseudomonas sp. B14(2017); assembly: GCF_002113255.1. Classification (NCBI taxonomy): domain Bacteria; kingdom Pseudomonadati; phylum Pseudomonadota; class Gammaproteobacteria; order Pseudomonadales; family Pseudomonadaceae; genus Pseudomonas; species Pseudomonas sp. B14(2017). The sequence continues at coordinate 101,241 of NZ_NEJY01000003.1, forward strand.
CGTCGGCATCGACACCGAACGCTGTGCCCTGCAGTACGTGGCCGGCACGCCTGTGCAACTGGCCAAGGCCGGCTTCGACACCTTCTGAGCCAACCCGGTGCCGCCAGCTCAAGGCGGCGCCGCTGAACGAGAACAACAACAATGCATGCGCAACATTCCCGCCCTGCGTCATCCCGTTCCGCCTTGCGAACCTTCTGCGTCTCCGGACTGGGGACGGCGCTGGAGTTCTATGACTTCATCATCTACGGCACCGCCGCCGCACTGGTGTTTCCCCAGGTGTTCTTCCCGCAGATGGACCACCTGACAGCCACGTTGGTGGCCTTCAGCGCTTTCGGTGCGGGCTTTCTTGCCCGACCGTTGGGAGGCCTGGTGTTCGGCCACTTCGGTGACCGCATCGGCCGGCAGAAGGTACTGGTTGCCACCTTGCTGCTGATGGGCATGAGCACCTTCCTCATCGGCTGCCTGCCCGGCCATGCCAGCGTCGGTGTGGCCGCGCCGATCCTGCTGGTGCTGCTGCGCCTGGTCCAGGGCTTTGCGGCTGGCGGGGAGTGGGGCGGCGCCGCGCTGTTCGGTATCGAGTCTGCGCCACCGGGGCGGCGCGGGCTGTGGGGTAGCTTCACAAGCATGGGGATTGGCGTGGGTGGCATCCTCGGGGCTGGGGTGTTCGCCATCGTCAGCGCGGCCTTTGACGACAACCTGGTCGATTTCGCCTGGCGCATCCCGTTCTGGCTGGGCGGTACCTTGGTGCTGATCGGCCTGTACGCGCGCCTGAAGGCACCGGCAGCGGCCACCACGCCCGTGACCAAACCTGAACATGCACCGTTGGCCGCGGCCCTGCGCCAACGTCCGCGGCAGCTGTTGCTGTGCACCGGGATCGCCTTCGGTTACTGCACCATCGCCTACATCGGCAGCACCTTCTTCCTGACTTACGCCACACAGGTGGGCTTTGGCAGCACCGAGGCGTTGATGTTCGACTTGGCGATGTCGGTCGCCATCGTGCTGTCTGCGCCGTTGTTTGGCTACCTGTCGGACCGTTTGGGGCGGCGCACGGTGATGTGCTTTGGCGCAGTGGCAATGGCCGTGGGGCTGTTCGTGTTCTTTTCCCTGGTGGGCATGAAGAGCTTCGCCATCGCCTTGTGCGCCTACAGCCTGACCGGCCTGCTGATGGGCGCGACCCAAGGGCCTATCCCGGCCTTCCTCGGCGAGCAGTTCCCGCGCAGCATGCGCTACTCGGGTATCTCGGCCAGCTACCAGATCGGCGCCGCGCTGGGCGGCGGCACCGCTTCGAGCATCGCCACGGCAATCCTGATCCTCACCAACCATGACCCGTTGGGCGTGGCGCTGTATGGCGCGGCGGCACTGGCACTGGTCGCGGTGTGCTCGCTCATGCTGCGCGAGACATCGCGGTTGAGCATGGCGCAGATCGATGAGGAGGTGCCGGGGCGCCTGGCGTCTGTGGCATTGGGCAGTCATTGAGGATATTTTCGCTGCCTGCCATCACCCAGGACAAATTTGAGGGTGTTGGCAGGCTGAAGGCGACAGACGGGCTGCTGGCCGCGCGAGGCGATCGAAATAGGTCTGGTCTTGGCCTGACTGATGGCACTTCAGCCACGACCACTTGTAAAACGAGATCTGCGAAACAGCGGAATAGAGCATTCAAAGTCACTTGCGAAGTTTGGATCCAGTTGTCGATAAAACTTTCCACTCGGTCAAATTACAACAACTTAGCAAACTAACTAACTTGATTTAGTGTACCGCCTGTCGGTCGTTTTGCTCGAGAAATGAACGATTTGGGTGACGCTGACTCCTATTTGCCAGCAGGTGCCTTCAATGTGATTGCACCTCGCGCCTTTCCCCCAGAACTTATGGACGTTCAACCTCATCGGCATCGCAGGAATGCTCATGGGGCTTTTTTTTTCCTGAATAGTGGAGCAATGCCATGCCCAACCGAGGCTCTTCGGGTGAGCCACCGTGTGTATTGAATAATGATCTGCTTTTTCATTTAACGATTCGAATTTGGCTTTGCCGCTGCGATTAAATCGTTCGCACGCCTATTGCAAGGTCATCTAGCGCTAACGCATTACGTGGAGAAAACGTCGTGGAGATTAATACAATTATTAGCCTGTTCGGGCAGAAAGAATCCATGGAGCTGGTGCGGTTGTCGGTGATTTACGTTCATTTACTGGCCTGTTGCATTGCCATTGGCCTGGTATTCGCCAGTGACGCCGAGATGGTCAGGAACTTGTTGAAAGGTCATAAAGAGGCCGGGCATGACAGTAAGCATATGACGAGCTTGCAGAAGTCCGTGGCCAATGCCCTGATATTCTTGTGGCTCACGGGCGCCGCAGTGATTGGAATTGACTACCTTGATAAAGGTATGAACTATTTTGCCAATCCGAAACTTCAAGCGAAGGTCATTATTGTCATGTTGCTGACCTTCAATGGCATGCTGTTGCATCGTTATGTATTGCCTGCCCTGCTCAAAGCGGGCAACTTGCTGGACCTTAATTTTGGCGTGCGGATGTTCGCACTGTTCTCCGGCGCACTGTCTGGTGTGTCCTGGTTGTATGCGGCGATGTTGGGCGTTGGCCGGCCACTGGCCTGGAAATACTCGCTGACCGAGTTGCTGCTGGCTTATCCGGTACTGATCCTGCTTGGCTTTGCCATGATGGCTGCCCTGACCCAGTGGGCACGCAACCGTAGCCAGGCCGAACCGGTTCCGGCGCCTGTCTGGCGACTGGCAGGCATTCCTACCTGATTGCCTGAGTAACGCTTCAATTACGCCGCGAACCGGGAAACCTGGTTCGCGGCGAGCTCGTTTCATGCGCAGCGTCTGGGCGGTTCGGCTGGCGGTTGGTAAAGGCCCGAAGTGATGTGTCGCCTGATCCGGCCTCTTCGCGGGCGCGCCCGCTCCCACAAGGTCCCGCGCAGTTCTGTGGGATATCGCCCGGTCCTTTGGGCTGCGCTGTCGCGTAGAGAACTGAATCCGCAAGCAGTACGCGTACCCTGTAGGAGCGGGCGTGCCCGCGAAAGGGCCGGAACAGGCAGTCGAGAAATTTCAGGACTTCCACTTCTACCAAGATTGCAAACCAGCCTCATCCGCTGACGGCTCAGGCGCGAACCAATAGAAATATCGCCGGTAGCAGTTGCCCATCGTCAGGCGGCAGCCCGCCTGCATTGGTTTTTTGCGCTCGTTGCAGCGTGGTGGCGATGGTGATTTCCGTTCGCGACTCGATACTCGGATTTGAACGTCGCTGCATGGTTGAGGCTCTTAATGCAAAGGACACCGTGAGGGCTCCCTTATGAGCATTGAACGCAGTATCCCCGAGCTCGAGGCCTGGTACGCCCAGTACGACGACATCAGTTACCGCCGTGAGTCGCCGGATGCCTACCACCATGAACTGCTGCGCACCGCCGAGGCTTTGCGTGACGATGGCGCCATCGATTGGGACGACTGGCTGGCACTCAAGGCATTGGCCGATGACGCCCATGTGCGTGCTCTGGAAGATGCCGTGCAGGCCCACGTCAGCGACCCCGACGCATGAAAGCGCTGAAGATTGCCACGTTCAACATCAACGGCATTCGTAGCCGGTTGCCGGCACTGCTGACTTGGCTGGAGCGGGAAAAGCCCGACATCGCCTGCCTGCAGGAACTCAAGGCGGCGGATCAGCAGTTTCCTCGCCAGGCGCTCGAAGCGGCGGGTTATGGTTGCCTCTACCAAGGGCAGCCTTCGTGGAATGGCGTGGCCATTATGGCGCGGGGCAGCGAACCGCTGGAAGTACGTCGTGGCCTGCCTGGCATGGAGGACGACAACCAGAGCCGCTACCTCGAGGCAGCGGTGCAGGGAGTGCTGGTGGCATGCCTGTATCTGCCGAACGGCAACCCGCAACCGGGGCCGAAATTCGATTACAAGCTCCGCTGGTTCGAAAGCCTGATCGCCCATGTGAAAGGGCTGCATGACAGTGGTCATCCCGCGGTGCTGGCGGGCGATTTCAATGTGGTGCCTACCGACATGGATATCTACAACACGCGCTCCTGGATGAAGGATGCGCTGCTGCAGCCCGAATCACGTGCGTGCTACCAGAAACTGCTGAATCAAGGCTGGGTCGATGCCATTCGTCATCTGTATCCGGACGAACGCATCTATACCTTTTGGGATTATTTCCGCAACCACTGGGCCCGCAACGCCGGGTTGCGTATCGACCACCTGCTGCTCAACCCCGAGCTCGCGCCTTACCTGAAGCGGGCTGGTGTCGATGCCTGGGTGCGTAACGAACCCAAGGCCAGCGACCATGCACCAGTCTGGATCGAGCTGAGCACGCGTCGTCGGCCGTAGGGCAGTTCGAGCGAACCTTCAACTACCGGAACTACCGCTGGAGCCCGAACCACCGGAGCCTCCGGTCCCGTTGCCGCGTTCCGATCCATTGCTGTCACTACCCGATCGGTCGGTAGTGCCATCGCCACCGGTATTGTCAGTATCATTGCTATCGGTGCCGCCAGAGCCCGTCCCCATGGCATCCGCAGGCGTGCCGGAGCCGGTCGCTCCGCCTTGGCCGTTGATGTGCCCACTGTCGTGCGGCTGCGTGCCAGGAGCACGCTGATCGTTCATGTCGGTGGCTGCCAGCACCACAGGTGCGCTGACCCCCAGGTACAGCGCGAGCAGTAACGAATGAGGCTTCATGATCTTCATGGCGATACTCCGTTGCGGGTTGGTCACCTTCTGTTCGGCCTGCATCACCCACGGGCGTGCCGTGAAATCGACGGAATGCATGGAGCGCTGACATGCACGGGGGCGGGTTACCCCACGTGAATACTTTGAGGCCCGCGCTTCGATTCCTCTGGCAAGGCCGTGACCTTGATCGCGCGTACCGGTACGGCGAATTTTGCACCGACCTTCGAAAAGCGCTCGAGCAGGTGGAAATTGATCGCTTGCTGGATGTCCATGTACAGGTTGTAGCCCGGATCTTTGACGATATACACGCACTCGAATTCCAGCGCCTCCTTGCCGAAGCCGCGCAGGTGGGCACGGTCGAAGCGCACCTGCTGTTGTGCCTTGATCGCTTCCTCGACGATGGCGGGTGCCTTTTTCACGGCCTCGGTTGGCGTGTCGTACGACAGGCCGAACTCGAACACGATCCGTCGTTCCTGCAGGCGCTTGTAGTTCTGGATGGTGCTGCTGATCATGCTGGCATTGGCCATGACGATCTGCTCGCCGCCCAGGCTGCGGATGCGTGTAGTCTTCAGCCCTACGTGCTCCACCGTGCCGGCCAGCGGGCCGATGACGATGAAGTCGCCCACCTCGAACGGCTTGTCGACGGCTATGGACAACGAGGCGAACAGGTCGCCGAGGATGTTCTGCACGGCCAGTGCAACAGCGATACCGCCTACCCCCAGGCTGGCGACGAAGGCGGTGATGTTCACGCCCAGGTTGGACAGCATCGCCAGTAGCACCACTGACCACAACAGCACCCGCGCGCCCCATGCCGACAGCGTGGCCAGCGCGCTGCCCTGGTTCAAGCCGTCGGTGCGATGCCGGGCGAAGTAGCGACTCAGGCCCAGGCCGATGGCGCGGTTGGCCCACAGCCCGATCTGCAATGCCGCGACCACGAACCACAGGCTACCGACCCGGGTCAGCCAGCGCTCGGGCAGGTCGAGCATGCTCAGGCCCACCAGCAGCGAGGCAAGGAACAGCAGAAAATTGCTGGTCCCGGCGAGCACCTTGGCCAGCACCTGGCTGAGCGCGCCGTCACGCTCGGACCAGCGCCTGACCCGATGCAGCATGAAACTGATGGCCGCCCGCGCCACGAGGAATGTCAACAGCGCTACCGTCAGTGCCAGCAACAAATTGAGAACGGAAACTCCGAACAGTGTGGTATCGGTGAACAAGGCGATGATGCGATCACTCATGGGACACTTGCCTCCTTGCGCAGGATTGGGTGACTGGGGGAGCGGCATTGCCGGCGAAGCAGGCAACGCCACTCGTTAGGTGAGCCTCAGCCGTCGGACTGCTCCTCTGGCGGCACCTGGCCTTCGGGCCAGTCGGGTGCTTCCTGCTCCTGTTTCTGTTCAGGCACAGGCTCGCCTGGGTTGTGGGGTACTTCGTCCACGTACGGGTCGGGTGTGTTGGGTTCGATCATGGTCTGGCTCCTCGCCGTTGGGCTTTCGGGCATGGGACCGGGCTTTCAGCCCGACTCCACGGCAGTGTTTTTCTTCCAGCCTCGCAGGTTCATGGCGCACAGGCAGCCCTGCAGGAGGATCAGCGCCCAGGCTTGCGCCTGCCACCCCCAGGCGGCCCACAGCACGTTGCTGGCAATGAAGCAGCAGAAACCCAGCTTGCGCCGGCCTGGGCGCCGTGAGCCGATGCACCAGGCGGCAAGTACCGTCAGGACCATGGCGGGCCATTCAAGAAAGTCGATCCAGGCCTCCATCACGCGGCACGCTGTTCGCCCTTGAGCAGTTTCTTCTGCGCTTCCATGGCCTGGCCGAGCTCATCCAGTTCCTGCTTGCCCAGCAGCTTGCGGGCGGTCGGGAACAGCTCGCTTTCTTCCTCCTCGATATGGTGTTCCAGCAGTTCCTTCATCACCTTGACCCGCCCGGCGAACTCGACGGTACCGGTCTCGGTTTGCAGCAGGTCCGGCAGCACCAGCGAGTCGACGGTGCGGTGCTCTTCCTTGGCTTCGTAATACATCTTCGCTTCTTCCTTGCCGCCGGCCTGCTTGATGGCCGGGTACAGGAGCTCTTCTTCCAGGGCGGTGTGGATGCTTACTTCCTGCTTGATGCGTTCGAGCAACTCGGCGCGCTTCTTCACTGCGCGCTCAGTGGTGGAGGACAGTTCCTCCAGCAGCTTCTTCACCAGCTCATGGTCCTGGATCAACAAATCGATAGCGTTCATGCAACACCTCTTAGGGGCTGGAAAAATCACGATTGCCTTCGATGGAGTAGGGCCCGCGCGCCAAGGTTCAAAGCGGATGATCAACGTACTGGTTTCGCGAAAGGCTGCACCCACAAGGAACCACGCAGGTTGCACCAGCCCGGCAGGGTCACTCCTGCGGGATGATCGAGATCTTGCCGTTGCGCTCGACGATGGCGAACTTGATCTGCCCGACGCTTTCGATGCCCTGGCTGTCCCGCGCCGATTCGAGAATGTCGTCTTCGGTCAGCCGCGCCCGCCGCATTCGGTGGTGGAGAAAGCGCCCATGGTCCACGACCAGTGTCGCGTGGCCGTCGACCAGCCGGGCCAAGCGCTTGGAGTTGAGCTTGGCCAGCGACAGGCCGACATCCAGGACGATCAGTGTGGCGATCACCAGCATGGCGTTGGTGAACGAGAAGTCCTCGCCGAGCAATGCCTGCTGGGTTGCTTCGCCGATGATCAGCAGCAGGACGAAGTCGAAGGTGGTCAAGTCTGCCAGCGAGCGCCTGCCAGCCACGCGAAACAGCAGCATCAGCGCGATGTACATGCCTGTCGCACGGAGAATGGAGTCCATGTCGCGCTCCTACGGGTAGAGAAAGGTCGAGAAATGCACTGCGCTGCCCGGGCCGGCGCTGACAACTCCTTCGAGCGTGCCGACGTATTCGCTGCGCAGGGTGAGGTAGAGGGTGGCGATACCCTCTTTGCTGGTGCCAAGCTGGAGCAGAAGCGACCTGCCATGGGAACGCGACACTTGCGGCTCTGGCTGCAGCGTTTCGATGCTGGCTTCGCGTAGCAGGGTCCCCCCGAGCAACAACATCACAGGCTCCCCGGCAGTACCGCGAACCGTGATGCGCAGGTTGTCGGTGGTGCCGCTGCGGCTGAGGCGCTGATACTCCACATGCACCCGGCCGTCCTCACTCATGACCTGGGCGTCACTGAGCGGACCGTTGCCGAACAACCCGGCCAGGCCCAGCAGCACGACCAGCACCAGCGCGTACCATCCCACCCGTTCGAAACGCCAGACCCGCTGCTGCATTCGCATGTCTTCTTCGACGGGGTGGTGCCTTGAAGCCAACTCGTCTTCGTCCATGCTCGTAGCCCTTCACGTAGCCCCTCAGGCGCGCTCACCGCGCAGCCAGCGTTGGTGGTAATGGGCCAGGTGCGACAACCCGTAGAGCGCGCCTTGGCGGATTACCTCCGCGCGCTCGCCAAAAAAGCGCTGGCTGCGAGTGAACACGGCCAAGGGCTCGCCGGCAAAGGCCCAGGCAAAGCACACCGTGCCCGGGGCGATGGCATCCTGCGGCTCCGGCCCGGCGACACCCGTGCTGGCGATGGCGACGGTGGCGTCGCTGTCTTTCAATGCGCCGAGCGCCATCTCCCAGGCTACCGCCTCGCTGGTCAGGCCGTAGCGTTCGATAGTCTGCGGGCTGACGCCGAGCAGGCGTTTCTTGGCACTGGGCGAGTACACCACGTAGCCGCTTTCCAGTACCTCACCGGTCCCCGGCACTGCTGCCAGCAGCGCAACCATGGCGCCGGCTGTGCAGGATTCTGCCGTGGTCAGCACCAGCTTGTGGGCCTTGAGGTAATCAAGGGCCTCGAGTACGGGGTCGGTCGTCATGGCCGGTCACTCGTGCGTTGTTTTTTGGTGGACGTGTTTCCTGCGGGATTGGTTCATTGCTTGTGTACCACCCATCAATGGTGGGGAAAGCTTCCTGAACTTTGTTCCGCTTGCTGGCTTCCTCTGGGTAGTAGGGTGGTAGCGCGGGCCACGCGCTGCTGCCGGAACAACCGGAGGAGAAGCGATCATGACCGAGCCTGTGACGTATTTCTGGATCGCGGTGGCGGCGATCATTGTGTTGCTCGATCTGTGGGCCATCGTCAGTGTTCTCCGCAGTGACAAGAGCGATGTGACGAAGGCGATGTGGGCACTGTTGCTGTTGGCGCTGCCCATTGTCGGCCTTGCCATCTGGGGCGTGCTTGGACCGCGTGGAATCAAACGCGGTACTGGGCCGTCGTCGCCTGAACATAGCAAGGGGTAGGAGGGGAAATGAAGAAAGGATCGGAGACACCTCGCGGCGGAACCCAAGGTGAAGAAGAACGGGACAATGATGCGCAGCGTCCTGATGGGTCAACTGGCACGTCCCATGATTCCACTGCGCAGAAAACAGCTCGTGATGAAACGCAACGCAAGCGGTCCGCGTAACCTGTGGGAGCGGCTTTAGGCGCGAAGAATTCACCGCGGTGCATGGCACCGGCTGCGCCGGTGTTCGCGGCTAAAGCCGCTCCCACAGGGTCCCTGCTAATTCAATGAGTCATGGGCAGTTCGATCATCGCTGTATCCCCCCGAATGCATGGTCAGGTCCCAATGTACCGGCGGCAGCGCCCGGCACGAGGATGACCTTGCGGCAGTCGTCTTGCTTCTGGTCGAACAACTTGTAACCCAACGCCGCTTCTTCCAGGGCCAGACGGTGGGTGACGATCAGTTCCGGTTCCAGGCGCCCGGCCTCGATATGTTCGAGCAGTTCAGGAAGGAATTTCTGCACGTGGGTCTGGCCCATCTTGAACGTCAGGCCCTTGTCGAAGGCATCACCGAACATGAAGGCGTGGATAAAACCCGCATAGACTCCAGGCACGCTGACCACGCCGCCCCGGCGCACCGCGGCGATGCTCTGGCGCAGCGCCTTGCCGCTGCTGCCCTCGATTTTCAGCGTGGTCAGTACCGTTTCGGTGGTACTGCCCTTGGCCTCGAAACCGACCGCGTCGATGACGGCGTCCACGCCGCGCATGCCTGGGGTCAGGCGGATGATGCTGTCTGCCGGGTCATCATCCTGCTCGAAGTTGATCGGCACCACACCGTAGGCGTCGCGAGCGAACGCCAGGCGGTAGTCATTGTCGTCGACCATGAAGATCGTCTGGGCGCCCAGCATGCGCGCGCAGGCTGCGCTCAGCAGGCCGACTGGCCCGGCGCCATAGATGGCCACTGTCGAACCGGGGCCGACCTGCGCATTGGTAACGGCCTGCCAGGCTGTTGGCAGGATATCCGAGAGGAACAGCACCTTGTCGTCCGGCAGGGCGGTAGGCACCTTGAACGGGCCGACGTTGGCCTTGGGCACCCGCACGAAATCCGCCTGGCCGCCGGGCACGCCGCCATACAGATGGCTATAGCCGAACAGTGCGGCCCCGGGCGGGATGCCTTTCTTGTTGATGATTGCACCGCGGCCGGTGTTGGTGGTTTCGCAAGCGGCAAACTGGTCGAGTTGGCAAAAGAAGCAGCTGCCGCAGGCGATCACGAAGGGAATCACTACGCGGTCACCGACCTGCAGGTTGGTCACCCCGCGGCCGGTATCTTCGACGATGCCCATGAACTCGTGGCCGAAGATATCACCCGGCTCGGTCTGTGGAATCTTGCCATGGTAGAGGTGCAGGTCGGAGCCGCAGATGGCGGTAGCGGTGACCCGGAGGATGATGTCGTCCTCGTCCTGGATGATCGGGTCGGGGACATTGTCGACCCTGACGTCCTGGGTTCCGTGGTATGTCAGTGCTCTCATTGGTTCATCTCCTGCAGAGGGGGGGCCGGGTGGTCTATGCAGGGGAAGCCAAGGAGGGAGGTAAAGTTCAGGTGGAATCATCCATCGGTAATTTTCAGTGCTACTGGCCCCACCAACATCATGAAGAACTGTCGTTGAGGTGGCATGGCATCAGGTGAAGCCGGCGCCCGGAGGAAACTTTAGCTGCCCTGCGAGGCTCAACCGTGCTCAAGCCGAGCGTAAAACCATGAACAGGAATCCAGCATTGCAAACAAGCTTTGCCCCTTCGGCCACGCCACGCCAAGCCGCGGGCTTGCTGACATCGGCCATGTTGCTGATGCTTGCCTCGGGGGTTGCGCCGCTTGATCGTGCGGATTGGTGGCTCGAAAACGTTTTGCCGCTGGCGCTTCTGCTCACCTTGGCTGCGACCAGCCGTTATTGGCGCTTTTCTCGGCATGCTTACCTGGCAATCGTGGTGATGCTGGCGATTCACGAGCTAGGAGCGCATTTTACCTATGCCAAAGTCCCCTATGACGCTTGGCTGCGTGCGCTTACCGACCACTCTCTGAATGCCTGGATGGGCTGGCAGCGCAACCAGTTCGATCGTCTGGTGCATCTGAGTTACGGCCTTTTGTTCGTCCTGCCGATCAGGGAGCTGCTCCAGCGCCAGGCCCGGTTGCGAGGCGGCTGGTTGGCGTTGTGTACTGTTTCCTTCGTCCTCGCCACATCGGCGCTGTACGAGCTGCTGGAGTGGATAGGTGGCCAATACCTGGGTGATGACCAGGCACAAGCCTTTGTCGCGACCCAGCAAGACCCTTGGGATGCGCAAAAGGACATGGCCTTGGCTTTGCTCGGCGCACTTTTCACCTTGTTGATCCAGTGGTTTGGGTCACGCAAGCTTTGGGGCAGAAGGGTAGTGTGTCTGGAGGACGGGCACGGCTGACGGGGCAGGACTTATCGCTGTGTAGAAGCGGCCTTGTGTCGCGAAAGGGCTGCGAAGCAGCCCCAGGGTTTCGGCGCAGACGCATAAGTTGCTGGGGCTGCTTCGCAGCCCTTTCGCGACACAAGGCCGCTCCTACAAGGCCAGCAGGCAGTATCCAGCGCGATCAGAACTTCAAAAGGCCTCTCCATCACTGGAAAGGCCTTTCGCAATCAGCCTGTGACCAGCGAAAATCCCTAAAGTTTCCGTTGGGAAAACAGTAACTTGGAGAATTTCTCCAAGTCGTGTCACTCGTCGGATTTCCATTGTAAGGCCCTGTGCAGAGCCTCAGGATCGCCTCCGTATCCCTCTGAGGCTTTCACATATGAAGTACTCCTCGATTCTCTTGTTGTCACTTGGCCTGCTGAGCGGCGTTGCGTCGGCAGGCGGCAATACCGGAGCAGGTATAGGTGGCGCATTGGGTGGAGTATTGGGCTCGGTAGTCGGCCAGTCGATCGGCGGCAGCACCGGCTCGGCAATCGGCGCGGGCCTGGGTGGCGCGGCCGGTGGTGCGGTGGGTGCCGACAAGCACAGCCGTGGCGAGGCGGCCATCGGCGGCGCACTGGGTGCAGCTGGCGGTAACGTGGTGGGTCGCCAGATGGGCGGCACCACTGGCAGCATGATCGGCGCAGCAGCCGGTGGCGGTGTGGGTGGTGCCTTGGGCAACCACATGGGCCGGGAATACGATGACGAGAGCGGGCATCGCTATCGTGATTATGACGACGATGACGATGATCGGGGCTGGCGTCGCCACCGCCACGACCGTGGCAATCACTACGGCTGGCGCAACAAACACCGCCACGACGACTGATCCGGCCGAGGCGGTTACGCTGATTCTTTACCTGCTTGGGGCCGCTTTGCGGCCCTTTCGCAACACAAGGCCGCTCCCACAAAGGCTCTGTTCCATGCGCGACAGCGCAGCCATGAGGTAGAGGGCTGTTGTGGCCTGCCGTGCCTAGTTCGCTGGCAAGAGGATCACGAAGTTCTTTTTCATGTCTTCCAGCACGGTCCATTTGCCCTTGGCGCCCGGTTCGATGATGAACGTGTCGCCAGCGGCCAGTTTGACGGGGGCGCAACCCTCAAGCTCGATGACGCAGCATCCACTCAGGACATGGCAGAACTCCCAAACCTTGTAGTCGATGCGCCACGCTCCGGTGCTGGCTTCCCATTCTCCGGAAATGCGACCTTGCTGTTCATCGTGATAGTACTTGGACGTCAGCGTATGAGGGGTGCCTTCCACCACCTCTTCAAAAAAGGGAAGGTCGCGTATCGGTTGGATATCCAGTTCGCGGAACACGGTCAGTTTCTTGTTCATGGCTTTTTCTCGAGCACGTTTTGGTTAGGGCGATACATCAAATAGGCTTCCCCGGTTACGCCCAGCATCGGGTGCGGAACGATCTGGCAGGTTTTAACAATTTGAAAACCGTGACGTTCGTAGAAGCGGCGTGCACCGTGGTTTTCTGCATAATCGATCAGGCATAGCCCATTCAGGCCAGACTCCTCGGCGCGCTGCTGGGCGTGGCGAAGAAACTGGACGCCCAGCCCCTGGCTGCGCCAGGCCTCATCCAGGGCCAGGCTGGATATGTACAAGGTGTCCGGTATTTCCATGTCGGAATAAGGCGCGAGGACCGGGTCTGTCTCGACAGGCCTGTCAGGGGTCTCGCGCAAGGCATAGCTATGCATCATGCCGATGACGCGCCCTTCGAAAGTGGCCATCAGGCAGTTCTTGTAGGAAAAGTCGCCCTGTTCCCTGGCATAGCGAGACGCACCGACGCTCAGCAATGCTTCCCCAGGTGCGGCAAGCTTGCTCCATATGTAATCGGCCATGCCCTCCGATGTCAGTTGAAAGAAGCGCGCAATATCGTGCGCGTCCGAGGCTTGAGCGGGCCTGAAGTCGATAGGCATGTACAGTGCTCCCATGGGACCGGGTGGTCAGTTTTCAAGGATTACGCCTTTGGCAGGGAGGCAGGGTAGGCGGGTTGAACGGTGCCCATCATGCTGTGGGCGAACACCGTCAGCACGGTGTGCGACGCTGTCCCATGCGCAAAGACAGGTTGCCGTCTGATGGCTCAGGCCTGGGGAATCGATCGTGCAGTTACCGGAGGTGGTTAGGCGAGAAACGGGCGATGTGTACGCCCATGGCGGGAGGGCCGGAAACAGAGCAGGGGGTGAACCCCGTATGGAGGTCGTATGTCACGAAAGGCAGCTACCGGCCCACGGCGGACACTGATCCAAAGCTCTGTAAGTCAGTACCGGCCTCATCGCCGGCAAGCCGGCTCCCACAGGAATATCACCAGCCTTCAGGTATGCGCTGTACCTGTGGGAGCCGCGCTTGCCGGCGATGGGCCGCGAAGCGGCCCCGGTTACAGATTTCCGCTATGGGTTGTTAGCCGCCATTCGCGACTACGACAGACAAGGAACGATTGTGGGCAGCTGTGGATTACCCCTTTACCTTTTCCTCTTCGCTAGCCTGGAGCACCCCGGCAGCATGCCTTGGCAATGCGATAGAAATCAGGGCAGCCAGCAGAACAAATACTGTGGAGATCCACAGGCAGGCTCCCAGCCCGTAAGCTTGGAATACCCAACCGGAAAGCAGCGTACCGACCAGCCGCCCTAGCGCGTTGGACATGTAATAGAAGCCCACATCCAGCGATACCCCGTCTTCCTTGGCATAGCTGACGATCAAGTAGCTGTGCAGCGACGAATTCACGGCGAACAGCACGCCGAACAGCATCAGCCCGCTCAGTAGCACCACCTGCGCCGACCAGCCTGCCGACAGGCCCAGGGCGATAAGCGCCGGCAGCCCGGCAAGGGCGATCGCCCAGATGAAGGCCGCGCGACCGTCAGGCACATGGCCGCGTTTCTTGCCAGTGATGTGGGGCGCAAGCGACTGGACGATGCCGTAGCCGATTATCCAGGCAGCCAGGAAGCCGCCGACCAGCCAGAAGTCCCAGCCAAAAGCCGTGCTCAGATATACCGGCAAAGCCACGACGAACCAGACGTCACGGGCGCCAAAGAGAAACAGCCGTGCGGCCGAGAGAATGTTGATGGCCCGGCTCTTGGACAGCATGTCGCGGAACTTCGGTTTGGCCTTGGCCTTGCCCAGGTCTTTCTTCAGCAGGATCAGGCTGCCGATCCAGATCAATGCCAGTACCGCCGCCATGGCCAGCACCGCCAGGGTGAAGCCGAGCAGGGCGAGCAGGGCACCACCAAGGAAGAAACCCACACCCTTTAGTGCGTTTTTCGAACCTGTGAGAATGGCTACCCACTTGTACAGGGTGCCTTGCTGGCTGTTCGGCACCAGAAGCTTGATGGAGCTCTTGGCGCTCATCTTGTTCAGGTCCTTGGCGATGCCGGACAGCGCCTGTGTCGCCATCACCCAGGGCACTGTCAGCCAGGCTGCTGGCACCGTGAGCATCAGCAAGGCCAGCACCTGCATGCCCAGGCCGATGTTCATGGTGCGGTTGAGCCCCAGGCGGGCGCCGAGGTAGCCGCCCACCAGGTTGGTGATCACGCCGAACACTTCGTAGAACAGGAACAGCGCCGCAATCTGCAGCGGCGTGTAGCCCAGCGAATGGAAGTGCAGTACCACCAGCATGCGCAATGCGCCGTCGGTGAGAGTGAAGGCCCAGTAGTTGCCGGTAACCAGCAGGTACTGACGCACTTGTGCAGGCAGGGCTGACAACGCCTTCATGATCGCCGGTTACTCCGCTGCGCCGACCAAGCGTGCCAGTTCAGCTGCACGGTTGGCGTAGCCCCACTCGTTGTCGTACCAGGCGTAGATCTTCACTTGGGTGCCATTGACCACCATGGTGGACAGCGCGTCGATGATCGAAGACCGTGGATCGGTGCGGTAGTCGATGGACACCAGAGGGCGTTCTTCGTAGCCCAGGATGTCCTTGAGCGGCCCTTCGGCAGCGGCTTGCAGCAGCGCATTGACCTCGGCAACCGTCGTCTCACGCTCCACCTCGAACACGCAGTCGGTGAGCGAGGCGTTGGCCAGCGGTACTCGCACAGCGTGACCATTCAGCTTGCCGCGCAGCTCAGGGAAGATCTCGGCGATTGCGGTAGCCGAACCCGTGGTGGTCGGGATCAGGCTCATGCCCGAGGCACGGGCACGACGCAGGTCCTTGTGTGGCGTATCGAGGATGCTCTGGGTATTGGTCAGGTCATGGATGGTGGTGATCGAGCCGTGGCGGATGCCCAGGTTTTCGTGAATTACCTTGACCACCGGGGCCAGGCAATTGGTGGTGCAGGAAGCGGCGGTGACGATACGGTGCTGCGCCGGGTCGAACAGCTGCTGGTTGACGCCCATCACCACGTTCAGCGCGCCTTTCTCCTTCACCGGAGCGCAGACCACCACGCGTTTGACGCCCTGATCCAGATAGGCCTGGAGCACCGCTACCGACTTCATCTTGCCGCTGGCGTCGATGACCAGATCACAGCCCGACCAGTCGGTGTCGGCGATCGTCTTGTTCGCGGTGACCTTGATGCGCTTGCCCTCGATCACCATCGAGTCGCCTTCTGCCCGGGCTTCACGCTGCCAGCGGCCGTGGACCGAATCGAAGTTGATCAGGTGGGCGTGGGTCTCGGCGTCCCCGGCCGGGTCATTGATCTGGACGAATTCGAATTCCGGCCAGCCCCAGGACGCGCGCAGCGCCAGGCGACCGATACGGCCAAACCCATTGATGCCTACTTTGATTGCCATGGTCTTGTACTCGAGTTGTGACTTCAGATGGATCGTTGATTGACACGCCTGGACAGTTCCTCGGCCGACTCCTTGCGCTCGGAGTAGCGGTCGACCAGGTAGTCGGCGCGGTCGCGCAACAGCAGGGTGAACTTCACCAGCTCTTCCATGACATCGACGACACGGTCGTAGTACGGGGACGGTTTCATGCGGCCCGTTTCGTCGAACTCCAGGTAGGCCTTGGGTACGGACGACTGGTTGGGGATGGTGAACATGCGCATCCAGCGGCCAAGCACACGCAGCTGGTTGACCACGTTGAACGACTGCGAACCGCCGCATACCTGCATGACCGCAAGGGTCTTGCCCTGGGTCGGCCGTACGGCGCCCATGCTCAGGGGGATCCAGTCGATCTGCGACTTGAACACACCGGTCATCGCGCCATGACGTTCCGGGGAGCACCAGACCATGCCTTCCGACCACAGCACCAGGTCGCGCAGCTGCTTGACCATCGGATGGTCATCCGGCGCGTCATCCGCCAATGGCAGGCCAGACGGGTTGAAGATTCGCGTCTCGGCACCGAAGTGCTCCAGCAGTCGGGCGGCTTCTTCGGTCAGCAGGCGGCTGAAGGAGCGTTCGCGGGTCGAGCCGTACAGCAGCAAGATGCGAGGCTTGTGGGTGGACTGCTGCTCGATCGCCAGTTTCTCGGCTGTCGGCAGATCGACCAGGTCGTTGTCGATGTTGGGAATGGGGTGTTCGGTCATGGTTTCACTCTGCAGGGCAGTGATGGATGGTCAGCAGCAGGTAGCCACGCGCTGAGGGCGGTCACCCATGGTGTCCAGTCGTTTGGCGCTGGTGCTCAACCATTCGCGATTGGCCCCCAGCGTTGTTACCAGGACATCGCGTACCCAGGTGGGCAGTTCTGGATGCAGGCGGTAGTAAACCCACTGGCCCTGACGGCGGTCTTCCAGCAGGCCACAGGTGCGCAGTTGTGCGAGGTGGCGGGAAACCTTGGGTTGGCTTTCTTCCAGGGCGCAGATCAGTTCACAGACGCACAGCTCTTCCTCACGAGCGATCAGCAGCATCATCCGAATGCGGTTCTCGTCGGCGAGGCATTTGAAGACCTGGGTCGGGGTCAGCGAGTCAGTCATGGCAGTTCTCGGTGTTTGCTTTTCATGCTTGATATATATGGTTTTTCAAATATACGATTTTTCGCATGTATTGCAAGGCCTGCCAGATTGATTTCTGCAGACGAAAAGAAGGCCTTGCAGGAGATCGCCCAGCCCTTTGGGCTGCGCTGTCGCGCAGAGAACTCAATTCGCAAGCGCGACGCGGCCTCTGTGGGAGCGGGCGTGCCCGCGAAAATTCAACGCGGTGGTTGGCACCGGCTGCGCCGGTGTTCGCGGGCACGCCCGCTCCCACAGAGGCCCTGCTCAATCATCCAGCTATATGCAGTTCCATGAGGGCGGGCCAGTCCGTTCCACCGTAGCGTCCTGTCGATCAAGGCTTGACCGCCCACGCTGTGCAAATACGTTTAACATGCTCCAGGCCTGCCCCCATCGTTGAAGAGATCTGTATGGAGTTACGTCAGCTTCGCTATTTCCTGAGTGTTCTGGAGTACGGCAGCCTTGGCAGGGCGGCGGTCGAGCTCGGGGTCGGCGCCTCCGCACTGAGCCAGCAACTGTCGAAGCTGGAGAGCGAGGTGAGTACCCGGCTTTTGACGCGTTCGAGCACCGGCGTAGCGCCGACCGCGGCCGGACTGGCCTTCGAATACCATGCGCGTCTTGCGCTTCGTCAGGCGGAGCATGCTGTCCTGGCGGCACAAAGTGGTCGCATGAGCGGCTATGCCAGCGTGGGGCTGGCACCGACCACTGCATCGATCCTTGGCTTGGCGTTGATCGACAGGATGCGCGAACGCTATCCCGACATCCGGCTGCACCTGGTGGAGATGCTGTCTGGTTATCTGATGAACCAACTCAATGCCCGGCACCTCGACCTGGCGGTGCTGTTCCAGGCAGAGACGGGGCCGCGGCTGGAGGTACGGGCGCTTCTGACGGAGCGGCTGTTCGTGCTGGTTCCCGCGCCACTGGTCAAGGACGGCTGGGGCGAGTCGCTCACGTTGCAACAGATCGCGACGCTGCCGTTGGTTATGCCAAGCACGCAACACGGTCTGCGAACGACGTTGCGCTCGATTTTCGAGCGGGCAGGGCTGGAGGCCAGCATCGTCATGGAAGTCGATGGTTTGTCGCTGTTGATGGATTGCGTGTGTGCGGGCCATGCCGCCACCATCCAGCCCGGCGCGACGGTGGCCCGGGCGCATCAGGCGGGCCTGCGCGTGTTTGCCATCGATGAAGCACAGGCGCAGCGTCGCAATGTCATTGTCAGCCTGACCGATGACGAGCTCTCGCCGGCAGCGTTGGCAACGCGGATCGTACTGCAGGAGGTCGCTCGGGATCTGGTGGAACAGGGCCGATGGCCTGGGGCCCGGCTGCTTTGACCCGGATTCTGGGTGCGCTCATCCAGCCCCTTTAGAAAAACTGAATGCCTCCCCCCGACCATCGCGTTTCGCGGTCTGCGGGCGCTCATTAAAGTCCCCGGTCACGAGGAGCAGCCGAACATTCGGCTCTTCGTGATCTGGAGGCGAAATGATCGATGTGCTAGTCATCGGAGGGGGCAATGCCGCCCTCTGTGCCGCGCTGATGGCGCGAGAGGCCGGAGCCAGCGTGCTGCTGCTCGAGGCCGCACCTCGCGCCTGGCGTGGTGGCAACTCACAACACACGCGTAACCTGCGGTGCATGCATGATGGCCCCCAGGACGTACTGCTCGAGGCGTACCCGGAAGAGGAGTTCTGGCAGGACCTGCTGAAGGTCACAGGTGGCCAGACCAACGAAAAGCTTGCGCGCCTGGTGATTCGCGCATCCTCCAGCTGCCGTGGGTGGATGCGCCGGCATGGCGTGCATTTCCAGCCCTCATTGTCAGGTGCGCTGCACACCGCACGGACCAATGCCTTCTTCATGGGCGGCGGCAAGGCGCTGGTCAATGCCTACTTTCGCAGCGCCGAAAACCTTGGCGTACAGATACGCTACGACACACCGGTAGCCAACATTGAACTGCGGGACGGACGCTTCGTTGCGGCCCATGTGCCGGCACGCGAGGTTCAGGGGCGACACCTGCCTGCCGAGCGCATCGAGGCGCGTACCTGTGTGCTTGCCGCCGGCGGCTTCGAGTCCAACCGTGAGTGGTTGCGCGAGGCGTGGGGGCAGAACGAGCGAGGGGAGTGGCCTTCGGACAACTTCCTGATCCGTGGTACGCGTTTCAATGACGGTGTGCTGTTGCGCCGCATGATCGAACAGGGCGCCGACACGATTGGCGACCCGACCCAGGCACACATGGTGGCGATCGATGCCCGCGCACCGCTATACGACGGCGGCATCTGCACGCGCATCGATTGTGTGTCGCTGGGCGTGGTGGTCAACCGCGACGGCCAGCGCTTCTACGATGAAGGCGAGGATTTCTGGCCCAAGCGCTATGCCATCTGGGGGCGCCTGGTGGCGCATCAGCCTGGGCAGGTGGGGTTCTCTATCATCGACCAGAAAGCCCTCGGGCGCTTCATGCCACCGGTTTTCCCGGGCGCCACCGCCGATAGCCTGGAGGCGTTGGCCGGCCTGCTCGGTTTGCCTGTGCAGGCCTTCCTCGAAACCGTGCATGCCTACAACCGAGCCTGCCAGGTGGGCACTTTCGACCACACCCGGCTGGACGACTGTCACACCGTTGGCCTGGAACCGGTGAAAAGCCACTGGGCGCGCCCGATCGATACGCCCCCCTACTACGGCTACCCGCTGCGCCCTGGCGTGACTTTCACCTACCTGGGGCTGCGCACCGATGAAACCGCCGCCGTCCATTTCGACGGGCGTCCCAGCCCGAACCTGTTCGTTGCCGGTGAAATGATGGCGGGCAATGTACTGGGCAAGGGCTACACCGCAGGCGTCGGCATGTCCATCGGCACCGCCTTCGGCCGTATCGCCGGAACCAGCGCTGCTGCGGCGGCGGGTTACGAACATCCAGAAAAAGAGAAGAGCCATGACTGCGCAACTGCCTGAGCCACGCCAGCCTGACACCGCCGGGCCGGCCCTCGAACTGATCCCGGTGTTGAACGTCGAGGAGCAGGAAGTGGACCGGCAAATGCGGATCTGCAATGCCTGCCGTTACTGCGAGGGCTTTTGCGCCGTTTTCCCGGCGATGACCCGCAGGCTGGAGTTCGGCAAGGCAGATATCCATTACCTGGCCAACCTGTGCCACAACTGCGGCGCCTGCCTGCATGCCTGCCAGTACGCGCAGCCCCACGAATTCGCGGTGAACGTGCCCCAGGCGATGGCCAAGGTGCGCGGGCAGACATACGCCGAGTACGCCTGGCCGGCCCTCTTCGGGCGGCTGTACAGGCACAACGGCACCTATGTCGCCAGTGCATTGGCCGTAGCCTTGTCGCTGTTCCTGCTGCTGACCTTGTTCGTCAACGGCACGCTGCTGCCCGGGCGGTTGGCTGGGAATTTCTATGCGGTCTTCCCGCACAACACCCTGGCGCTGATGTTCGGTAGCGTCTTTGTCGCTGCAGGCTTGGCTCTGGCGGTGGCGGTACGTCGCTTCTGGCGTTCGGTCTCGCCTGCCGAGGCGCTGGCGCAACCGGCAAAAGGGGCTGTGCTTGAGGCATCAAGCGCGGCGTTGACCCTGAAATACCTGGACGGCGGGCACGGCCAAGGTTGCAACAACGCCGATGATCGCTACACGCTCTGGCGCCGTCGCTTCCATCACTTCACCTTCTACGGCTTCATGCTGTGCTTTGCCGCCACGGTGGTCGCCACCGGGTATCACTATCTGCTGGGCCAGCAGGCGCCGTACCCGCTGCTGAGCGCACCGGTGTTGCTCGGAACCCTGGGCGGGATTGGCTTGATTGTCGGGCCTGCCGGGTTGCTTGCGCTGAACCTGCGCAGGGCGCCGGAGCAGGGCGATGTGGCCCAGCGCCCCATGGATCGGGCCTTCATCCTGCTTCTGCTGTTGGTCAGCGCCACAGGCCTTGCCTTGCTGGGGCTGCGTGATACCGCAGCGATGGCGATCGTGCTGGCGCTTCACCTGGGGACGGTGATGGCGCTGTTCATCACGCTGCCCTATGGCAAGTTTGCCCATGGCCTGTTCCGCAGCGCGGCACTGCTCAAGTTTGCAATCGAGAAGCGCCGCCCCAACAAGCTGGGCCTGGGCGGGGAGTGAACCATGAACTCAGCCCGTTTTTCCCCTGCGCCGTGCCGAGCCGGAAGCAAGGCATTTCGTTCAACGGTTGGGCCACTTGTCCAGCAGGATCGACACGAACTTCTCCGCTGCCGGCGACAGCGACGCCCCTCTGCGGTAGACCAACCCCAGGGTGCGGGTTACCTGGGGCTCGATCAGCGGCACGCTGACCAGCGTCGGGTGGTCGGCGCTGGGCATGGCCAGGCTGGGCATGGCCGACACGCCCAGCCCGGCCTCGACCATGCCCAGCGAGGTGGACAGGTGCTGGACCTCGTAGAACCACTTGGGCCGCAGGTTGAGACCGGACAGGGCATGGTCCAGCAGCATCCGGTTACCGCTGAGCCGGCCTACGCCGATCAGGCGGTAGTCGGCCAGTTCTGTCCAGGTGACGGCCTCACGGTTCGCCAGCTTGTGGTCCCTGCGGCAGGCCAGCACGAAGTGCTCCTGTACCAGGGAGACGAACTCGATGTCCGGGTGCTGGCCGCTCATCATGTTGATGCCGAAATCGGCTTCACCGCGCAGTACGGCTTCGAGCCCGTCGTTGGCACTGAGGTCCAGCAGACGAATGCGGATCTTGGGGTATTGCTCGTTGTAGTCACGGATCACCGACGGCAGGAAATAGAACGCTGCAGTCGGAATACAGGCGAGGGTTACCTGACCGGTCTGTCGTTCTGCGAGTTCGCGAATGCTCAGGATCGAGTCTTCGAAGTCATCCAGCAGGCGCCTTGCCTTGGGCAGGAAGTCACGCCCGACGCTGGTCAGGCTGACGCGACGAGTAGTGCGTTCCAGCAACGAAGTGCCCAAGCCTTCCTCGAGCTTCTTGATCCGCCGGCTCAAGGCGGGCTGCGACAGGTGCAACGCTTCTGCGGCTTCGTGGAAGCTGCCGAGTTCGGCGATTTTCACGAAAGATCGTATGTCTTGCAGCTCATATTCCATCTCGGATCGCTCTTGGCAGTCAGTTCTGAATTGATGCTTGGATCGCAATAATAGCTACGATATTTGCATTGGATTGATTTATCCATCCCTGTCAATCTTTTGTCCACAGCATCAATGATGTCCATTGATCAACAAGAGTGCGAAATCATGCAACGAATTCCTTGCGTACTCATGCGCGGTGGCACCTCCAAGGGCCCCTTTTTCCACGCATGGGACCTTCCTGCCAATGTGGTCGAACGCGACGAATTGCTGATCAACCTGATGGGTTCCGGGCATGAACTGGAAATCGACGGCATCGGTGGCGGTAGCCCGCAGACCAGCAAGGTAGCGATTGTCAGCCCCTCGCTGCATGCCGACGCCGACGTCGACTACCTGTTCGTGCAGGTTATGGTCGCCCAGCGCCGGGTCGATACCGCGCCCAACTGCGGCAACATGCTGTGCGCCGTTGGCCCGTTCGCCATCGAGCAAGGTCTTGTCAAAGGTCAGGACGGCAAGACGCTGGTGCGTATTCGCAACCTCAACACCGGCACTTTCGTCAATTCGCTGGTGGAAACCCCCGGCGGCATCGTGCGCTATGAAGGCCGCACGGCGATCGATGGCGTACCGGGCACTGCCGCTCCGGTGCACCTGACCTTCCTCGACGCGGTCGGCAGCAAGACCGGCAAGCTGTTCCCGACCGGCAAGGCCAAGGATGTGATCGACGGCGTTGCGGTCACCTGCATCGACATGGCCATGCCGATGATGGTGGTGGAGGCCAGCCAGCTGGGCGTCACCGGCTCGGAATCCCCGGCCGAACTCGACGCCAACGGCGAACTGCTCGAGCGCCTCGAGGCGTTGCGGCTGAAAGCCGGCAAGGCCATGGGCCTGGGTGATGTCAGCGGTATGGTCATCCCCAAGCCTGTTCTGGTGTCCAAGCCCCGTTATGACGGCACGTTGCAGGTCCGCTACTTCATGCCGCACAACTGCCACCGCGCCTTGGCCATCACCGGAGCGATAGGGCTGGCGACTGCCTGCGTCAGCCCAGGTACGGTAATCGGCGAACTGCTGGGCGAGGGCGCCGAGCAACTGGCCGAGGTACGCCTGGAACACCCAAGCGGCGGTATCGATGTCGCGCTGTCACGCAGCGGCGCCGATGGCAAGACGATTCAGGCCTCTGTGGTGCGAACCGCCCGGCGGCTGTTCTCAGGCTTCGTTTACGCGCCTACATTCCGCAGGTTGGCGGGGTAGGCCCAGGCGGTAGTCCAGACCTGTACATTCGCAACAAGCGCATCCGCACAATTTCAACAATGGGTGATGCCTCATGAGACTCGCCAAATCGCTGTACTTCCAGATCCTCTGCGCCGTCCTGCTGGGCGTGGTGGTCGGTCACTTCTGGGCGCAACAGGCCGTTGCGCTCAAGCCCCTGGGTGATGCGTTCATCAAGCTGATCAAGATGATGATCGCGCCGGTGGTCTTCTGCACCATCGTCACCGGTATCGCCGGGATGACCGACAAGCGCTCCCTCGGGCGTTTGATGAGCAAGACCTTGCTGCTGTTCCTGGTATTGACCGTCATCAGCCTGATGATCGGCCTGGCAGCGGTTTACCTGTTCCGCCCAGGTGTCGGCATGAACATCGACCCTGCCACGCTAAGCACCGCGGGGCTCGGCCAGTACGCCGCGTCTGCGGCAAAGCTCAGCGTGGTCGACTTCTTCATGCACATCATTCCCGACACCTTCATCGGGGCGTTCAACAAAGGCGAAGTGTTGCCGGTGCTGTTCATCGCGGTGCTCAGCGGTTTTGCCCTGTCGTCCATGGGCGAGAAGGGCAAGCCGGTACTCGATGTGCTGGAGTCTGCCTCGACCATGGTGTTTCGCATCTTTGGCTACCTGATGCGCTTCGCCCCGGTCGGCGCCTTCGGTGCACTGGCCTTTACCGTCGGGCAGTACGGCGTGACGTCCCTGGGGGCACTGGCCAAGCTGGTCGGTACGCTCTACATCGCCTGTGCGTTCTTCGTGCTGGTGGTGCTCGGTGGTATCTGCCGTGCTCACGGCTTCAGCCTGTGGAAGCTGCTGCGCTATTTCCGCGAGGAGTTTCTGGTGGTGCTCGGCACCTCGTCCACCGAGCCCGTGCTGCCGCGCATGCTGGAGAAACTGGAGAAATTGGGCTGCAAGAAAGGCGTGGTCGGGTTGGTATTGCCAACCGGTTACTCCTTCAACCTCGACGGTACAGCCATCTACCTGTCGTTGGCGGCAGTCTTCATCGCTCAAGCCTGCAACATCGACCTGAGCCTGGGCCAGACGGTGACGATGCTGGCGATCATGCTGTTGTCGTCAAAAGGCGCAGCGGGTGTGACCGGCAGTGGCTTCGTTGCGCTGGCTTCGACCTTGACCGTCATTCACGACATCCCGTTGGCAGGGCTTGCCTTGCTGATCGGCATCGATCGCTTCATGTCCGAGGCGCGTGCCCTGACCAGCCTGGCCAGCAACGCCGTGGCCACCGTGGTCATCTCGCTGTCGGAAAATGCCTGTGAACGGGAAACCTTGCTGCGCCGCCTGAACGGCATTCCGGCTGCACCGGACGAGGCCGATATTGCGCAGGCCGACTGGTCTGCCGAGCCTCGGCATCACAGCTGAAAGCCTCTTCCATCTCCCATTGTTGACTTAAAATCCCACTCAGCATCCTAGCGATGCCGAGTGGGGTAGGGGGCCGTCTGCCTTGCCGATGGCCGCAATAGAATAAAAACAAGAGAAAAGACCATGCTCGCACTCCTGGGCCTGATCATGGTGGTGACCTTCACCTACCTGATCATGAGCAAACGCCTGTCGCCAATCGTTGCGCTCACCGTGGTACCCATTGTCTTCGCCGTGATCGGTGGCTTCGCCCCCGAACTGGGCAAGATGATGCTCGATGGCTTGAAAATGGTGGCGCCCTCGGCAGCGCTGTTGCTGTTCGCCATCCTGTTCTTCGGCCTGATGATCGATGCCGGCCTGTTCGACCCGCTGATCCGCAAGATCCTCAAGCGCGTCAATGGCGACCCGGTCAAGATCGCCATCGGTACCGCGCTGCTGTCGCTGCTGGTGGCGCTCGACGGTGACGGCACCACCACCTACATGATTACCTGCGCGGCCATGCTGCCGCTGTACAAGCGCATCGGCATGAACCCGATGATCCTGGCCACGGTATCCATGCTGTCGCTGAGCATCATGAGTGGCATGAGCCCTTGGGGGGGGCCGGCCACCCGGGCCATTGCCGCGCTCGGGCTGGATGCGACCGAGTACTTCATCCCGATGCTGCCGACCGTGATCGGCGGTGCGGCCTGGGTGGTGTTCACCGCCTTCCTGCTGGGCCGTGCCGAGCGCCGACGCATCGGCAACATCGCCCTGGAGTCGGGTGGCGGCAACTGCTACATCAAGGAAATCCTCGGCGAGAGCCCACATAAGCGCCCACGCTTGGCGTATGTGAACCTGGTGCTGGTGATTGCCGTCATGACGGCGCTAGTGATGGGCGTCATGCACTCCGCTCTGTTGTTCATGATCGGTTTCGTCGCGGCGCTGATGATCAACTACCCGCAGCTGGATCTGCAGAAAGAGCGCATCCTCGCCCACTCCGGCAACGCCATGACAGTGGTACTGCTGGTATTCGCCGCAGGCATCTTCGCGGGGATCTTCTCGGGCACCAAGATGGTCGATGCACTGGCGCAGACCCTGGTCGACTGGATTCCCGAGGCTTGGAGCCACTGGTTCCCGCTGGTGGTGGCGCTGACCAGCATGCCGCTGACCTTCGTACTGTCCAACGACGCTTACTACTTTGGCGTGGTGCCGATCCTTGCCAACGCTGCGGCCGCCTACGGCATCGACCCGGTTGAAATCGCCCGCGCCTCGGTGCTGGGGCAGCCGGTGCACCTGATGAGCCCGCTGGTGGCCTCGACCTTGCTGCTGGTGGGCATGGTCGATCGCGACATCGGCGACTTCCAGAAGGCCACCGTGAAATGGGCGGTGCTGACATCACTGGTCATCACCGCACTGGCCTTGGTCACGGGTGCCTTGTCCTTCTTCGTCTGATCTGCCTCGGGCGCTGCTGGCGCCCACCTCATCCAAGAACAACAACAGAGTATCGAAAATGTCCCGAACTGTTTTCCGTGGGGCCACCTGTGGCCTGCTCTGCGGCTGGCTGCCTGTGGCCGGCGCTGCCGGATTCATCGACGACGGCAAGCTCAAGCTGCAGCTGCGCAACGTTTACTTCAACGAAAACTTCCGCGACGAACAAGGCATGAGCGCCCGCGCTGCTGCAACTGCAAAGAGCGAGCGTGTGGAATGGGCACAGGGTTTTCTGCTCGACTACCAATCAGGGTTCACCCAAGGCCCGCTGGGGCTGGGGCTCGATGCCCTGGGGCTTGTAGGCGTACGGCTCGATTCGGGCCGCGGGCGCAGCGGTACCGGCTTGCTGCCGGTGCATGACGATGGCCGTGCCGCGGACGAGTTCGCCAGTGCCGGTGTGACGGCCAAGGCGCGACTGGGGCAGACCATCGTCAAGCATGGCACCTTGCTGCCCAAGACACCGGTGCTGGTGTACAACGATGCGCGATTGTTGCC
The DNA here is from genome assembly GCF_002113255.1 of Pseudomonas sp. B14(2017). Classification (NCBI taxonomy): domain Bacteria; kingdom Pseudomonadati; phylum Pseudomonadota; class Gammaproteobacteria; order Pseudomonadales; family Pseudomonadaceae; genus Pseudomonas; species Pseudomonas sp. B14(2017). Next base: position 128,130 of record NZ_NEJY01000003.1, read on the forward strand.
TCAGACCTACCAGGGTACGCAGCTGACCAGTACCGATGTCGATGGCCTGACCCTGACCGCCGGCCACCTGGACCGCTTCAAGCAGCGGGACTCCTCGGACAGCACCGGTCTGTTCCTCGATGGTTACAGTGGCGGCGAGTCAGGCGATTTCAGCTTTGCCGGGGCCGACTATGCCATCAGCAAGCAGCTGCGCTTGAGCTATTTCCACGGCCAGCTCGAACACTTCTATCGGCAGGACTATGCCGGCCTGGTACACGATCTGCCGTTGGGTGGAGGGGTGTTCACCACCGACTTGCGCTATTTCAAGAGCCGCGACAGCGGAGCCGCTCATGGCGGCCAGATCGACAATGACATGTTCAGCGGGCAGCTGTCCTATACCCACTCCGGGCACACTGTCGGTGCCGGTTACCAGGTGCTCGACGGCGAGGCTGGGCTGCCGTACATCAGCGGCGCGACGGTTTACTCGTTCAGTAACGTTGGCATAGGCAAGTTCATCGAGGAGGAAGAGAAAACCTGGATGGCGAGCTACGCCTACAACTTTGCAGCGGCCGGTGTGCCCGGGCTGACCTTCATGGCGCGCTACCTGAGCGGGGACAACGGTCGCTCGGCTGATGCCGGGCTCAGCGAGTGGGAGCGTGACGTGGAGCTTGCCTATGTGGTGCAATCCGGGCCTGTGAAAGGTCTGGGTGTGAAGCTTCGCAACTACGTCTACCGCTCTGACTTTTCCCGAGGGCGCGACAGCAACCGGATCTACCTGACCTACGATATTGCGATCTGGTAATGCGGCCGTGCGAGCATGCATGCCTCGAGGTGCTTGCTCGCACGCGTTTCATGCTTTGGACGGCTGTGGCGCTTTCTTGCCCAGTCGGATCAGCTCATTGGAGAAGCACAGGCCGAAGAGAATCAGCCCGGCCCCCAGGTACAACGTGTCCCGCGGTACTTCATTGAGCACCACGAACGCCAGCAGTGCGGCAAACAGCGGCTCGGTCAGCTCCAGCGCCTGGACTTGCGAGGGTTTCAGGTATTCGATGGCCTTGGTGGTACAGAAGAAGCCGAGGATGGTCGGCAACGCGGCCAGCGCCAGCAGTGCCATGACCGCCACCAGCGACAGCTCGCCAATGTTGAACCCATCGGTTGCAGCCGGCATCAGCAGGTAGAGGCTGCCGAAAAACAATAGTTGCCGGGTGAAATGCAGCCCCCCGGAAACGCCCATTCGCTTCATGGCAACCGAAAATGCGCCATAACCGCAGCCTCCGATCGAAGCGAGCACTGCACCTTCCAGCGTAAAGCCTTGTTCCAGGTCGGCGCCAAAAATCACGGCAATGCCAGCTATGGTCAAACCGGCGCCTACCGTCGCGTTGGCGGTGATCGGGTCCTTGAGAACTATTCGCCCCAGTAATATCGAAGATATGGACGCGCTTGCCATCAGGATCACCACGACGCCTGCCGCGGCGTAATGGCTATAGGCCGAGGTTTCAAAGTGGAACAACACAAAAATGCCGAGAAATGCGCAAACGGCAGCATGGAACCACTTGGCCGTATGCAGGGGCCGCTTTAGAAACAGGAGCAATGCTGACAGCAACAGGCAGCCGAGGACTGTTTTTATCAGGGCGATGCTGCTGGAGCTGAATCCACTGTTCATCAACACTTTGCTGAGTACGCCGATCGTTGCATTCAATGCAGCGGCGCAGAGTGCAAAGAGTACGCCTTTGCCGAAATGAGATTGCATTTGTACATTCCTTGTTATTGGCTTTATGCCTTCGCCCGGTCGACATGCAGGCGATTGCGGCCCGCCTGCTTGGCGATATAGAGCGCCCGGTCGGCGCGTTCAATCAGCGATGGTGGGCTGTCGAGGGCCGCTCCATCGGCACAGGCGATGCCGATGCTGGCGGTCACATGCCCGAAAGGGCTGCCTTTGTGAGGGACAGGTTGCAAGGCCAGGCGCTCGAGCATCAGCCTGGCGACGACGACCGCTCCGTCGTTGTCGGTATCGGGCAGGATCACGGCCAGTTCCTCACCCCCGTAGCGTGCCAGCAGGTCGCGAGGGCGGCGGATGCAGGAAGAGAGCAGGGCAGTCATCTGCTGCAGGCAGGCGTCGCCAGCCGGATGCCCGTAGGTGTCGTTGTAGCGTTTGAAATGATCGATGTCGATCATCAGCAAAGCCAGTGTGGTGCCGTTTCGATGGGCGGTGCGGATTTCCTGGGTCAGCGCCTCGTCAAAGCAGCGCCGGTTGGCAAGCCCCGTGAGCGCATCGTGCATCGCCAGGCTTTCGAGTTGTTGATTGCTCTCCAGCAACTGCTGCTGGGTCAGTCGAAGCTCGCTTTCGACCGCACTGCGCCGGCTCATGGCGCGAATCAGCAGCCAGCCAATGGCCCCGATCAGTGCCAGCAGCGCAGCGACCACCAGCGACGACAGCAGCGCCTCGAGCCGCCAGGCCGAGAGTGCTTCCTGCTTGCCCAGCGCGACCGTTGTCACCAGGGGTAGCTTGTCGCTCTTGCGAAACGCATAGAGGCGCTCCACGCCGTCCAGGCTGGAGGTGAACGATGCGGTGCCAGCTGGCTGGGCAACGAGATACTTGGTAAAGATGGGCGACTTCGAAAAGTTGCGACCCATGTCCTGTTCCCGAAATGGGTAGCGCACCAGCATGGAACCGTCGGTGTAGGCCAGCCCGATGGCACCGTCATGGCCGACATCCAGTTTGCCGAAAAGCTGCAGGAAGTTCTCCACGCCAAGCGTCATGGCGACAACGCCGGCGAACTCGCCGTGGTCATCGTTGAACCGCCGGCTGATGGTGATCACCCATTCCTGGTTGACGCGGCTACGGATTGGCAGGCCGATGAAGGGGTCGCGGGATGGGTCGTCACGGTGGTGGATGAAAAAGGCGCGGTCGCTGCTATTGGCACCGACGGGGGTCGGCTGGTTGGACGACATCAGCCAGCGTCCGTCCCTGGCGTAGATCATGATGCCGCTCATCGGCGGCATCAATGGTTGCTGGCGCTTGACCAGTTGATCCAGACGTTCGATCTGCGCAGGCCCGGCGCCCTCGGTTTCCAGGCGCTCGACCAGGCCGAGCAGCAGCATCGAGCTCTGCCGGACGATACCTTCCGAATAGGTGGACAGTGCCTGGGTCAGGTTCAGGCCATGGACATTGACGTCTTCCAGGGCGCGCTCGCGAGAAGCCATGACTTTCCACAGCGTTAACGATGCGAGAGAGCAACCGATGACCGATAGCAGTAGCACAACGAGGTGGATGTCACGCTTCACGTCAATTCACACGCCTTTTTCCCTAAAGACCAAGTTGAGCGTCGACACGCTTTAACTAACCAGACGGTCAGGAAGTAACCATCCGGTTCATGCGCAATAATATAACACCGAAGTTGCTGGAGTGTTCGACAGAATTACGCGCTCTGTCAGAACCCGTTTGTTATCTTCCGCCAGGTTTTGCAGAAGTGTGAACATGACGAGAGGGCAAGTAACCCTGGACGTAGCGCACGGTCTTTTCCAAAGTTCGCGCCATGTCGGGATGTGCCAAATGATACTTTCGTTCCAGTTTCTGGCTGTCACTCATGTCGAAGCGCTGCGTCTGGATGAAGTTCAATGACTCGGCGCTGATCGACAATCGGGCGGCCAGGCCGGGAATCGCCAATAGCCACTTCAGCAACCCTATGGGTACATGGCGGCGGGGGGCCTTGATATCCAGCGTTTGTGCCAATTGCTCGAGCATACCCTGCAGGTTCGGGGTGTGCTCATACAGCGCAAGGACCTGCCGGTTGGCCATCGACGGGTCGAACGCCACGCAGGTCATCATATTTACCAGGTAATCGACGCTGACCAATGGCAACCAGTGCCTGGCGGAACCAGGGACAGCCTTGAACCGGCCCAGTGCCAGGTTTCGAATGAGGTCGGCCAGAGGTTGCCCTTGAGGGATATGCCCGCTCTCGCTATGGCCACACACCGTAGCAGGATGAACGATCGTGTAATCCGCGCCTGCCTCCTGCATGTAGCGGATGACTGCAAAATGGGACTCCAGCTTGCTGCCTTCGTAGCCACCCACACGACCGTAGACTGCGGGCCAATTGGTGTTTTCAGGGCGCTCGTGATCAACCCCGATACTTGAAAGATGAGTAAGGTTCTGCAGCATATAGCCGCCCACCATCAGCAAGCGGATACGCTGGCTCGCCGCGAGCCTGGCGACTCTCAGCGCACCTTGTACATTGACTGCGCGGGCCTGCTCCATTGTCAGGCCCCAGGTAAACTGCGCCGCGAGGTGGAAGACCACAGCGACTGAAGCTACGCATTGCCTGTCTGTTTCGCTGAGTCCAAGTCCATCCCTGCTGATGTCTCCTTCAACTGCATTTATATATGCAGGGTTACCTCCCAGTTGGCTTACTTGCGCTTTGAGGCGTTCGATATTTTCAGGGTTGCGCATGAGCACCCAGGTCTTGTGCCCTGTCGCAGTAAGGCGGGCCAGTAGGTGTTGGCCGACAAACCCACTGCCGCCGGTAACGAAGCATTCCACGCTCATATCTGAATCCTTGTCTGGATGATTGGCGCAGGCTAAGGTGTAGAGCGTACTCTACAGTCAAGGAATTTTTACTGTGAATGTTGGAGAGTTGGAGCGCCGGAGTGGCGTCGGCCGCCATACATTGCGTTATTACGAGCAACTCGGGCTTATCGTGGCCCACCGCCAAGCCAACAACTACCGCAGCTACAGCGACCAGACCGTTGTTGATCTGGCCTTTATTCAAAGTGCCCAGAGCGGCGGTTTTTCGCTCGCCGAGATCGGCGACATCCTTGCGGCCAAGCGGGGTAATACGATCAATTGCGCGCAGGGCGCGATGTTGGTAACCAGCAAGATGGCCGACATTCAAGCGAAGATCACCACGCTGCAAGCCGCCTATGTTCTTCTGGACGCGGAGCGTGCAAAGCTTGAAGCCAGTGCCATTGCCAACGGGCTGACCATTCCTCACCTTCCTGCGATTTAGCATGGCTCGACGCCGTAGCTTGTTTATTCGCAATTATTTCTCATTTACACTTGTGTCTTGTTTCGGGGCCTACCTCTTATCCAGGATGCATCGTGTCGTTCGATCCCGCCAAACCGACGCTGCTGTCTACATTGGTACGTCACTATGACGATCTGGTGGACCACATTCGCCGACGCTTCGGCGACAGAAGCATGGCGCGCGATGTAGTGCATGACGTGTGCGTGCAGTTGCTTGAGCGCGGTGAGAAAGACGACGTCCGAACCCCACTGGCCTTGCTACGAAAAATCTCCCACGACACCGCCGTGAGTCGCTATCGTAGCGATCGCCGCCGAGGCACCTGGGTAGAGGCTATCTCCGAGCTGCCTGAGGTGGCCTGCCCGGCAGCCACCCCGATGACCAGGTATGACAGCGAGCGCGAGTTTCAACTGCTCGTCGACGCTATCACAGACCTCCCACCTCGCTGTCAGGCTGTTTTCGTCATGCACAAGATTCACGAAATCCCCCAGGCAGAAGTAGCCGCTCGCCTCGGTATCTCCATCAAGACAGTGGAAAAGCACCTGCGCCTGGGGTTGGCGGCGTGCAGGCAACGGCTTGGGCGCGATGAGGTGCATCCATGACCAAGCAGCCCGAACAGGCGCCGCTGGACGAGGCCCTGGGGCGACATCGTGAAGAGCTCAAGCAGCTGTTCCCCATGCCGCCGTCCAGGCCTGCGCCCTCGAAAGCGGTGAAGTCGGCAGGTATCACGCTGGCGGTTGCGATCGCCTTTGCAGCCCTGGCGTGGCTGAACCCTGCCTACAAGAGCGAGCGTTTCGCTACCGCCATTGGTGAGCGGCGCGCTGTGCTGCTGAGCGATGGAAGCAAGCTGCTGCTTGACAGTGGCACGCATGTCGATATCAGTTGGCGTCTGCTCAGCCGCGAAGTCGACCTGCGCGCAGGGCAGGCGCTTTTCGATGTGTCCTCGGCCGTGTACCGCCCCTTCGTGGTGTCCGCTGGCCTGGCGAAAGTCGAGGTGCTCGGTACGCTGTTCAATGTTCGCCGCCTGGATAACGACGCGGTGCGTGTGACCTTGGCCCGTGGGCGCGTGGACGTCGCGGCGGCTGCAGCACAAGCGCCTGTCACCCTCAGGCCAGGGCAACAGGTCGACTCGATTGGCGGGCAACTGATGCCGGTTGCGAAGGCTGATGCCTCCAGGGCGATGGCATGGAAAGATGATCGCATCGTGTTCGAGCAGACGCCGCTGGATGAAGCGGTGTCGTTGCTGCGCCTCTATCGCAAGGCCCCCATCGAGCTGAGCGACCCAAGCCTGGCCGCACTCAAGGTGACAGGGGTGTTCGAGGCGCACAATGTCGACCTGCTACTGGATCTGCTGCCAAGCATCCTGCCCGTCGCCGTGCTGCAACAAGGGGATGGCAGCGTCCGGATTCAACCCAAATCGACAAGAAAATAATTCTCAGGCGCAGGTAGGGTTTCTCGATCCCCATGGCGGCTACTGAAAAAGCCCAACCATAAAAAGGAACTCGAGAAGTGCATTTCCCCCTCTGCAGTCGCCAACTACGCTTGTCATTGCTCGCCAGTAGCCTGCTCATCGCAATGTCGGCCCAGGGCCGGGAAAAGGTGAACGTCGATCTCCCCGCCGCGCCGCTGGGCGAGGCCATCAACGCGCTCGCACAGCAGTCTTCGGTGCAGATCATCTTTGCCAGCGATCTCGGTGCAGGCCGAAACGTGCCTGCGGTGAAAGGGCGGTTCACACCTGAGGAAGCACTTCGAACGCTGCTCAAGGACAGTGGCTTGCAGGTACAGGCCAAGGATGAGCGCACGTTCGTCATCGTCGCGCAGGGTGCCCCTGCATCCAGCCCCGCAACCCACAGCGTGCCCGTGGAAATGGCGCAGATGGAAATCACCGCCTCGCGCACCAGCAGCAGCCTGGTTTCCGCAACGCGGCAATCCACCGTTCTGGAGCATGAACAACTGCAGGAGCTGCGCCAGGGTTCAGAGAGCCTGGCCACGGTACTCGCCAAGGCGATTCCGGGCATGTCCGACTCCAGCCGCACTGTCACCGAGTATGGCCAGACCCTGCGCGGGCGCAGCATGCTGGTCATGGTCGACGGGGTGCCGCTCAATACCAACCGCGACTCTTCGCGCAACCTGGCCAACATCGACCCGGCACTGATCGAACGGGTCGAAGTCATCCGTGGCAGCAGCGCCATCTACGGCAGCGGCGCCACGGGGGGCATCATCTCCATCACCACACGGCCTGCAGGTGGCGAAAACCGTGCCGAAACCAGCCTGAGCGCCACCTCGCCGCTCACCCGCCTGGGCAGCGATGGCCTGGGGGGCCAGTTCCAGCAGTATTTCGCAGGCTCTCAGGGCGCGGTGGACTACTCGTTCGACTTCGGTACCCGCCACATTGGTGCCTCGTACGATGCGCATGGCGACCGGATCGCCCCGGAGCCCAGTCAAGGCGACCTGTTCGATTCGAACATCTACAACATTGGCGGCAAGCTGGGGCTGCACATCGACGAGAACCAGCGAATCCAGCTTGCAGTCAGCCACTACGACGCCCGCCAGGACACAGACTACGCTACAGACCCAAGCGTCGCGAAACTCCCCGCAGGCTCTGTGCCGGCCAATGCGATCAAGGGCCTGGACCTCGACGAGCAGAACCGTATTCGCAACACCCTGGTGAACCTGGAGTACGAGAATCTCGACATTCTCGGAAGCCGGCTTTCTGCCCAGATGTACTACCGGGACTACTTCACCCGCTTCACCCCGTTCGACGCCCGGGCCGTTGCCACCCGCGGCGGCAACATCGACCAGATCATGCAGAACAGTGAAGTCTTCGGCAGCCGCCTGACCCTGCGCACGCCACTTGGCGACAGCGGCAGTACCGAGCTGGTGTGGGGTGGCGACTATAACCAGGAGCGCAGCGACATGCCGCTCGACGTCTTCGACCCGGCGGCTTATGACGCCAATGGCGGTTTGGTTTTCGACAAGACCGGCAAGCTCACCTACATGCCCCCGCTGAGGACGCGAAGCGCCGGTGCGTTCGCCCAGCTGCAGCATCGCTTCGACGAGCATTGGTCTATCGACGGCGGCCTGCGCTACGAATACTCCACCGCCGAGTTCGATGACTTCGTTCCGTTGTCTGAATCCGCGGCTGCCTCCCCGGTGGCGGTGAAGGGTGGCGACATTCATTACGATGCGGTGCTGTCGAACCTGGGCATCGTCTACTCACCGGTACTTGGCCAGGAAATCTACGCCTCCTTCAGCCAAGGCTTCCAATTGCCCGATGTGGGCATTCAGCTGCGCAATGCGCGCCGTGGTTTCGACATCGACGCATCGAACCTGGAGCCGGTCAAGACCAACAATTACGAGCTTGGCTGGCGAGGAGAGCTGGGCAGCAACACCCTCGGCACCTTGGCGCTGTTCTACACCACCTCCAAGCTGGGGGATGTGCAAAGTTTCAACAATGGCCTGATTCTGACCCGCACCAAGGAGCGCATCTACGGCGCTGAAGCCAGTGCCGATTGGCTATCGGACGATGCGGTGTGGGGCGCAGGGGGGAGTGCGACCTGGATGCGCGGGCGAGAAAAGCCGGACGGCAAAGGCTGGCAAGACATGACCGGCTATCGCGTTCCGCCGCTGAAGCTGACCGCCTACGTGCAATACAAGCCGACCCTGGATTGGAGCAACCGCTTGCAAGCCACGTTCTTCGACGCCAAGGACTACAGGCTCGATGGCGTGGACAGCTTTGGTCGACATCAGGTGAGCAGCTATACGACAGTCGACCTGGTCAGCCAGTACCAGATCTCCGCTGACGACAAGGTGAGCGTCGGCATCCAGAATCTGTTCAACCGCGACTACTACCCGCTCTACAGCCAGTTGCTGCGCAATAACAACAACACCAGCCACTTGCCGGCACCCGGCACTGTGTTGACTGCCAGCTATACGCACAATTGGTAAGGTGGTGAGCAATCACCGGGCCGGTATCGAGCCCGGTGGTCATTTACATGTTTCGCTCTACCAGGCATGAGGAAGGTGGAGCGGACTATCTATATTGGGCAGATAGCGCTCAGTGCCAATGCTGTCGGCCTGGGGACAGTGTCCGGACAGTTTGCGTTGCTGCTGTACAGGTAAAGCCTGCGGGCTACCCACTGAAAGCGGCAGTTGATCGTTGCATGGCGAATCAAAGGAGAGCGCACATGGACTTGCTCATTACCGCGGCAGCCCCTGAGGACCTGGCAGGCATCGCGGCTGTGACGGTGAAGGCCTGGCAGACAACGTTTCAGGGCATCCTGCCGGATGCATTTCTGGCCGGATTGACCATCGAGGCTCAGCAACAACGGCATCGGGCCATGTTCGCCGTTAGTGGAGTGATCTACCACGTGGCCAAGGTAGCGGGCGAGATCGTCGGCTTCTGCTCGGGAGGGCCGAACCGAAGCCCGGGGTTCGGGGAGGCTAACGAGCTCTATGGTCTTTATCTGCTGCCGCATTGGCAAGGGCAGGGCGTTGGGCGGCAGCTGCTGCTGACCGTGGCGATGCAGCTTCAAGCGCCGGGCCGGCAAGGTTTGCTCGCGTGGGTGCTGACGGATAACCCGAATCGGTACTTCTACCGACGCTGCGGTGGCCGGGAGGCGTCTGTACAGTCCATTGAACTGGCAGGGCAATCATGGCCGCTGACGGGTTATCGTTGGTCGTCTGCCCCTCCAGCCGATACCCGAGTATTCAATCCAGACCATTACCTTGAAACGCTCGGTGGGCGCGTGTTCAGCCAATCGCGCAACGCCGACGCTTGGCGGCTCACCCTGCTGGCGCTGGAGGCTGCGCTAACGCGCAGTGGCCCGAAAGCGCGATTGCTGTTGGTCGTGGGCATGCAAGCTGCGGGGAAAACCACCTGGATCGAGCAGCATCGTGGGGCAGGGGATGATAACGGTTGCCTGTACTTCGATGCAGCACTGCCGCGGCGCGTGCATCGTGCGCCAATCCTGGCGTTGGCCGCGCGCATTGGCGTGCCGGTCTCGGCGGTCTGGGTTCGTGCCTCGGTGGAGCAGGCGCTGGCACGCAATGCGTTGCGCCGCGCGGATCATCAAGTGCCGCGGGAGAGCATCGAGGCAGTTGCGGCTGCGTTCGAGCCGCCTTGCAGGTCAGAGGGGTTTGTCGAGGTTATCGAATCAAAGTCGCGGTGGTAAGCGGCAGAGCTTGGCCAAGAGCGGAAGTGCGGGAAGTAGCATTGCATACGAGTATTCATGGACTAACCTCAGGGGGACTTGCTGCCAAGGTGTCATCTTCCGACCGGCCGCCATTTGACGTTGGTCAAGGAGCCTTATGAAGACCTTTTTGCTAAGGGCGGTCCTGTTCGTTGTTTTATTTATCTTTGCCTTGCTCTGCCTGCTCGCGTCTCTTAATTTGTACAAGGAAGTAGATGAGACGAAGACTTGGTGGAAATTGAACGCCACTGTCGCTACTGCCTCCATTTCCGAGGAGGTGCACAGTAAGGGTACGACCTATTGCGCTCTGGTAAATGTGACCTTCGAGTTGGACGGACAGCAATATACGTATCCTCTCGAAACATCAAATCGGCCCTGCAGGAGCAGCCTGGAGTCGGTTGAAAGATCAATTGCAACATTCAGGGAGGGAAAAGTGATCGAGGTTCTTGTCGATCCAGCAAAGCCGGGCAGGGTCAAGCCTGGGTCTCTCTCACTAGGTGGAGCCTTCTACACTGTCATCGTCTTGGGCGCGCTAGCCTCTATTGGGGCTGTCGCTATTCTGAGGTCTTCTGTCAGGAAATCTGTCAGGAAAGCTGCCAGGAAACCGGTCAGGTTGACTCAATCAGAAAGCGTTTCACAATCAGCCTTGAGCAAGAAAGAGGTTCAGAAAAAAGTTCGAGAGTTACTCGACGCCAACATTGCAAAGTCGGAAGTGTTCTCACAACTCTCAGGGCAAGGTGTGAAAGACAGTCAACTTGCCTACTTTATCGCCTCGTATGCAGATCCAGTTCGCTGTGACGAGCATGATCGCAAGGTCAATATTCTCATTACAATCATGCTTGTTCAGGCTTTGATTGGATTTATTCTGGGAATGACTCAAGGCGCCGGGATCGGGCCAGCGGCCAAATGGATTGTGAGTATCTCAATGATCTTGATCCCCTTGCTGTGGGTCTGGGGTTTCTACAGCCATCGCGTCGTTGCCTACAACGCGTACATACTCCTTGCGCTACCCCAATTCCCAAAGACACTTGCTGGGTTTGCATCCAATCCGGCAACAACCACTGTCTCATTGGTTATCAGTATTGTTATGCTGGCTTTTGTCTGGTACGTCCGAGGAAAAATCTTTCCGGACTTCGCCTTCGTCACCCCCAGGAAAGTCAAAGGCAAGTACTTCTTTACGGACTGACCCGTCATGCTGACGGAACTGTCCGAATGGCGGTCCAGGTCTGTGAGTTCAATGTTCAGTGGCTCGATGACCTCGACCGGTTATTCGGATCCCGACGGTATTGACCTCAGGTTAAGTTTAGGTTCTAGAGTGTCGTCCGGACTCTCGCTGCTTCCGGAAACGAACTCACAAAGGACCAGGAATGGACACTCCGACCTCACTGCTGATTTTCCAGATCACCTGCTGCATCGGCTTGAGCCTGTGGCTGAGTATCAGCCTGATCAACAACCTGCATGCCTTTGCCAGTTCGGCTGGGGCGATCGGGGCGACCATGTCGATGGCGCCGCTGGCCCAACCGCCCGCAATCAGCCTCCCACTGCTGGGGCGAGCGATGACCTCTCCCTCCCTCCATCGCCTGGCCCTGTCGATCATCGTGCTGATACAGGCAGCCGCCGCCCTCACGGCCTGGGTCGGGTGCTATGAACTGGTGCTTGGCGCCGGCCTGGAGGCTTCACTGCCCTGGTTGAACCTGGCCTTGAGCGCAACGCTCGGGTTCCTGCTCGCCATGCTGCTGGGCGGGATATGGTTCGGCTACTGGATCCGTCAGGAAGGGTTGCAACTGACCCATCTGCTGCTGATGGTCTGGGTCCTGCTGCACTTCGTCGTACTCAATGTCCGGTGGAGTTGATCGGTCGATGGATACTTGCAGGATGCCAGGAAGGAGCACCAGATGAAGACGATGATCGTAGGTGCCAGCAGAGGGTTGGGCCGTGCCTTGCTCGAAGGGCTCGGCAAGCCAGGGGACACGCTGATCGGCGTATCCCGCAAACAGCCGGTCGACCTGGCCCTTGCCTCGGGCATCGATCTGCACTGGATCGATGCCGACCTTGCCAAGCCAACGGCGGCTGTAGCACAGATCGCGGATCGAACACCTGCCGATCTGGATGTCCTGATCTGCAACGTGGGCATTTGGGAAGAACACGCCTTCAGCGAGCACTACGCATTCCTCGACGACAGCGACGAATCGATCACCAGGCTGGTCGAGGTGAACATCACCGCCACGCTGCTTCTGCTCAAGCGGCTGGTGCCGAAGTTGCTGGGTGCGCCCCGGCCGCAGCTGATCCTCACCGGTTCAACCTCGGCCCTTCGCCAGAGCGGGCGCCCGGAGGTGGCGTTCGGCGCTTCCAAGTTCGCCCTCAACGGCATGGCTGATGCGCTACGTGAAGGCTTCAGGGATGACAACCTGGCGGTGACCGTGCTTCACCTGGGTTACCTGAATACCGACGACTCCCTGAATACGCCATTGGCGCAAGCCGCAGCACGAGGCGAACGGCGCCAGGTACCGGTGCATGATGTGGTCACCATGGTCGACGCGCTGTTGCGCTTGTCCGGGGCTTCGTTCGTAAGGGAGCTGATCTTGCCGGCGATCGGCGATGAGCGCTTCTGACGCCAAAGCTGCCATTCAGCCCTCACGTTTGGTGGCTGTGCTGCCTCCGGTACTCGCCCGGTGTCATGCCTGTCCAGGCTTTGAAGGCGCGCAGGAAAGAATTGGCATCCATGAACCCGATCAGGAACGCAATTTCCCCTGGGGACAGGTTTGAGCGAGACAGGTAATGGCAAGCCAGGCCCTGACGCGTGTCATTGAGTATCTCCTGATAGTTCTGTGCCTCGTCTGCAAGATGACGCTGGAGTGAGCGCTTGCTCATCGCCAGACGACTGGAGACATCATGGATGCTGCTCCGCCCGCTCGGCAGCATATCGAGCAGCGCGCTGTGTACTCGTTCTTGGGTGGTGGCGCCGGCTTCGAGCTTTGAAAGCCGCGTCCGGAGTTCCGGCTCGAAGAATTGCCACATGGCAACGTTCTCGGTAAGGAAAGGGCGCGCAGCATCTTCTTTGGAGAAGCGAATACGATTGCAGTTGCCTTGTCGCAAGCTACATCCCAGGAACTCTTCGCACGGTTTTGCTGGTTCGGGCAGCGCAACCAACTCTGCCTCCAGCGGGGTGATCGTTTGCCTTGTGGCGAGGCGCGCCAGGTGGGTAAAGAAAACCAGTTCCATCGCAAGGAGGCTGCGCGGGAGCGGACGGTCGTATCCATAGCACTCGATAAAAACCTCGGTGTAAGCGTCGTGGAAGACCACATCCAGTGCCAAGGGACCACACAGACGCTTGTATTCGGCAAGCCGGGCGAGCGCTACGTTGAAGTCGGGGCTGCACAGGCAAGCAAAAAGAGCCGGATCGAAGGCTTCGACTGAAATGGCACCACCGAGTCGGAGTGGTAGATGCGACTCTCCGACCAGCTGCTCAAGGCTTTCGAAAAGTCGAAAATACTCAGGTGGCGAGAGCACGGAGTCCTTGCGGCTGAATAGATCAGCCGGTAGCTCGGCCAAGGCCAGCAGGTCCCCAGGCGCTACTCCCAAATCAGCAATGATCACCTTCCACCCAGCATGCACGGCGAAATTCTTGGCTTGTTTCATTATCGAGGTATCTCTTTGCAGCGCATTGCCTTGGCACGCAAGTCAGCAAGGCGAACGGGCAGGGCTTCTCTGGCCTTCTCAGGATGCCTTTTCCATTGCCTTGCGGGACATCCTGAGCACCAGTTTGCGAGGCAACAGCGGAACAATCCAGTCGAGCATGACGCGCAACTTGCCTTCATTGAACGCAACCAGTTCACCGCGCTCCATGGCCTGGTAACCGCATTGCGCCACGGATTGTGCCGTCCTGGCATTGTTCCAGGCATCCACACCCTGCAGATCACCTGCGGCGACGAAACCTGTTGCGACCGCGCCCGGGCACAGCGCAGTGGCGGTTACACCGTATTCCCGGGTTTCCTCGGCGATAGCCTGGGTGAAGGATGTCACGAATGCCTTCGTGGCGTAATAAACCGCCTGCAGGGGGCCTGGTATGAACGAGGCGGTCGACGAGACGTTGAGAATACGCCCGCGTCGACGCAACACCATCGCCTTCAGATAATGATGGGTCAGAGCGGTAAGCGCGGTCATGTTCACTTGCATCATGGCTAGATCGCCAGCGATGTCGCGTTCGACGAACTTCCCGTGGCCACCGAACCCGGCGTTGTTGATCAGAACGTCGATGGACAACCCCAATGCTTCGGTGGCAGCGAATACCCGATCTGCTGCGCCAGGATCGGCCAGGTCTTCCACGATTACATACACTTTCACGCCGTATCGAGTCTGAAGTTCCTGCTTGATGGACTCCAGCTTGTCACGCGAGCGCGCTACCAGGACGACATCGCCACGCTTGGCCGCATGGAGGCGTGCCAGTTCCAGTCCGATGCCACCCGAGGCGCCAGTGATCAATGCGGTGTCGGTAACCATGTTTTCTCCTTGCTTGGTGCAATACGTTTGGGCAAGGAGATGCTACGGTACGGGTTTGGGGATGGCACTAGCGCAAGATGCCATGGCTGATTCCGATTGCGCCAAGCTGTGGTTCGCGCAACGCGAGCCAAGCGTTATCCATTACTTGATAGCGACTGCTTTCTAGCCGAAGCAGACATCAGATGTAGCCGCAGTCGAGCCGCAGCTGGCATGCTTGTTGATCGCTAGCGGGAAGACGCAGGGAGTCTACGATGGAACGGTCTTGCATTACTTATTACCTGGAAATGACCTCGGCTTCCGAGCTGCAGGAAAAACCACAGCGTCACGACCTTCAGATCATCGAATGTGAAGTGCCTCAGGCGGAATTCAATCGGTTTCTCTACAAGCTGGTAGGAACGCCCTGGGAGTGGGGCGATCTTGATAGCTGGAGCAGTTCCGAATGGCAGGCACTCGTTGAACAGGAGTGCCACCGTACCTGGGTTGCCTATCACCGCGGCGCGATAGCCGGCTATTACGAGCTTTATCGCCCCGATGGCTGTAACTGCGAAATCCGCTACTTCGGGTTGGCACCGCAGTTTCTAGGGTGCGGCTTCGGCGGGGCACTCTTGAGTCACGCTGTTCGATCTGCGTGGGAATGGCAAGGTACAGAGCGGGTGTGGGTACACACATGCACGTTCGACCATCCTGCCGCGCTTGGAAATTATCAGGCGCGCGGATTTCGTGTTTTCAAGCAGGAGGAGACGCAGCCAAGCCAATGAGCGGCGACGCCAGACTGCGAAGCTCGCCATGGAAGAAGGCGGCCGTTCACGAGTGGCCGTTTTCGACCCAAAGCGGACATCTGTAACCGGGGCCGCTTCGCGGCCCATCGCCGGCAAGCGCGGCTCCCACAAGTACAGCGCATGCCTGAAGGCTGGTGATACTCCTGTGGGAGCCGGCTTGCCGGCGATGAAGCCTGCACTGACTACAGAGCTTTGGATCAGTGTCCGCCTTGGGTCGATAGCTGCCGGTCGGGGATGACCGGTTTCGACCCAGAGCAGTCGTTCGAGGCGTCTACGAAAACCAGAGTCGATTCGGTGCGACACCAACCGCTCAGCATCTGGAGGGGTGCGAACCAGGTTTATAGCCTTCAATCACAAGGACTTGTGAGACTTCACAGTCCGGATAGATCCACTTGCCCCAGTTGGCCAAAACCCACTCCTTGCTGAGGCCAAGGCATTCGGCATTGCTCTCCCTAGGTAGCCAAACCAGCGGCAGGCCGGCCTTATAGCCAGTGGTAACCATCAGCCCAAAGCGACGATCCTCGTCCAGTGTTTCAAAAACCATGAAATCGACAACATCTTCATACGGGTATGAACCCTTGGCTCTGAATACGGTTCCACGACTGAAAACCTCATTTGAGCATTCAAGAAGTGTTGTCATAAAATTCACTTTTCCTTATGTACAGGCAGCCCAAGGCTTTGAGCAGTTTACGACAACTCGTGGCTCAAACGCCTGCTGGGAGGCTGAAGATAGAGTTCGTCGAGCGGCCGCTCTGGGTCTAAAGCTGCTGGTCGTGGAGAGTTCGGTTAGGTATTTGGGCATTGAGGTCGATGACGCTCTGGAGATGGCGGAACAGACTGAGGTTTGACGATGTTATCTCTTTTAGCACCGGGATACAGGCCGGAGCCTTTTGAGGGGAGTTACCAGCGGAATCCAAAACTCTTCTATTTGAATACTTGCCTGCGCCTGAAGGTGCGCCTCTGCTACTAACCAGTTACTGACATTGAAAATCAAAACCCTTGTCCCGCTGGGTCCTTGAAAGGCATCCAGCGGAACAGGGGTAGAACATTTGGTATCAGTAGTTCCAGAAGCCTGCAATCCACCGGAAGGTATCACCATCAATGGCTACGCGGCCAACCGAAGGGAAGGGCAGGTGGGTGGCGACGAACAGTTCGCCACTTGCCGCCGCCTCGCGCAGCAGGCGCACGCGCACTTGGACCGACTCTTCCGGGTCGTGCTCGAAGCCGTTGTGCCATTCCGGGTGGTCGAAAGCCACCGGGAACAGCGCGTCGCCGGCGAAGGTCAAGCGCTCGCCGGCGGAATCGACGTAGACGATGCAATGGCCGGGGGTGTGACCGCCGGTAAGCTTGGACACCACGCCCGGCGCAACCTGGTGTTCGTCCTCGAAGATGTGCAGCCGGCTTTCGTAATGCGCCATGAATTCATTGGCAGTGCGACGCAGGACATCTGGGACTGGCTGCGGCATTTCGGTCAGGCTGAAGTCCGGGATCTTCCAGAAGTCGACTTCGGTAGCCGTGACGTGGATGCGCACCTCAGGGCTCAGACCGTTCTTCACAGTGTCGGTCAGCAGCCCGCCGATGTGGTCCATGTGCATGTGTGTGATCACGATATCGGTGATCGACGACAGCTCGATGCCGGCATCCTTCAGGCGCTTGGGGAGCTGCCCGGCGCGGGGGAAACCGGGGAACTGGTTGCCCAGGCCGGCGTCGATCAGGATGGTCTGCTCACCGCTGCGCACCAGCAGCACGTTCAGTGCCCAGTCGAACATGTCCGGGCCCAGGTACATCTCCTTGAACCACGCCGCGCGCTCTTCCGGCGTGGCGTTGGTCGACATGGTTTCGGTCGGCAGCGGCAGCACGCCGTCGCTGACCACCAGCACGTCGATCTCGCCCACGCGCAGGGCGTAGCGCGAAGGCACCAGTTCCTGGGCCGGGGTGGTGGCATCGGGCTGGGCGAAGGTATTCAGGTGCATGGTCATGGTGGTCTCCTGTTGCTTGTTAGGTCCGGTCCATCAGGCGAATGGCGCTCCCTCGGGGCCAGGGAGTGCGGGCGGAGCGAATAAAGTGGATAGAGCGATCAGGCCACCGGGATCAGCGGGTCAGCGGCGGCCAGGGCGGCGCGGCGGTCGGCGGCCGGCGGGTAGATCCAGACGGTATTGATCTGCGTCTTGAGTTCCTTGGCCTCGGCCTTCACCAGCTTCAGCTGGCGGTCCCAGCCTTCGGTATACACGGCGCCCCAGGCGCCGAGGTCTAGGCAGGTGACGTACTTGGGCTGGCGGTACTGGGTCGGGGCAACGCCAAGCAGGTCGGCGGCGGCGTTGTTGCCGGCGTGGCGTCCGAGGCTGATGGCGTGCTGGCAGGACATCGCGGCGAAGTTGCCGATATCGTCGGTCGCGGCGTAGGCGACGTCACCGGCGGCGAAGACGTTCTGCAGTCCACGAACCTTGAGGTTGCCGTCCACGTGCAGGCGGCCCTGACCATCACGTTGGGCTGTCAGCTGTTCGGTCAGCGGGCTTGCGCGGAAACCCACAGTCCAGATTACTGTGTGGCTCTCGATGTGGCGGCCGTCGGCGAGCGTCACGCCGTTGGCGTCCACGGCCGCGACGGTGGCGCCGGTGATCCATTCGATGCCCAGGCTGTCGGAGGCCTCGATGATCGATGGGCGGATGCCTTCGCCCATTACCGCGCCGATGCGCTCGCCGCGATCGACGATGACCACGCGGACATCCTGGTCTTCACCCAGTATCGCACGCAGGCGGGCCGGCATTTCGGTGCCGGTCTCGATACCGGTGAAGCCGCCGCCGGCGATCACCACGGTGTTGCGTGCGCGACCGGCCGGCTGGTTGCGCAGCGACATCAGGTGGCTTTCCAGATGCGCCGCCGATTCGATCTGGTCGACGTCGAAGGCATGCTCGTTCAGGCCCGGTACCGGCGGGCGGGACAGGTGGCTGCCGCTGGCCAGTACCAGGCGGTCGTAGCTCAGCTCCCCAGCGCGGCCGGTTTCATCGCGGTAGCCGACCTTGCGGGACTGCTCGTCGATGCTCTCGGCGGTGCCCTTGACGAAGCGCACGCCCACGACCTCGAACAGCTCGGTCAGCGGAGCGAACATGCTGTGCACATCGGGTTCGTAGAAGCGCGGGCGGATGCGCAGTTCAGGCTGCGGCGCCAACAGGGTGATTTCCACATCGTTGCGGCCGTGCATGTCCAGCAGGCGGGCGGCGCTCAGTGCGCTCCACAGTCCACCGAAGCCCGCGCCAATAACCAGAAGTTGCTGTTTCATCATGTGCTCCTGACTCGAATGGATGAATTTCCTTGAAGTCACTGCTTCAAGTTCGGCGTGACGCTGACGGGTAGTTGCAAACCTGGTTTGCGTTGTGCCGTCTGCAGTCATCCGCTGTGAGTCCATGCTAGGGAGGAAAACTTCCGGGCGCACTTCTACATCGGTGTGCAGGAATTACGCATGTGTTGAAGAGAACTATACGAAGGTATCGACGGGGAGCTGCAGTGCAGTGATCAGGGACGGGAATAGCTTGCGGGGGATTTTCGCGTTCAGGATTTCAGAACTAGGGCAGTTTCGATGCAGGCCAGCAATTGTTCCGCTTCGAACGGCTTGGGCAGGCAGGCGATAACGCCGGGCATGTCCGTGCTGATACGTGGCCGCTCGCCGGGGTAGGCGGTCATGAAGATCACCGGAAGGTCCAGGCCACGGCTGCGCAGCGCTTCATAGAGCTCCACGCCGCACATGCCCGGCATCTGGATATCGGAGATCAGGCAGCTGGCCAGTTCCGGGCCGTCGGAGCCGAGGAACTCGCGCGCCCCAGCGTAGGTGCGCGCCAGGTAGCCGGTGGCGCGCAGCAGGCCTTCCAGTGCGGTGCGAAGGGATTCATCGTCGTCGACTACTGCAATGACAGCCTTGATGCGCATTTGCGTCTTTTGCATCCTCTGGGGCGCGCGTGGCGGCGCCTGCCGTATTTGCAAGATACGCCGTCGAACAAGTCGGAGAAGTATACCTAGGTATAGTCGGGCAACACCTGGGTATGGATATTCCGGCTGGCCGTCTGATGCGGGTGATATTCGCAGCAGGACGTTGAGCGGAACAATACCCAGGTATTAGTTCGGATAACCAACGGGTGGCGATATTGCACCCATGTACAACTGACTCAGCGGTTACGCCTGAATAGCCTGCAATCACATCGCAAGCCTGGAGAAGTGAGCCGGCTCTGCGAAAGGCAGTTCGGATGCAACTTTCACCAGGCGGGCGAAACCATGAACAGAAATGACCTGCGACATGTTGATATCAACTTGCTGGTTGTCTTCGAAACCATGATGCGCGAGCGCAACGTGACCCGGGCGGGCGAACGCCTGTTCCTCTGCCAGGCCACCGTCAGCAGTGCGCTGAACCGCTTGCGGACGATGTTCGACGACCCGCTGTTCATTCGCAGCCTGCGCCCGGTGCGTGGCTGCTTTGCCCGCCACCTGGAGCTGCAGCCGGAGCGTTCGCTGGCGCTGGCCGTGGCCTGAGCGAGGCTCAGCGGCTGAAGCGGCTGCGGTAGTCGCGCGGGGAGATCGACAGGTGGCGCTGGAAGGTGCTGCGCAGCCGTTCCTCGTCGGCGAAACCGCAGGCGCGGGCGATCTGCTCGATGTTGCGCGAGGAGTTCTCCAGCAGGCGTTTTGCCGCTTCCAGGCGCAACAGTTCGATGGCCTTGGCCGGTGTGCGCCCGGTACGTTCCTTGTACACGCGGGAGAAATTGCGCAGGCTCATTTTCGCCTGCTCGGCGAGGCGTTCCACGGTCAGTTCCGGATCCCCCAGATTCTCCGCCAGCCACAGGTGCAACTCGTCGAAGGCCGGGCTGTCCTGAGTCTGCATTTGCAGCAGGGTGCTGTACTGCGCCTGCCCGCCAGGGCGCTTGAGGTAGACCACCAGCTCGCGCGCCGCCTGCATGCTGACATCGCGGCCGCAGTCGGCTTCCACCAGCGCCAGTGCCAGATCGATGCCGGCGGTGACCCCTGCCGAGGTCCAGACCGCGCCCTGCTGGATGAAGATCGCGTCGGCGTCCACCTCCAGAGCCGGGAAGCGCTGTTGCAGGGTGTCGCACAGAGCCCAGTGGGTCGCGGCGCGGCAGCCGTCGAGCAGCCCGGCCTTGGCCAGCAGGAAGGCGCCGCTGCACACGGAGGCCACCCGGCGCACTTTTGACGCCGCGTGGCTCAGCCAGACCGCCAGTTCGCCGTGGCTGTCGAGGGTTTCGCCGATCTCCGGGGCGCCCGGGACGACCAGGGTGTCGACCTCGGCGAGGTCGAGTTCAGCCAGCACGCTGCTATCCACCGACAGTCCTTCGACGGTGCTCACCAGTCCGCCGCGCAGGCTCGCCGTCAGCAGCCGGTAGCCGGGCAGGCCGCGCTGCGCCAGGGCCTTGCTGGCGGCCCAGAACACGGTCTGTGCGCCGCTCAGGTCGAGCAGGCCCATCTGCGGGTAGGCGACGAAGGCGACGGTGATCGGCGTCGTTGCCGGGAGCGGGTAAGGGGGCGCAAAGGTGCTTGCCATAGAGGTTCTGCCTGTTCGGGTGGCCGGTCGGAAGTTGGCCGAATGTGTGGCCGATATTCAGGGGTTTCTGGCCTGGCGGCGCTTCGCTTCGCCAGGCTAGCCTTGCGCGCAGCAGCGTTATGGCCAATATCCCGAAGGTATCGCTCCGGCCCCGTGACCAGTGGGCTGGCACTTTGCCGCGGGCCCCATCATGGACTAAATTTTTTGATCTGCACACCGCGAGTGTCGCGGTCCCCGAAGGAGGCAAGATGAGCTCGTCGTCGCATTCCAATTCGCCGCAAGGCCCGAAGGAGCCGGTGGTCTATGTGGTCGATGACGACCAGTCCATGCGCCTCGCCCTCGATGGCCTGCTGCGCTCCATCGGCTTGCAGGTGCAGACCTTCGATTCGACCCAGGCCTTTCTGTCCTTTGCCCGGCGTGACGTCCCCAGCTGCCTGGTGCTCGACGTGCGCCTGCGCGGCGAGAGCGGCCTGGCGTTCCAGGAGCAGATGGAGAAGAGCGGGGTGCGTATGCCCATCGTCTTCATGACCGGCCACGGCGATATCGCGATGACGGTCAAGGCCATGAAGGCCGGCGCGGTGGACTTCCTCGCCAAGCCTTTTCGCGACCAGGACATGCTCGACGCGGTGGCCAGCGCCCTGGCCCGCGACGGTGAGCGGCTGCAGGTCGAACAGTCCGGCGCGGCGCTGCGACAGGCCTTCGAGGCGCTGACCCTGCGTGAGCGCGAAGTGCTGCGCTTCGTCGTCGCGGGGTTGATGAACAAGCAGATCGCCGCCGAGCTCAACCTCAGCGAAGTGACCGTCAAGGTTCACCGTGGCCAGGTGATGAAGAAGCTGGCCGCCCGCTCGGTCGCCGATCTGGTGCGCATGGCCGAGGCCCTGGGCGTCGAGCCGTTGCAGCGGACGACCTGAGCGCCGCCACGCGTATCGCATAACAGTCGCTGACCACTGGGGGCAGCAGAAAACCTTTCAGAGGTTGCCGAACCGATGGCCAGCAAACAGAAGATCCTATGGGACGACGGCGAGCGGGTATTCTGCCGCGTCCGTCCATCCGGTGACGACGGCGCCAGCGTGCTGCTTGTGCGCCCGGCCGCTGAACATCCGTTGCCCGCCACGCTGGAACGGCTGGCCCACGAGTACAGCCTGCGCGACGAACTGCACAGCGCCTGGGCACTGCGCCCGCAGGCGCTGCACCGTGAAGGCGGCAAGACCCGCCTGCTGCTCGATGACCCCGGCGGCGAGCCGTTGTCCCGTGTGCTGCGCCAGCCGCTGGACATCGCAACCTGCCTGCGCCTGGCCGTGGACATCGCCGTGGCGCTGCGCCACTTACACCAGCGCGGCCTGGTGCACAAGGACCTCAAGCCCAATCACATCCAGGTCAATTGCACCGATGGCCAGGCCCGCCTGACCGGCTTCGGCCTGGCCTCGCGGTTGCCGCGCGAGCGTCAGGCGCCCGAACCGCCGGAGACCATCGCCGGCACCCTGGCCTACATGGCGCCGGAACAGACCGGGCGGATGAACCGCTCCGTCGACTCGCGCAGCGACCTCTATGCCTTTGGCGTGGTCCTCTACCAGATGCTCACCGGCACGCTGCCGTTTTCCGCCAGCGACCCGATGGAATGGGTGCACTGCCACATCGCGCGCAAGCCAACGCCGCCCGGCGAACGGGTTGCCGGCTTGCCACCGATGCTCTCGCAACTCGTCCTCAAGCTGCTGGCCAAGACCGCCGAGGAGCGCTACCAGAGCGCCTCCGGCGTCGAACACGACCTGCGCCGTTGCCTGGACGACTGGCAGCGGAGCGGGCGCATCGAAGCCTTCAGCATGGACGAACAGGGCACGCCCGATCGCCTGCTGGTGCCCGAGAAACTTTACGGTCGCGAGCGGGAAGTGGAGATGCTGGTCGAGGCCTTCGCGCGCATCGTCGCCAGCAGCACGCCGGAGCTGGTGCTAGTGTCGGGCTATTCTGGAATCGGCAAGTCCTCGGTGGTCAACGAGCTGCACAAGGTGCTGGTCCCGCCGCGCGGGTTGTTCGCTTCCGGCAAGTTCGACCAGTACAAGCGCGACATTCCCTACTCGACACTGGTGCAGGCCTTCCAGGGGCTGGTGCGCACGTTGCTGGGCAAAAGCGGTGACGTGCTGGAGGGCTGGCGCAGCGACCTCTTGCAGGCGCTGGAGCCCAATGCCCGGTTGATCACCGACCTGATTCCCGAGCTGCGGCTGATCATCGGCGACCAGCCGCCGGTGCCCGATCTTGAGCCGCAACAGGCGCAGCGCCGCTTCCTGTTGGTGTTCCGCCGTTTCATCGGCGTGTTCGCCCGCGCCGATCACCCGCTGGCGCTGTTCCTCGACGACCTGCAATGGCTGGATGCGGCGACCCTCGACCTGCTCGAAGATCTGCTCACCCATTCGGAGCTGCGCCACCTGATGCTGGTGGGCGCGTACCGAGACAACGAGGTGGATGCCAGCCATCCGCTGACTCGCAAGCTACAAGCCATCCGCCAGGCCGGCGTGCGCATCGACGAGATACGCCTGGCGCCGCTAGCCCGGGCGCACATCGAGCAACTGATTGCCGAGGCCCTGCGCTGTCCGCCGCCGAGCATCGTCGCGCTGGCCCGGCTGGTGCAGGACAAGACCGCCGGCAACCCGTTCTTCGTCATCCAGTTCCTCCAGGCGCTGGCCGAGGAACAGTTGATGACTTACGACCACGAGGCGCGGCGTTGGCGCTGGGAGCCGGAGCGCATCCACGCCAAGGGGTTTACCGACAACGTCGTCGACCTGATGGTCGGCAAGCTCGCGCGCCTGCCGCTGGAAACCCGCCAGGCGCTGCAGCAGCTGGCCTGCCTGGGCAACACCGCGCAGATCAGTACCCTGGCGACCGTGCTCGACCTGCCGCCGGTGAAGGTGCATTCAATACTCTGGTCGGCTGTGCGCCAGGAACTGGTGGAGCGCCTGGAAGGCGCCTGCGCTTTCGTCCACGACCGCATCCACGAGGCAGCGTATTCGCTGATCGCCGAAACCGCCCGTGCCGAGGCGCACCTGCGCATCGGTCGCCTGCTGGCCGAGCAGACGCCGGCGGAACGCCGCGAAGAAGCGATCTTCGAGATCGTCGGTCAGCTCAATCGCGGCGCCCGGCTGATCGAGGCTCGCGCCGAGCGCGAGCAACTGGCCGAGTACAATCTGCTGGCCGGGCAGCGCGCCAAGGCTTCAAGCGCCTACACCTCGGCGTTGGCCTATCTGCGCGCCGGCATGCAACTGCTCGACGGCGATTTCTGGGAACGCCGTCACGACCTGGGCTTTGCCCTGGAACTCAACTGTGCCGAATGCGAATTTCTCACGGGCCAGCTGGCGCAGGCCGATGAGCGGCTCACCGCGCTGACGCCACGCGCCGCCACCACGGTGGAGCAGGCGGCGGTGGCCTGCCTGCAGATGGACGTGTGCCTGTTGCAGGACCGCAGCGACAGGGCGGTCGCCGTATGCCTAGCCTACCTGGACGCAGTCGGCATCCACTGGTCGGCGCACCCGGACGACGAGCAGGTGCGCGAGGAATACCAGCAGATCTGGACGCAGTTGGGCGAGCGCAGTATCGAGCAACTGATCGACCTTCCGCTGATGGAGGACGCCGCCTCCCTGGCGACTCTCGATGCCCTCGGCAAACTTTTCGCCCCGGCGCTGCAGAGCGACGCCAACCTGGCTAGCCTGACCATCTGCAAGGCCGTAAGCCTGAGTCTGGAGCGGGGCAACTGCGACGCCTCCTGCATGCTTTATGCGAACGTGGGAAGGATTGCCGGCCGCCGCTTCGGTGACTACGAAGCCGGCTACCACTTCGGTCGCCTGGGCTGCGACCTGGTCGACCGGCGCGGGATGAATCGTCATGAGGCTCGCACCTACCTGTGCTTCTCGATGTTCGTGGCGCGCTGGATGCGCCCGGTGCGCGAGTGCCGGGAACTGCTGCGCCGGGCTTTCGTCGCGGCCAACCGCGTCGGCGATCTGGCTTACGCCGCCTATGCCGGTAACGGCCATATCGCTGATGTGCTGTTCCTCGGCGAGCCGCTGGCGCAGGTGCACGTAGAGGCCGAGCAGGGACTGGCTTATGCGCAGAAGGTGCGCTTCGGCCTGGTGGTGGACTTCATAAGCACGCAGCTGGCGCTGATCCGTACGCTGCGCGGGCAGACCCCGACCTTCGGCTGTTTCGACGATGAGCTGTTCGACGAGGCGCGTTTCGAGGCGCACCTGGACAGCACGCCGGGCCTGGCGCTGGCAGCGGCCAAGTACTGGATACGCAAGCTGCAGGCCCGCTGCATGGCGGGCGATCAGGCGGCGGCCATGCACTGTGTGGCGCGGGCGAAGGCGCTGCTGTGGGTTGTGGAGACCTTTACTGAGGAGTCCGAATACCACCTCCATGCGGCGCTGACGCTGGCTGCCACTTTCGATTCCGCGGCTGTCGATGAGCAATCTGAGCGCCTGCGAGAGCTGGCCGTGCATCACGCGCAATTGCAGGAGTGGGCACGGCAGTGCGGCGAATCGTTCGCCTGCCGGGTTGCTCTGGTGGGCGCGGAAATCGCCCGGGCCGAAGGGCGTTTGGTCGACGCAGAGTTGCTTTACGAAGAGGCCATCCGCCAGGCGCAGGACAACGGCTTCGTGCAGATCGAGGCGCTGGCCAACGAGCTGGCGGGGCGCTTCTACGGCGCGCGCGGCCTGGCCAAGATCGCCCGCGTCTACCTGCAGGACGCGCGATACGGCTACCTGCGCTGGGGCGCCGATGGCAAGGTGCGTCAGCTGGAAGGGAAACATCGCTACCTGCGCAACGAGGAGCCCGCGCCCGGCCCGACCGCGACCATTGCCACCCCGGTGGAGCACCTGGACCTGGCCACCGTGCTCAAGGTATCCCAGGCAGCCTCGGGCGAGATCGTCCTGGAGAAGCTGATCGACATGGTGATGCGCACCGCCATCGAGCAGGCCGGCGCCGAGCGTGGCGTGCTGGTTCTTGCCGAAGCGGGTGAGCCACGCATAGCGGCGCTGGCGACTGTCGGCGACGACGCGATGCAGTTGTGCAACGAACCGATCCGCGCGGCGACGCTGGCCGAGACGGTGCTCTACCAGGTGCTGCGCACTGGCGAGAGCCTGTGCCTGGACGACGCCATGGCCGAGCCGGGCCTCACTACCGACCCCTATGTCCGGCAGCACGGCGCGCGTTCGATCCTCTGCATGCCGCTGATGAACCAGGGCAAGCTCACCGGCGCGTTGTACCTGGAGAACAACCTCTCGGCGTGCGTGTTCAGCCCTGCACGGATCGCCGTGCTGCGACTGCTGGCCTCGCAGGCGGCGACCTCGCTGGAGAACGCGCGCCTTTATCGCGACGCCGCGGAACGCGAAGCGAGGATTCGCCGGCTGGTGGACGCCAACATCATCGGCATCATCGTCTGGAGTGCGGGCGGCGAGATAGCAGAAGCCAACGACGCTTTCCTGCGCATGGTCGGCTACGAGCGTGATGACCTGCTTTCCGGCCGCGTGCGCTGGCACGACCTGACACCGCCGGAGTCCTTCGCGCTGAGTCAAGCGCACCTTGCCTCGGCTATCCGGACCGGGCATGCACAGCCCTTCGAGAAGGAATACATCCGCAAGGACGGCAGCCGCGTTTCGGTGATCGTCGGCCTGGCGGCCTTCGAGGCCAGCCAACAGGAGGGGGTGGCCTTCGTGCTCGACCTCACCGAGCGCAAGCAGGCCGAGGAGCGCGTGCGCGAGGGCGAACGTCGCTATCGCGAGGTGCAGAACGAACTGGCCCACGCCAACCGCGTGGCGACCATGGGACAACTGGCAGCGTCTATCGCCCACGAGGTGAACCAGCCGATCGCCGCCACCGTGACCAACGCCAATGCCGCCCTTCGCTGGCTGGGGGCACAGCCGCCGGAGCTGGGTGAAGTCAGCCAGGTGCTGGGGCGCATCATCAAGGACGCCAACCGCGCCGCCGAGGTGCTGGGGCGCATCCGCCAGCTGATCCGCAAGACACCGCCGCAGAAACAGGCCGTGGACGTCAGCGCGGCGCTGCGCGAGATGGTCGACTTCACCCGCGGCGAGGCGGCCAAGTGCGGCGCCGTGGTGCGCGTCGAACTTGCCGACGGCCTGCCGGAAGTGGAGGGTGACCGGGTAGAGTTGCAGCAGGTGATGCTCAACCTGATCGTCAATGCCCTGGAAGCCATGGACGGTGTGCCCGTTGGCGAGCGCCACCTACTGGTCTGTTCCGAGTCCGATGCGGGTGGCGTGCGAGTGAGGGTGTGCGATAACGGCCCGGGGTTCGCCGAGAACAACGCCGACCTGATCTTCGCGCCGTTCTATACCACCAAGGCCACCGGCATGGGCATGGGGCTGTCGATCTGCCGCTCGATCATCGACAGCCATGGCGGCCATCTCTGGGCCAGCGCCAACCAGCCCCGTGGTGCGGCGGTGCAGTTCACCCTGCCGGCGCATCCCACAATGGCCGACTGAAAAAGCGAAAGGGGGCTTGACCTTGACACTAGCGTCAAGCCCCCAGAGTGCTCCCCATCGGAGGTCAACATGCAAATCGGAGAGCTGGCCTTACGCGCCGGCGTCAGTACACGCGCGCTTCGCCACTATGAGTCGAAGCAGCTGATCGAGTCGGCGCGGCTGGACAATGGCTATCGCGACTACGCCGCGTCCATGGTGCAACGCGTGCTCTGGGTGCGCGAGCTGCTCGAGTGCGGCTTCAGCACCCGGCAGATCCACGGCCTGCTGCAGTACCTGGAGGAGGAAGAGGACAGCGAAGGCTTTCTCGCCTGCCTGCAGCAGCACCTGGAAAAACTGGTGGCCCTGGACGCGCTGCAGGCCCAGCTGGCCGAGCGCCGCGAACGCCTGGCGGAAAAGATCGAGCGCTATCTGCCCCTGCAACAGGACCTGCTGCGTGCTCCCGATTTGCGACCTCCCAAACGAGCGGATTCACAAGCAACGTTGGAGATATGATGGGAAAGCTAAGCAACAAGGTCGCCCTGGTCACGGGCGGCAACAGCGGTATCGGCCTGGCCACCGCGCAACGATTCGCCCAGGAAGGCGCCGAGGTGGTCATCACCGGGCGTCGTCGGCAAGCGGTGGAGGAGGCGGTCGAGCTCATCGGTGAAAACGCCGTGGGCATCTGCGCCGACGCCAGCCGGTTGGAGGAGCTGGACGACCTGTACCAGCAGATCGGAGAGCGCTTCGGCCGCCTCGATGTGCTGGTCGCCAACGCTGGCGTCATCCGTCCGGCTCCGGGCGATCAGGTCGATGAAGAGCAGTTTGACGAGCAGTTCGATATCAACGTCAAAGGCGTCTTCTACACCATCCAGAAAGCGCTACCGCTGCTGCGTGACGGCGGCTCCATCGTGCTGGTGTCGTCCATCGCCCACCTGAAGGCGCTGGAGGCCCACGTTGTCTACGCGGCGACCAAGGCGGCGGTGCGCTCCTTTGCCCGCAGCTGGGCAGCGGAACTCAAGGGCCGTAACATCCGCGTCAACTGCCTGAGCCCCGGCCCGGTCCGGACGCCGATCATCGGCAAGATGGGCATCGGCGAGGCGCAGTACGGTGAGTTCGAAAGGCAACTGGCGGGGTTAATTCCGCTGGGTCGGCTCGGTCGCCCTGAAGAGCTGGCGAACTCTGCGCTGTTCCTCGCTTCGGACGACAGCAGCTTCATCACCGGCGTCGACCTGTGCGTCGATGGCGGGCTGTCGCAGCTCTGAATGGAATAAGCCTGGGGCTCTGTGCCCCGGAGCTTTCGCTTGCAGCGGCATCAGCCCTTGATGAAGGCCAGCAGGTCCGCGTTAATGGTCTCGGCGTGGGTGGTGCACATGCCGTGGGGCAGACCGGGGTAGGTCTTCAGGGTGCCGTTGCGAAGCAGCTGGATCGAGAGGCGCGCGGAGTCGTCGAGGGGGACGATCTGATCGTCCTCACCGTGGAGCACCAGTGTCGGCACGGCGATTTGCTTCAGGTCTTCGGTAAAGTCGGTTTCCGAGAAGGCCGCAATACAGTCGTAATGGGCCTTGGCCCCGCCGTTCATGCCCTGGCGCCACCAGTTGCCGATCACCGCTTCGGAGACCTTCGCGCCCGGCCGGTTGAAGCCGTAAAAGGGGCCCCCTGCGACGTCGCGGTAGAAGTTCGAGCGGCTGGCGGCGAGCGCTTCGCGGAAGCCGTCAAACACCTTGAGCGGCAGGCCGCCGGGGTTCTTCGCGGTTTTCAGCATGATCGGCGGCACCGCGCCGATCGGCACCGCCTTTGCGACGCGGCCGGCACCATGGCGTGCGACGTAGCGGGCAACCTCGCCACCGCCAGTGGAATGGCCGATATGCACGGCGTTCTTCAGATCCAGGTGCGCAACCAGTTCCGCAAGTTCCGCGGCGTAGGTGTCCATGTCGTTGCCTTTGTCGGTCTGTGTGGAGCGACCGTGGCCACGGCGGTCATGGGCAATCACGCGGTAACCCTGGCTTGGGGCCTGCACCATCGTCCATGGGTATCGCACATCCATACCTAGGTTTCACGGATGAACACTCTATGACTAGAGCTCGTCGGTTTACCGAACGTAGATCCTTGGGGGCTGGAAGCGATGCAGCACAGATGTGCCCAGCTTTCGAAGAGTTAAGAGGGAGTATTGGTCTGCTACCGACCCATAGCGGTCAGTTCCTCTGACAGCCTCAGACGAAGACTCCAGGCTGGGATAGCCACTATTGA
The DNA here is from genome assembly GCF_002113255.1 of Pseudomonas sp. B14(2017). Lineage (NCBI taxonomy): Bacteria > Pseudomonadati > Pseudomonadota > Gammaproteobacteria > Pseudomonadales > Pseudomonadaceae > Pseudomonas > Pseudomonas sp. B14(2017). The sequence continues at coordinate 157,851 of NZ_NEJY01000003.1, forward strand.
CCCAGGCGTATTTTCTCCAGCTCCGCTAAAGCGATCAGCAGTTCGGCAACAGACTGTGGCTTATGGAGATTGACGCCAGTTTGACGCGCCACCAGTTCAATTACAGCATCACGAGGCAATCCTATTTTTTGAGCTACCAGCAGGTCGCATGAGCGCGCATGTGACGCACGGTGCGAGAGTGGCTCGATGTCATCTAGCAGTTTTTTCTTATGCGAATTGAAGGACATTCTTTTACCAGAGTATTACTCGTCAACCTTGCTGCCAACGCTACTGCTTCGTCATAGTATTGCTCAAGGGCTGCTCTGGGTCGAAAGCCGTCAGTCACTACCGACCGGTATCGACCCAAAGCGGACAGTGATCCAAAGCACTGTTGTCAGTACCGGCCTCATCGCCGGCAAGCCGGCTCCCACAGGAATATCACCAGCTTTCAGGCATGCGCTGTACCTGTGGGAGCCGCGCTTGCCGGCGATGGGCCGCGAAGCGGCCCCGGTTACAGATTTCCGCCTTGGGTCGTTAGCAGCCATCCGCGACCGACCGTTAGCTGTCATTTTGCCCAACAGCAATCATTGTGGGAGCGGGTTCACCCGCGAACACCGGCACCGCCGGTGCCATCCATCGCGGCGCTTGCTTCGCGGGTAAACCCGCTCCCACAGAGTTCGCGTCGCGCTTACAAAGCCAGTTAACTTTCAGCGTCACCGACAATGCCGATGGCCCTCATTGGGTGCCCGTGACGCCCAGAAGCGACACCGCGGTCAGCAGGAGATGAACTACGCTTCTGTAACAACACCGCAGATCGAAGAAACATTGCACAAGGTCGATACGGCCGGATGCTGGTGGTAAGGGACTGGCCATTCTTCGGGACCCGGCACCCTCATCGCCATCACCCGGGGTAGCCTCCGTGACAATCAAACAGCCCCTTACTGCTCTGCTGTTACTCGCCCTGCTGTCTGGTGGTTGTACAACGCCCACTGTCTCTCACGAACCCAGTCAGGCCTTGCCTGCGAACGATTCGGCGTTCGGTCGTTCTATCCAGGCCCAGGCAGCCCCCCATCGGGGCCAGTCGGGCTTTCGCTTGTTCTCCGATAGTGCCGAGGCTTTCGCCGCCCGCGCCGAGCTGATTCGCAATGCTCAAAGCAGCATCGACTTGCAGTACTACATCGTCCACGACGGCATCAGTACTCGGATACTGGTGCGCGAGCTGCTCATCGCCGCCGACCGCGGCGTCCGCGTCAGGATCTTGCTCGATGACACCACCAGCGATGACCTGGAGCGAATTATCGCGACACTGGCGGCGCATCCGCATATACAGATCCGCGTGTTCAATCCACTGCACCTGGGCCGCAGTACCGTCGTGACGCGTACCATGGGCCGGCTGTTCAACCTGGCCCGGCAGCACCGGCGCATGCACAACAAATTGTGGGTGGTGGACAACAGTGCGGCCATCGTCGGCGGGCGCAATCTGGGGGACGAGTATTTCGATGCCGAGCCCAACAGGAATTTCACCGACATCGACATGCTCGGCGTCGGGCCGGTTGCAGAACAATTGGGACATGGTTTCGACCAGTACTGGAACAGTGCCCTGAGCAAGCCCATCGAGCAGTTCATCTCGACCAGGCCGACGACCGGGGACTTGAAAAACCTCCGGACTCGGCTGGACGAGTCCCTGGAGAAAGTACGCAAACAGAATCATGCGCTCTATCAACAACTGATGAGCTATACCACCCAGCCACGCCTGAATGACTGGCGCAGGGAGTTGATCTGGGCCTGGAACAAAGCGATGTGGGATGCACCGAGCAAGGTCTTGTCGAGTGGCGAGCCAGCCCCGTACTTGTTGTTGGCCACCCAATTGGCACCCGAGCTCAATGGGGTATCCAAGGAGCTGATCCTTGTCTCGGCGTACATGGTGCCCGGCCAACCAGGGGTGGTGTACCTGACCCGTCGTGCCGACGCTGGCGTGTCGATCAGCTTGCTGACCAACTCACTGGAAGCCACCGATGTACCCGCCGCGCACGGTGCTTACGCGCCTTATCGCAAAACCTTGCTGGAGCATGGTGTGCAGTTGTTCGAATTACGCAGCCAATCCGGTGACAATGGCGACAGCGACAGTGGGCTGGGCCTGTTTCATGGTGGATCCTCCAATAGCTCCGAGTCCAGCCTGCATAGCAAGGCGATGATATTCGACCAGCAGAAAGCGTTTATCGGCTCGTTCAATTTCGACTCGCGCTCCTTGTTGTGGAATACCGAAGTCGGCGTGTTGGTCGATGACCCTGAGCTTGCTGGACGGGTGCGCGAACTGGCTCTGGAGGGGATGGCACCGGCTCTCAGTTATCACACCCGGCTGGAAAAGAATCAGCTGGTATGGGTCACCGAAGACGATGGCAAGCAACATACATTGACCAAGGAACCGGGGAGTTGGTGGCGACACTTCAATTCCTGGCTCAGCAGCGCGATCGGGCTGGAGAAAATGCTATAGCGTGGTTAGATCCAAGGCGCGACGATGATTAGCGCCACTGATCTGCTATTCACGTACAGCACTGAACACCTGAGGTAAATCCATTACCCCAACAGGGTAGGGCGCTTTTCCATCGCCCCTGACTTCTGGGAGTTCAGCATGAAAGCAATCGTATACAACGCACCGCGCGACGTCGCCGTCAAGAATGTTGCCGATGCAAGGATCGAGAAACCTACCGATGCGCTGGTGCGCATCACCACCACGAACATCTGCGGGTCCGACCTTCACATGTATGAGGGGCGCACATCGTTCGAGGCCGGGCGTGTGTTCGGCCATGAGAACCTCGGTGAGGTGATCGAGGTGGGGGCAGGGGTGGACCGCGTCAAAGTCGGTGACTGGGTCAGCCTGCCGTTCAACATCGGCTGCGGGTTCTGCGAAAACTGCGAAAAAGGCCTGACAGGGTTCTGCCTCACTGCCAATCCGGGTGCTGCCGGGGCCGCATATGGTTTTGCCGACATGGGTCCCTACCAAGGTGGCCAGGCCGAGCTGTTGCGTGTGCCATACGCTGATTTCAACTGCCTGGTGCTGCCGGAGGACGCCCAGGAACGTGAAGATGACTACGTCATGCTTTCGGATATTTTTCCCACTGGCTGGCATGCGACAGAGCTGGCCGGCCTGCAGCCGGGCGAGAGCATTGCGATTTATGGAGCGGGCCCTGTCGGGTTGATGGCGGCCTATTCGGCAATCATCAAAGGTGCCTCCGAGGTGTTCGTGATCGACAACCAGCCGGATCGTTTGAGGCTGGCCGCGCAGCTAGGGGCAACCCCCATCAACGCGGTCGAGCAGAAGGCTGTGGACGAGATCATGAACCTGACCCACGGCAAAGGCACCGACCGGGGATGCGAATGCGTGGGTTACCAGTGCTGCGACAAGCATGGCCATGAAGCGAACTACCTCACCATGAACAACCTGGTTGCCTCGACCAAGGCTACCGGTGGCATAGGCGTCGTGGGTGTGTTCGTGCCAGAAGATCCGGGTGCGAAGAACGACCTGGCGAAGCAGGGCAAGATGGCCTTCGATTTCGGGGCGTTCTGGTTCAAGGGCCAATTCATCCGCACAGGCCAGGCGAACGTGAAGGCCTACAATCGCCGCCTGGCGCAGCTCATTCATCATGGGCGCGCCAAGCCTTCCCAGATAATTTCCCATCGTTTGACGCTTGCTGAAGGCCCCGATGCCTACAAGCACTTTGATGCGCGGGATGATGGCTGGACGAAGGTGGTGCTCAAGCCTGCTGCCTGACTCGCACCCCGATGCTTCCAGGCAAGGAAGCTCGGCGAGGGAGGCGTTCGTCTGGTGTGCTAACTGGCACCTGCTTGAAACAAGCCCCGAACCACCTCCCTCATCCAGCGATTCCCGCTGTCTTGCTGGTAGCGCGCGTGCCAATGCTGCTTGACCGTGAAGCCCTCCACTGCAAACGGGCAATCGTGCACCTGCAGACCATGCATGTCGGCAAGTGTCTGCCCGATGTGCCGTGGCAGCGTTGCCACCAGGTCGGTCGACCCGACAATCATCCCCAACCCTAGAAACGCCGGCAGCTCCAGCATGATCCTGCGTTCGATGCCGGCCCGCGCCAAACCAGCCTCCAGTAACTTTTGCCCGGTCCCGGCACTGATCTGTACATGCCCCTCGCCCTGGTAGCGCGCCACGCTCATGCCTTTGCCCAAACGAGGGTGTTGTGGGTTGCTCAGGCAGACCCAGTCCTGTTCGAACAACACTTGCTGATACATCCCCGCACCCAGCCAAGGCACAAAGCCGATGGCCAGGTCCGCCTCGCCGGACTCCAGCGCGCTTTCGGTGTTGCCATCTATGCGCGCCGCCTCCAGGCGAATACCCGGCGCATGGGTACGCAGGTGGTTGAGGATGCTGGGCAGCAGGGTGATATGGCTGGCATCACTGACGCACAGGCGAAAGCGACGCTGGGCCGTGGCCGGAACGAATTGCGGCTCCCAGGTAGTCAGGCGCCGCAGCGATTCCAGCACCTCGCGGCATGGCCCGATCAACTGGTCTGCCCGCGGGGTAGGGGCCATGCCCCCGGGGGTGCGCACGAACAGCGGGTCGTTCAGTTCTTCACGCAAGCGCCCCAACCAGATACTCACGGTAGGTTGACTCTGGCCGAGCTGTTCAGCGCTACGGGTCACGCTACGGCAGTGGTAAAGCACATCGAACAGCTGCAGCAGCTTGGGATCAGGCAAGGCATCGAGCGTGCTCATTATTGCGAAACTCAATAAGTGTATTGAGGCCATTGTATAGCCGAAATAAGCCTCGCTGCATAAGGTGGTCGCAAACCACAGGAGGTCAGCGATTTGAAAATCTGCATTCTGGGCGCCGGCGCCCTGGGTTGCGCCATTGGTGCGGCCTTGAGCGAGGCGGGGCACGAAACCTGGCTGTTGAATCGTGGCCAGGCGCATGTCGAGGCGATGAATTTGCGCGGGCTGCGGGTGCAGGATGAACGCGGCGAGCGGCAGGTCCGGGTGAAGGCGGCTTGCGACGCGGCAACCGTGGGCGTGGCCGACCTGGTAGTGGTGCTGGTCAAGTCGTTCCACACCAGCGAGGCGATTGCCGGTGCCAAGGCGCTGATCGGGCCGCAGACGCTGGTGCTATCGCTGCAGAACGGTCTTGGCCACGAAGACATCCTGGCCGAGGCCGTGGGGCGTGAGCGGGTATTGGCCGGCAAGACCTACGTCGGTGGCGTGCTGCTGGCGCCGGGTTCGATCCGTGCCGGCGTGGCAGGCAAACACACCTTCATCGGCGAGCTCGACGGCCAACGGACCTCGCGTGTGCAGGCCATCGCCGAGGCTTTCAATGGCGCCGGGCTCGCCACCACGGTCAGCGACAACATTCTCGGCACCATGTGGGACAAGCTGCTGGTCAACGTCGCGACAGGCGCGCTCAGCGGCATCACCATGCTCAGTTATGGCCAGCTGTACAGCGAGCCGCTGCTGGAAAGCACCGCCAAGGCAGCGGTCAGCGAAGCCATCGCCGTCGCCGAGCGGGCCGGCATCCGCCTGAGCCTCACCAGCCCGGACGCTGCGTGGTGCCTGGCAGCTGAAGGCCTGCCGGCAAGCTTCCGTACCTCAATGCTGCAGAGCCTGGAAAAGGGCTCGGTCACCGAGGTCGATTTCATCAACGGCTCCGTCGTGCGCTGGGGCCAGCGCCACGGCGTGGCTACGCCGGTCAACGCGACCCTGGTTGCCTGCATCAAGGGTATCGAGCGCGCCATGGCCGATCAGCAGAAGGGAAGTAATCCATGAGCCAGCCGAAAGCCTACCTTGAACACGTTGCGTTCTGGGTGCGGGACATCCAGTGGCACATCCGCTTTTTCAGCGAGGTGTGCGGCATGACCATGCGCGAGATGCAGGGTGACGCCGAGCAGCCTGCGCAGTACTGGACCCTTGGTGGCCTGCAGTTCATCCACCAGCCGGACTTTGCCGGCCCGGAAGGGCGCATGGCACACCTGGGCATCATGTGCGAGGACCTCGAAGCCGCGTTGGCCGCCGCACAGCGTTTCGGCGTCAGCGAAATGCCTCAGGGCCGCAACTGGCTGCGCCTGCCTGACGGCCTGGCCGTCGAGTTCATTCAGGCATTGCCGGCGAAATGCGTCGCCCAGGCACTGGCCATCGACCCACGTGCAGAGGTGGTGGCATGAGCGTGGTGGAAAAATACTGGGACGATGCCTGCGAAGGCGATGAATGCATCAGCCCCACCTACACCGTTACCCGCGAACGCATCCTGGCCTACGCCGAACTCACCGGCGACCACACCCCGGTGCATGTCGACGAGGCGTACGCCAACGCGAGCCACTTCGGCTGCCTGGTTGCCCATGGCCTGTTCGGCCTGTCGATCGCCGACGGCCTGAAGACCCAGTGCGAATACCGCTTTGTACCGGGCATGTCGCTGGGCTGGACCTGGGACTTCGTGCTGCCGATCAAGGTCGACGATGTGCTGCACGTGCGCATGCGCGTGGGGGCGATGCGCCCGAGCAACAGCCGACCTGGCTGGGGCATCGTGGTCTTGCCGTCGGAACTGATCAACCAGCATGGCGAAGTCGTGCAGCGTGGCGAGCACCGGCTGATGGTGCCCCGGAGGGTGCAGGCATGAGCCAGGCATTGCCATTGGCGGGTATTCGCGTCATCGACTATAGCCACTTCCTGGCCGGGCCCTATGTGGGCCGTTGCCTGGCAGCACTGGGCGCCGAGGTGATCAAGGTCGAACGGCCGGGCAGCGGCGATGCCGGCCGCCAGCACGCGTTTACCCTTGATGAACAGCAGAGCGGTTACTTCCTGCAACTGAACATGGGCAAGCAGGGCGTCAGCGTGAACATGAAGGACCCGCGTGGCAAAGCATTCATGCAGCGCCTTACCGACTCGGCCGATGTGTTCATCGAAAACTATCGCCCCGGCGCCCTGGACAAGCTGGGCCTGGGCTATGCCGAGCTGTCAGCGCGCAACCCGCGTCTGGTGTACTGCTCGATTTCCGCTTACGGCCACACCGGCCCGGATGCCCACCGCGCCGGCTTCGGGCTGATCGCCGAGGCCAAGAGCGGGATCATGCAGATGGTCGGCGTGCCGGGCGAAGCGCCGCCGTTGCTGCGCATTTCCCTGGGCGACATGTACACCGGCATCCATGCCGTGGCGGCGATCAATGCGGCGCTGCTGGGCAGACTGAACAGCGGCCGGGGCCAGCACATCGACATGGCCCTTTACGACACGCTGGTGTCGATGCATGAATACGCGGTGCAGTGCTACACCTTGTCCGATGGCACGGTCCTGCCCGAGCAGACCGGCCATGACATGCCCACCTCCACCCTGTACGGCGTGTTTCGTGCGGCTGATGGTGACCTGGTAATCGCCGCCCAGGTCGACGACGCCTGGAAGCGCTTTGCCGCGATGCTCGAAGCCAACGGTGGCCCGCCCGGGTTCGGCAGCGACAGCCGCTACCACAGCCTCAATGGCCGCAACGCCCACCGCCAGGCGATCCTGGCCGTGGTGCGTGACTGGGTTGGTGCGCGCCGGGTAGCCGATATCCTGCAATTGCTCGATGACATCGACATCCCCAGCGCCAAGGTTCAACGCATCGACGAGGTCGTGGCTGACCCACAGATCCAGGCGCGCAACATGGTCATCGAGCAGCAGCACCCGCGCTACGGTACCTTGCGCCTGCCCAACCTGCCGTTCCGCTTTTCCGAGTGCGACACCACGATCCACCAAGTGGCCCCGGACCTCGGTCAGCACAATGCCGAAGTGGCCGCCGGCCTAGGTTTCAGCCCTGAAGAAATCACCGCCATGCAGGCAGACGGTGTGCTGTTCACCCACGGAGATGCACGATGAGCGACCGCTATGCAGTGATCGGCCGACCGATCAACCACACCAAGTCCCCGTTGATTCATGGCCTGTTCGCCCAGGCCAGTGGCCAGTGCCTGGAGTACGGCGCCATCGAGGGCGAGCTCGAGGGCTTCGAGGCCCAGGTGCTGAACTTTCGCAACGGTGGCGGGTTGGGCATGAACATCACCGCGCCGTTCAAGCTGCGCGCCTTCGAGCTGGCTGACCAACGCAGCGAGCGCGCACAGCTGGCGCGGGCGGCCAATGCATTGAAGTTCGAGAATGGCCGTATCTTTGCCGAGAACTTCGACGGCATCGGCTTGCTGCGGGATATCGAGGAAAACCTCGGTGAACCACTGGCCAATCGGCGGGTACTGTTGCTCGGCGCCGGTGGCGCGGTACGTGGTGCATTGCTGCCGTTCCTGGAGGCGGGGCCAAGCGAACTGGTGCTTGCCAACCGTGACATGGCCAAGGCGCTCAGCCTGCGCAACGAACTGGACCACCCAAGGCTGCGCATCAGCCGTTATGAGGAGCTGGAGGGACAGTCCTTCGACATCGTGGTCAATGCCACTTCCGCGAGTCTCACCGGCGAGCTGCCGCCGCTACCTCAAGGCGTGCTGGGCGAGACGCGGCTGGCTTACGAGCTGGCGTATGGCAAAGGCCTGACGCCGTTCCTGCACATGGCCCAGGCGCAGGGTGTGGCGCGCCTGGCCGACGGTGTCGGCATGCTGGTCGAGCAGGCGGCGGAGGCTTTCGCCTGGTGGCGCGGGGTGCGGCCTGAAACCCGTGCCGTGATCGATCGCCTGACCATTCCACTGGAGTAGGATCCCGCTCCTATGGTACTCCACATAACTCCTTGATTTAGCAGGGACTCTGTGGGAGCGGGTTTACCCTGGTGCCAGTCAGTTGAGCGATTTGGGGCCGCTTTGCGGCCCATCGCCGGCAAGCCGGGCTCCCACAGGTACGGCGCAGACCTCAAGATTTTCGCGGTCCCTGTGGGAGCCCGGCTTGCCGGCGATGGGCTGCGCAGCAGCCCCATAAGCTACGGGCCTGTTGTTTTTGCAAAGTTTCAGTTTAATGTAGAGGTACAAACATATTGTGTTGAGTACTCTACATGAACCGCTGGTCGCTACTGATCCTCGGATTGCCGACGGCCAATGCCACCGAGCGCATGCGTGCCTGGAGAAGCCTGAAGGCCTCCGGAGCCGCAGTGCTGAGGGATGGTGTTTACCTGCTGCCCGAACAATGTGCGGGTCGGGAAGTTTTCGAGGCAGTCGAGCGTGACGTGCTGGCTATCAACGGCACCGCATTTCTCCTGTCGCTGCCTGAGCGTGAAGAGCGCTTCAGCAGGCTGTTCGACAGGAGCGACGAGTACGCCAGCCTGATGGAAGAAATTGCAGGCTGCAGGGCCGAGCTGGCGCCAGAGAATGCGCTGCAGACCGCACGGCAGGTGCGCAAGCTCAGAAAGGCCTTCAGCCAGCTGGCGGCGACCGATTTTTTCCCGGGCGTGCCCAAGGCACAAGCCGATGCGGCGCTGCAAGAGCTCGAAGCCGCGATTGGCCGCGCACTGTCTTCCGATGAGCCGAGTGCCCACGACGAGGCGATCACCCGACTGGTACGCAACGACTACCAGGGGCGCCTTTGGGCCACCCGCAAGCGCCCATGGGTGGATCGGCTGGCATGTGCCTGGTTGATTCGTCGCTTCATCGATGCCGACGCTCGATTCATCTGGCTGGACAGGCCTGAAGACTGCCCGGGCGATGCGCTGGGCTTCGATTTTGATGGGGCCAGGTTCAGCCATGTCGGCCAGCGGGTGTCCTTCGAAACCCTCATCGAGAGCTTTGCCCTACAGCAGCCGGGCCTGGCACGCTTGGCCGCGGTCATTCACTACCTGGATGTGGGAGGCAACCAGCCCTCGGAAGCACCAGGTATCGAACGTGTCCTCGCGGGCTTGAGACAAAGCATTGGCGATGACGATCAACTGACAACGGTCGCCGGGGGCATCTTCGATGGCCTTCTGACGGCTTTCGCGAGTGAGGAAGCGCAAAATGGTTGATAGCACCTCTGCAGTGGGCGAACAGCCACCATCGCAAGCGGTTCAGCGGCCGGTCGGACTGTTCGAAGCATTCCTGTTCTGGCTCAAGCTGGGCTTCATCAGTTTTGGTGGGCCCGCCGGGCAGATCTCGATCATGCACCAGGAACTGGTCGAGCGCCGGCGCTGGATCAGCGAGAAGCGGTTCCTGCACGCGCTGAACTACTGCATGTTGTTGCCAGGCCCCGAGGCACAGCAACTGGCCACCTACATCGGTTGGCTCATGCACCGCTCCTGGGGCGGGGTGATTGCCGGCGTATTGTTCGTATTGCCCTCGCTGTTCATCCTGATTGGCCTGTCCTGGGTCTACATCGCCTTTGGCGAGGTCCCGGTGGTGGCGGGGGTCTTCTACGGCATCAAGCCTGCAGTCACGGCCATTGTCGTCCACGCGGCGCACCGGATCGGCTCGCGCGCGCTGAAGAACGGCTGGCTGTGGGCCATGGCCGCAGCGTCGTTCGTGGCCATCTTCGCCCTCGATGTGCCGTTCCCGTTGATCGTGCTGGTTGCCGGTATCGCAGGCTATGTGGGCGGTCGCTTCGCCCCCGGCAAATTCGTGATCGGTGGTGGTCATGGGGCTGCCAGGAACAGCTACGGCCCGGCCCTGATCGACGACGACACACCAACGCCTGAGCATGCGCGTTTTCGGGTGGGGCATTTGCTGCGTCTGGTGCTGATCGGCGCCGTATTGTGGACCTTGCCCATGGGGCTGCTGACACTGACGTTTGGCTGGGCCGGCACCCTGACGCAAATGGGCTGGTTCTTCACCAAGGCCGCACTTTTGACCTTCGGTGGCGCCTACGCCGTCCTGCCCTATGTGTATCAGGGCGCCGTCGGGCATTACGGCTGGCTGTCACCCACTCAGATGATCGATGGCCTTGCCTTGGGAGAAACCACGCCAGGACCATTGATCATGGTGGTGGCTTTCGTCGGCTTCGTCGGTGGCTACGTGCATCCGATGTTCGGTGAGCAAAACCCGTTCCTGGCCGGTGCAGTCGCGGCCAGCCTCGTCACCTGGTTCACCTTCCTGCCTTCGTTCCTGTTCATCCTCGCCGGTGGCCCGTTGGTGGAGTCGACCCACAACGAGATGAAGTTCACCGCACCGCTGACGGGGATCACGGCCGCGGTCGTGGGGGTGATCCTGAACCTCGCCATGTTCTTCGGCTATCACGTGCTCTGGCCAAAGGGTTTCAGTGGGGCGTTCGACTGGCCTTCGGCGTTGATCGCCATTGCTGCCGCAGTGGCCCTGTTCCGCTTCAAGCGTGGCGTGATCCAGGTACTGTTCAGTTGCGCCTTGGCCGGTGTGGCGGTCCATATGTTGCGTGGTTGATACCGGTTGCCGGCCGACATCGTCGGCCGGCTTGTCACGAATCAGAAGGTATAGGTCACCCGCCCGAAGTAATACCCGCCGGTAAAGCCATAGGGCGAGTACACCCCGTATCCCTTGACCATGGTCTTGCTGCTCGGTGCCTGGCGCTCGGGGTAGATATCGAACAGGTTGCGCGCCCCGATCGCCACCTCCAGGTCCTTGGTCAACTGGTAGCCTGCATCCAGGTCGGTGATCCAGCGCGCCTTGTACTCGCGGTCCAGCGAACGGTCGTTGGCGGCATTCACCTCGCGCCAGGATCCGTAGCGGGTCAGCCCCAGGTTGACCCGGTAGCGGTCCAGGCGCCAGTTGCCGCCAAGGATCAGCTTGGTGTGCGGTTGTACCTCGGTCAGCAGGTTGCGCGCCTGGCGGTTCATAAGTTCGTAGGGCGTGCCAAGGATGTTCACGCTCTGCTTGTAGTCGAGGATCTCGGTGTCGTTCCAGTTGAAGGCCGCCGTCCACTTCACCGTCCCTGCACCGCCCAGGTCCTGGTCGTAGCTGCCCACCAGGTCCAGGCCCTTGGTGCGGGTATCGGCGCCGTTGGTGAAGTACTGGCCGCCCGAGGTCGAGTCGATACCGTTGGCGAGCAAGGCCTGGGTGACCTCGGGGCCGAGCAGGGTACCGGTGAGGGTGATGCGGTCGCGCACGTTGATCAGGTAGGCATCGGCAGTGAAGGCCAGGCGCTCGCCGGGCTGCCAGGCCAGCCCCAGGCTGTAGTTGGTGGACTTCTCCGGTTTCAGTGGTTCGGCGCCCAGCGCCTTGGCGGCGGCCGAATCCACCGGCAGCACGCCATAGTTGATCGACTGGTACACGCCGTCGACCACGCCGTAGGTGGTGGAGCGGGCGCTGAACAGGTTGTTGGCCAAGGACGGCGCGCGGAAGCCGTTGCTCACCGTCGCCCGCACGGCCAGTTCGGGGGTCAGCTCGTAGCGGGTGGTCAGCTTGCCGCTGCGGGTGGCCCCGATATTGCGATCATAGTGCTCGTAGCGCAGGGCAGCGCCCCAGTACCACTGCGGCAGCGGGTTGAAACCCACGTCCAGGTAACCGGCGTAGCTGTTGCGGCTGGCACTGGCGGCCTCGGCGGGGGAGATGCCGTTGGTGACCTGGGCGCCGGAGGCGGCGCAATTGCCGGGCGCCTTGCAGTAGCCGCCGTCGGCCCAGCTGGCCCAGTCGCCAGCCTGCACCTGGTAGGTATCGCGGCGCTGTTCCAGGCCCCAGGAGAAGTCCAGCGGCTTGGTCAGCCCAACCTCGAAGCTGCGGCGCAGGTCGAGGTTGCTGGTCAGTTGCGAGCTGACCCAGGTGCCGGATTCGAAATGGTTGGGCGTGGCCTCGCCCAATGACGGGTTCTGGTTGTTCCAGGTGCCCTGTTCGGCCTCGTTGCGCCCGTAGGTACTGGACAGGTCCCAGTCCCATTCGCCGGCCAGGCCCCTGGCGCCAAACGCCGCCTGGTAGTCGTATTCCTCGATGTACCAGGTGGGCGTGTAGCCCGAGGGGCGTCCGTTGGGCCCGGTGGTGATGGTGTTGACGATGGTCGGCAGGCGGAAGTTCTGGCCCTGCTCGGCCTTGCGGTACGACCAGGTGCTGAACGAGTAGAGCGTCAGGTCGTCTTGCAGCGGCAGTTCGGCGTTGTAGCCCAGGGTCAGAAGGTTGATCTTCGGCGTGCCATAGCCGCCGTAGGTAACCTTGCCGGCGCGGTCCAGGGCTTCGGCCTGGCTGTAGCCATTGGCGCTGGCCTTGTTGTCGTCGTTCTGGCTGCGGGCGTCCAGTGCCAGCTGGACGATGCCGTCGCGGCCGATCTCGAAGCCCTTGTTCAGGCTTTGCTGCACGGTCTGCTTCTTGCCGTCGTAGCCTTGGCCTGCGGTGGTCACGGCAGTGCCGCTGGCGTCGGCCTTGAGGATCACGTTGATCACCCCGGCGATGGCGTCGGAGCCGTATTGGGCGGCCGCACCATCACGCAGCACCTCGACATGGTCGATGGCACTGATGGGAATCAGGTCGAGGTCGGCGGGGGCAGCGCCGGCGTTGATGCCGCTGATGTTGAGCGTAGCGCTGGTATGGCGGCGCTTGCCGTTGACCAGCACCAGCACCTGGGCGGCGTTGAGGCCGCGCAGGTTAGGGGCGCGGGCCATGCCGCTGGCGTCCCAGCCGGTCTTTTCCGGCAAGGTCAGCGACGGCACGCTGGCGCTGAGGGCTTCCATCAGGCCGGGCTTGCCGGTTTCCTGCAACTGCTTGGCGCTGATCACGTCGATGGGCACCGGGCTGCTGGTTACGGTGCGTTTCTCGCTGCCACGGTTGCCGGTGACGATCACCGTGCCCAGGGCCTGGGCGGCGGGCTCCTCGGCCAGGCTGGGTGCGTTGTGCAGCCCGGCGGCCAGGGCCACGCCGAAAAAAGAGGCAGTTTTAAAAGCTGGCTTCATGCACGCAGTTCCTTGTCTGGCATGGCTGGCGCACTTACGGCGCCTTGGCCGCGATCGCGTCGATTTCCACCAGCGCGCCCGGCAATGGCAGGGCCACCACCTGGATGGCGGTGCGGGTCGGTGTACGGGGTTGCTCGGCGGTGGCGAAGAACTCGGTGTAGGCCGCCTGCAGCCCGGCGAAGTCGAGGGCGCCGCCGTTGGCCGGGTCACCCACCAGGAACACCCGCAACTGGACGATGTCGCCAAGGTCCAGGCCCTGGCTGCGCAGCGCCGTGCGCAGCTTGTTCAGCACCGAGCGGGCCTGGGTTTCGGTGTTGCCCAGCGCCGCAACGCTACCCTTGGGCGCCTTTGGGTCGGCTACGTCCGGTAGGGTGCCGCTGATGAACGTCAGCTGGCTGCCGGCCGGTACCGTGACCAGCTGCGAGATGGGGAAGTTCGAGCCGGGTGGCGCGACGCGCTTGATGCCGTCGGCGTGGGCGTTGAGGGTGAGCGACATGAGTACTCCGGCAAGCAGAAGAAGACGAGGCATGGGGGTGGTTCCTTGCAGGTCAGGCGGCAACGCCGCGGGTGGTCTGGCTGGCGTGTTTGGCAATCAGGCCGACCACCCGGCGGGCGGACTCGGCGGCACTGTTCTGCCAGATGCCCACGCCGCCATGGGCCAGGGCGTCGCTGGCCAGCCAGGTACGCCCCTGGGGCTGGTTGAGCAGGTCGTAGCCGGGCTGGGCGACTTCGTCGTGGACGATCCACGGCGCTTCGCTGAAAGGGATCATCGACCAGTTCACCACCACCGGCCTGGCCAGCTTGTGGCTGTGGCCCGGGTGCAGCGATTCCACCGCCTGGCGCGAGGAGGCGACCTGGGCCTGCAGCGGCTTGGCGGCAAACTGCTGGGCCACCGCGCCCGTGTTGTAGGTGGCGACCAGCACACCCTGGGCGCTGTTGAGGTGATCGCTGGGGTACCACAAGGTGCGGGCTTCGTGGTTGATGTAGCTGAGCCCGCCATAGATCTGGAAGTCGGTTTCCCAGAAGCGCGGCGACTGCCAGGCCACCTTGTTGGCCTTGTCGCCTTCGGCGCTGGCGATGGCCTGCCTGAAGGCCTTGTCGAAGTTGTTCGGTAGCTTGGCCAGCAGTGGCAGGGGCAGGGTGACGATGGCGTAGTCGGCCTGTTCGACGTGCTGCTGGCCGCTCTTGCGGTCGCGCCAGACCACCTTGGCACCGTTGTCACCGGTATCCACCCCCAGCACCTCGGCGCCCAGGCGCACGCTGTCCTTGACCTGGCGATAGAACGCCTTGGGAATCTGGTCCATGCCACCGACCGGCTGGAACATGGTCGAGGAGAACTCGGGGATTTCGTCGAACACCAGCGGCAGTAGCAGGTTGCTGTCCAACAGCTGGTCCAGTGGCACCGGCTGGCGCTGGATCGGGGTCTGGTCGCCGGCGCCGGCGAAGCGGGTGTAGCCGGCGCGTACCGAACCGCGGTACTGCTGCTGGCTGTCGAGGTCGCCGTAGACCTTGAGGAAGTCCAGCAAGGCCTTGCGCTGGCTGCTGTCGAGCTCGGCATCGAGGGAGTTGCGGCTGACACTGCGCGCCAGCAGTTCGCTGAAGTGCCCGCGGGTGTCGTTGACTGCCTGGCGCAGCAGCAGCGGTGGGCGAGCCAGGTCTGGCTGGGCCAGGGCGTTGCGGCTGCTGTTGACCAGCACCTGCAGCTCCACGCCCAGCTCACGGCAGTAGCCGAGGATGGTCAGGTGATGGCTGGGCAGGCGCGCGGCGCCGGCGTTGAAGAAGTGGCCTTGGTCGAACTCGACGGTTTGCGAACTGCCGTCGTTGTGCTCGACGCGGTCGCCCTGGCGCAAGGTCCAGACCCGGCCACCGACCCGCTCGCGGGCCTCCAGCACGGTGACCGAAAAGCCGGCCTTGCGCAGCTCGTAGGCGGATACCAGGCCGGAAATACCAGCCCCGACAATCACCACGCGCTTGCCGTTGCCGCCGCTTGCGGCCAGTTGCAGGGGTTGGAAGGTGGCAGCCAGGGCATTCTGCCCCAGCGCGCCCAGGGCTGCCGAATAGCCGCCAATGGCGGCGAGGCGGGTGATCAGGTCTCTACGGGACAATCCCATGTCGCATGCTCCGAGAAGGTTGGGTTCGGATGTGCGCAACGGGCGGATCGAAGGGAGGGACCCGACGGCGGCTGGCACAAATCCATTTGCCTCCGCCATGTTGGGGTCGGTTTACAGAACCTAATGGACTTTCACGGTGCTGTGAAAGGCTTTTTGGTTCTATATTAATTATGTTTATTGCTGATAAAGCTAATCAGTAGAAATGCGTAATGCTGATGTTGAAGCGGGTGCATCGAGGCGTCGAACCGCCGCGAAGCCCGCTCTCATAGAACTGCACATAACTCATTGAATTAGCAGGGACCCTGTGGGAGCGGCTTTAGCCGCGAACACCGGCGCAGCCGGTGCCATGCACAGTGTTGGATTCTTCGCGGCTAAAGCCGCTCCCACAGGGTACGAGGATCGCTTGCGAATTCAGTTATCTGTGCGACAGCGCGGCCCAAAGGGCTGGAGCGACGAGTCCTGTGCAGTTCCGTGAGCGCGAGCTTGTCCGCGAAAGGGCCTGCACAGGCGGCAGGGCCTATGCAGAACGCGTACTGCGTCCTGCCTCACGCTGGGCCACCAGCGCGCGGATCCGCGGAATCAGCTCCTGTCCGTACTCCACGGCATCGCGCAACTGCTCGAAACCACGGAACAGGAAGGTGCTCACACCCAGTTCGTAGTAGGCCAGCGCCGCTTCGGCCACCTGCTCGGGCGTGCCCACCAGTGAGGTGGAATTGCCGGCCCCGCCGCCCAGGGCTGCGATTTCGGTCCACAGCCGGGTATCGTGCACCTTGCGCTGGCCGGCCAGCTGTACCAGGCGCTCGGAGCCGACATTGCTCTTGCCGAAATTCTTCTCGCGGCGGTTGCCCTGGCGGATGCCGATGCGCTGCCTGGCATCGGCCAGGATGCGTTCGGCCCGCGCCCAGGCCTCTTCCTCGGTGGCCCCCAGGATCGGCCGCAGCGACAGGCTGAAGCGGATGTGATTCTCCCGCCCGTGGCGGGCCGCGGCCTTGCGCACCTGGGCAATGCGCTCGCGCACCTGCTCCAGTGGCTCCCCCCACATCATGTACACATCGGCGTGTTTCGCCGCGACCTCCACCGCCGCCTCCGAAGCGCCGGAGAAGTACACCGGCAGCTTGCCCACCGGCTTGACCAGGGTCAGGTTGTCTTCCACCCGGTAATGCTCGCCGTGGTGGTCGAACGGTGTGGTCTGCGTCCAGGTGTTGCGTAGTACCTGCAGGTATTCGTCGGTGCGGGCGTAGCGGGCATCCTTGTCGAGGAAGTCGCCGTCGCGCTGCAGGTCGCCGCTGTCGCCGCCGGTGATCACGTTGATCGAGGCGCGGCCGCGGCTGAGCTGGTCGAGGGTGGCGAACTGGCGGGCGGCGAAGGTTGGCGCCTGGAACCCGGGGCGGTGCGCCACCAGCAGGCCGATGCGCTCGGTCAGCGCGGCTACGTAGCTGGCCAGGATCATCGAGTCCGGCGCGCTGGTGTTGACTGCCAGCAGGGCCTTGTCGAAGCCGGCGTATTCCTGCGCCTGGGCGAAGGCCTTGATGAAATCAAGGTCGACCAGCGGGCCGCGCGGGGCCTGTGATTCGCTGCTTTCCTGGGGGCCGATGAGGCCGATGAATTCTAGGCTCATGCAATGGAACTCCTTTTCGTGTGGGGCGGATTCAGGCGGCTGCGATCTGCCCGCGACGCAGCGTGTTGCGGTTGGTCGGAACGCTCAGGCCAAAGCTGTCGCGCAAGGTGCTGCCGCTGTATTCGCTGCGCACCAGGCCGCGCGCTTGCAGCAGGGGCACCACCAGCTCGGTGAAATACTGCAGGCCATCGGGCAGCAGCGAGTTGATGATGAAGCCGTCGGCGGCGCCGTCTTCGAACCAGAACTGCAAGGCGTTGGCGACCTGCTCGGGGGTGCCGGTGAAGTCGCGTCTTGGGCGCGAGAAGCGCAAGGCCAGTTGGCGCAGGCTCAGGCTTTCGTCGCGGGCCAGTTGCTTCAACTGGTCGGCGGTGCCCTTGTGGCTGTTGTCGCCAAGGGTGCCCAGGTCGGGGAACGGTGCATCCAGCTCGTGCTGGCTGAAGTCATAGTCGTTGAACGGGCGGCCGAGGGCGACCAGGGCGTCCTCGATGCTCACCAGGTCGACGGCCTGCTGGTAGCGGCGCTCCACCTCTGCTTCGTCGCGGCCGACGATGGGGCGGATGCCCGGCAGGATGAACAGCTGGTCCGGGTCGCGGCCATGGCTTGCAGCGCGTTGCTTCAAATCCTGGTAGTAGGCGCGGGCATCGCTGAACGACTCGGGGTTGACGAAGATCGCATCGGCGTTCTGCGCGGCGAAGTTGCGCCCGTCCTCCGACACGCCGGCCTGGAAGATCAGCGGCTGGCCCTGGGGCGAGCGCTGGATGTTCAGCGGGCCCTTGACCTTGAAGAACTCGCCCTTGTGGCCCAGGGTGTGCAACTTGGCCGGGTCGAAGAATTCGCCGCTCTGCTTGTCGCGGGTGAAGGCGTCATCTTCCCATGAGTCCCACAGGCCCTTGACCACTTCGACGTGCTCGCGGGCGATGCGGTAGCGTACGGCGTGGGGCGGGTGCTGGTCCTTGCCGAAGTTGTCGGCGGTGCCCGACAGCCATGAGGTGACCACGTTCCAGCCGGCGCGGCCGCCGCTGATCAAGTCCAGCGAGGCGAGCTGGCGGGCGACCTGGAACGGTTCGGTATAGCTGACCGTGACCGTGGCCACCAGGCCGATATGGGTGGTGACCGCCGCCAGTGCCGAGAGAATGGTCAGCGGCTCGAAGCGGTTGAGGTAGTGGGGACTGGAGCGGGCATGGATGTGCAGGCTGTCGGCGATGAAGGCGAAATCGAACTTGGCCGCCTCGGCCAATTGCGCCTGCTGCTTGTAGAAACCGAAGTTGACGCTGGCGTCGGCCAGCGCCTCGGGGTGCCGCCATTCGCCCCAGCCGTGGCCGACACCGTGGATCATCGCGCCGAGATGGATCTGTCTTTTGCTCACGTTCAATACCTCTTGCCAGATAGGCCTCAATGTCTGATCCGCGCGGCACGCCCGTGCCGCACGGCAAAACGGTCAAACCGCCACGGGCAGCACGCTGCGCGAATGCCCGGGTATCGCCTCGATCAGCGCCCGCGTATAGGCGCTGGCCGGTTGGCCGAACACCTGCACCGCCGGCCCTTGCTCGACCACCTGGCCGCGCTGCAGCACCAGCACCTGGTCGGCCATGCTCGCCACCACTGCCAGGTCGTGGGAGACCAGCACATAGGCCATTCCCAGCTCGCGCTGCAGCTCATCCAGCAGGGCGAGGATCTGCGCCTGCACCGACACGTCCAGCGCACTGACCGGTTCGTCGAGCAGCAGCACCTCGGGCTCCAGGGCCAATGCCCGGGCGATCGCCACCCGTTGGCGCTGGCCGCCCGACAGCTCCCGGGGCAGGCGGTCGAGGAAGTGCACCGGCAGCTGTACCCGCGTGATCAGTTCACGAGCCTTGCGCTCCAGGGCCTCGCCCTTGAGCAGGCCGAACGACACCAGCGGTTCGACGATGCTGTCGAACACGGTGAAGCGCGGGTCCAGCGCGGCGAACGGGTTTTGCTGCACCAGCTGGATGCGCCGGCGCAGGGGGCGGAACTGCCGCCAGCTGCAGGCACTGACGTCCACGCCAGCGAACTCCACCCGCCCGTGGCTGGGTTTTTCCAGCCAGAGGGCGATCCGTAGCGCGGTGCTCTTGCCTGAGCCCGACTCGCCGACGATGGCCAGGGTCTGCCCGGCATGCACCTCAAGGTTCAGGTCATGCAGGGCGGTGAAGTGGGCATCCTGCCCGGGCAACGCGAAGTGCTTGCCGACGTTGCTCAGGCGCAGCAGCGCTGCCTGGCCCCTCGGCGCGCCAGGCCTGCGCCGTGGCACGAAGGCCGGCGCGGCGTTGAGCAGGTCGCGGGTGTAGGGCTGCCGTGCGCCCCAGAGAATCTGCCTGGGCGAGGCCTGCTCGACGAGCTCACCCTGTTTCATGACCAGCAGGCGGTCGGCGCGGTCGCAGGCCATGCCCAGGTCATGGGTGATGATCAGCAGCGCGATGCCGCGCTCGGCCACCAGCCGTTGCAGGTGGTCGAGGATGCGCCGCTGCACCGTCACGTCCAGCGCGCTGGTGGGCTCGTCGGCGATGATCAGCCGCGGCTCGCCGGCCAGGGCGATGGCGATCAGCACCCGCTGGCGCATGCCGCCGGAGAGTTCATGGGGGTACTGGCGGGCGCGCAGCGCCGGGTCGTCCAGGCCGACCTGGGCCAGCAGTTCCAGCACCTCGGCATCCACCGTCGGGTAGCGTCGGCCGCGAGCCAGCAGCAAGGCCTCGGCAATCTGCCGGCCGATGCGCAGGGTCGGGTTGAGGCTGACCATCGGGTCCTGCGGTACCAGGCCGATGGTGCGCCCGCGCAACTGGCGCCGGGTACGCTCGCTGGCCCGGGCCACATCCACGCCGTCGACCCACAGCTGGCCCTGCTCGATGCGGGCATTGCCCGGCAGCAGGCCGAGCAGGGCATTGGCCAGGGTCGACTTGCCCGAGCCGGACTCGCCGACGATGGCCAGCGTCTCGCCCTGTGCCAGGCTGAACGACAGCCGGCGCAAGGCCTGGATGGGTTGCCCGGCGAAGGTGTAGCTGACACTCAGGTCGCGGACCTCGATCAGGGGGCGCTGGCTCATCGGGCATGCTCCTCGGCGCTGCGCGCCAGGTGGTTGAGGCTGAACACCACGGCCACCACGAACAGCCCCGGCAGCAGGGAGACCCAAGGGGCGGTGATCAGGAAGTGGCGGCCGTTGGCGATCAGCGTGCCCCATTCCGCCGCCGGCGGCGCCGCGCCGAAGCCGAGGAAGCTCAGCCCGGCGGTGGCCAGGATGGCGGCGCCGAAGTCCAGGGTGGCGAGCACCGCCACCGGGCCCCAGGCGTTGGGCAGCACATGGCGCAGCAGTGTGCGCGCCCAGCTGGCGCCGCCCAGGCGGGCGGCCTCGACATAGGGCAGGGTCTTGATGCGCAGCACTTCGGCGCGGGTGGTGCGGGCAAAGCCCGGGATGATGCCGACGCCCACGGCGACTGCCACCGGCACCGTGCCAAAGCCGATCGCGGTGACGATGGCCAAGGCCAGCAGCAGGCCGGGCAGTGCCAGCAACACATCGATCAGGCGCATCAGCGCCGCGTCGACGCGCCCACCGGAAAAGCCGGCCAGCACGCCCAGGCCGAGGCCCCCGAGCAGGGCGATGGCCACCGCCAGCAATGCGGCCAGCACCGACAGGCGCGCGCCATAGACCACGCGGGTATACAGGTCGCGACCCAGCTCGTCGGTGCCGAACCAGTGCACCACGCCGGGGGCGCTGAGCTTGTCGGCGGGCGAGGTGGCGTAGGGGTCGAAGCTGGTCAGCAACTGCGGGGCCAGTGCCGCGAACAGGGCGAACAGCACGATCAATAGCGCCAGGCTGAAGCCGGGCCGGCGCAGTAGCGGGAGCAGGGCCTGCCGGGCGCGCTGCAGGTGCGTGCGCCGCTTCCAGGCGCCGGCAGGGTGTGCCACCTCGCCCGTGGGCTGGGTGTCGATCGGGGACAGGGAAAGGTCGATGGTCATCTCAGCTCACCTTGGCCGTGTGGGTGATGCGTGGGTCGAGGTACGGGTAGAGCAGGTCGACGATCAGGTTCACCACCACGAAGGCGGTGGCCGATACCGCGACGATCGCCAGCACCACCGGGATGTCCTGGCGCAGCACGGCCTCCTGTGCCAGGCGGCCGACGCCGTTGCGCGAGAAGATGGTTTCCACCAGCACCGCGCCGGATACCGTATTGCCGACCTGCAGGCCGATCAGGGTCAACAGCGGCAAGGCCGCGTTGCGCAAGCCATGGCGCGCCTGCACCTGGGCCCGGCTCAGGCCCTTGGCGAAGGCGGTGGTGATGTAGGGTTCCTGCCACACGCCCTGGAAGCCACGCTGCAGCACCTGGGCGTACACCGCGGCGCTGGGGATCGCCAAGGTGATCGCCGGCAGCACCAGGCTGGCCAGGCCCTGGCTGCCGGTGGCCGGGAACCAGCCGAGGCCGAAGGCAAATACCTGGATTAGCAGCAGGCCCATCCAGAACACCGGCACCGAGAAACCCAGCGACGGCAGGCGTGCCAGGGCGGTCTTCAGTGGCCGCCATTGCAGGTAGGCGGTCAGGTAGGCCAGGCCGACCCCGGCCAGCAGCGACAGGGCGATGGCCGCGCCGGCGAGGGCCAGGGTCTGCGGCAGGCGCTCGGCCAGCAGCGCGGTGACCGGCCGGCCCAGCGACAGCGACTGCCCGAGGTCACCGTGCAGGGCGCGCCACAGCAGGTCGAAGTACTGCTCGAACAACCCCTTGTCCAGCCCGTAGTAGGCACGGGCCTTGGCCAGGTCCTCGGGTGACAGGCCATCGGCCTCCATGCCCGAGGCGCTGAGCATGATCGCCAGGGTGTCGCCCGGCAGCAGGTAGAGGATGAAGTAGGTGATGGTGTAGGCGCCCCACAGCACCAACAGGGCCTGGCCGATGCGGCCGATCAGGTAGCGTTTCATGGCTGGCCGACCTGGATGTCACTGAGCAGCGCGAAGCCTTCTGCAGTCCAGCGGAAGTCCTTGACCCGCGGCGCGGTGGCGGCTTGCCAGACGCGTTCGTACAGCGGGAACGCCGACGCCTCGTCGACCAGCAGGTCCTGCAGCTGGCCGTAGGCCTGGGCCCGTTGCGGGGCGGCGGTGGCGGTGATGCCGCTGTCGAACAGCGCCTGGGCCCTGGCCAGGGTTTGCGGTTCGTAGGTGTTGGTGGCCAATGTGGTGCTGCTTGCTGCCCGCGGGTCGAGGATGGTCTGCAGGATGATCGGGTCGGCGCGGGTCATGTAGGTGGAGGTCAGGTCGTAGTTGCCGGACGCGTTCCCGGCCACCCATTCGGCGCGGGTCAGCACATTGAGCTTCAGGTCGATGCCGACCTTGCGCAACTGGTCCTGCACAAGCACGTCACCGGCGCTTTCGGCCGGGGTCAGGTTGTAGCGCAGGGTCAGGCGCTGGCCGTTCTTGTGCCGGTAGCCGTCCTCGCCCTTGTGCCAGCCGGCGGCCTCGAGCAGTTGCTCGGCGCCCGTAGGGTCATAGGCGAGCTTGTCGGCCTGGGGCTTGAAGTACGGCGTGGTGACGTCGTAAACGCCACTCACCACCGGGAACGCGGCGTTGTACACGGTATGCGCGTAGCTGGTGCGGTCGATGGCCTTCTGCAGTGCCAGGCGCACCTGGCGGTCGGCCAGCAGGCGGTCGTTGCGGGTGTTGGGGTAGAGGTTGAGCGCCGGGCCCGGCAGCGAGCGGCTCTGGATGGTCGCGCCCTTGGACTGGAACAGCTTCAGGTCGACTTCCGAGAACGGGTTGCGCGGCCACAGGATGTCGGCCTTGCCCTGCAGGAACAGGCCGTTGCGCACGCTTTCCTCGGGGATGTAGCTGATGTCCACGGCATCCAGGTGCGCCGGGCCCTGGTTGTGCATGTTGGCTGATGGCCAGGCGTAGTCGGCGCGCTTGACCAGCCGTGCGCCCACCTCCGGGGTGTAGTGCTCGAGAATGAACGGGCCGGTGCCGATGATGTTGCCCAGCGAGCGCGCCTGGGCGGTCAGCTTGTAGGAGGCCGGCGCAAGGATGGCCAGGTTGGTGGTCGAGGTGGCCTGCAGGAAACCGGCATTGGGTTTGGCCAGGACCAGGCGCACGGTGAAGTCGTCCAGCACCTCGGCGTGGTCATAGCCGGCCAGGTAGGTGGCACCGAAGATGGCCGGCAGCTGCGTGGCGAAGGCCTTGTTGCTGTCGAAGGCGGTTTTCACGGCGTGGGCGTCGAAGCGTTCGCCGTTGCTGAAGGTGACGTCCTGGCGCAGCTGGAAGGTGTAGCTCAGGGTATCGGCACTGACCTCCCAGCTTTTTGCCAGCCAGGGAATGATGCGGCCGGTTTGCGGGTCCTGGTCGGTCAGGGACTCGGCCACGTTGCGCAGCAGTACGCGGTGCTCCAGCCAGTAGACCTGGAAGGGGTCGACGCTGACCAGGGTGGTGTTGTCGCCCCAGAAGGCGATGTTCAGGGTGTTGCTGGCCGAGGTGTTGCCGGCGGGGGAGCAGGCGGTGAGGGCCAGGGCCAGGGCCAGGGAGCTGATGGCGAACAGGCGGTGCAGTCGGGGCATGGGATGGTCCTTCATTGAGTTGGGGTTACCTGTGCCGGCCTCTTCGCGGGCATGCCCGCTCCCACAGGAGTTTCACTTTCCTTGAGTGGTGCGCCGTACCTGTGGGAGCGGGTTTACCCGCGAAGAGGCCGGTACCGGCGACAGCTGCCTTCCAGTCAGTCCTGGTAATCGCGGCCCTCGCGGTCCAGCTGCCGGATCAACGCATCCCAATGCCGCTGGATGCCTTCCCCCTTGCCATCGGAAAACCGCTTCGACTGTTCATGCACCTTGGCAATCGCCGCCTGCGATGCATACAGCAGCGGGTCATTGCCCCCGGCCTGGGCCGCCACCTGGATGTTGCAGGCCCGCTCCAGCCCATGCAGCTCACGGAATGCGTGCTCGACGCTGATCCCCCCGGTGAGCAACCCGTGGTTGCGCAGGATGAGGATGTTGCTGTCGCCCAGGTTGGCCACCAGCCGCTGCTGTTCGTCCAGGTCCAGGGCCACGCCTTCGTAGTCGTGGTAAACCACCCGGCTGTAGTAGGCCAACGCGTGCTGGGAGATCGGCAGCAGGCCGTCACGCTGGGCCGATACCGCTGCGCCATCCCGGGTGTGGGTGTGCAGCACGGCCTTCAGGTCTGGGCGGGCGCGGTGGATTGCGCTGTGGATCACGTAGCCGGCCTGGTTGATGCCCAGCCCCAGCGGGTCGTCGATGATGGTGCCGTCGACATCGACCTTGACCAGGTTGGAGGCGGTGATTTCGTCGAACAGCAGGCCGAAGGCGTTGATCAGGAAGTGTTCGTCCGGCCCCGGCACGCGGGCCGAAAAGTGCGTGTAGATGTGGTCGGTCCAGCGGAACAGGGCGGCCAGGCGGTAGGCGGCGGCCAGCTTGACCCGTACCTCCCACTCTTCGGCGCTGACCCGGTCGCGCACCTTGTCGGTGCTGGTAGTGACGGCAGACAGTGAACTCATGGTGTGCTCTCCGGTAATCAGTAGCCGCGCGCGGTGTCGACCAGGTTGGCCAGGGGCGCCTGCTCGCGGTAGCGGTGGAAGTTGGCGATGAAGGCTTCAAGCAGGGCCGGGTAGCCGTCCTCGGAAATGGCCGAGGTGTGCGGCGACAGGAACACCCGTGGGTGGTGATACAGCGGGTGGCCGGCGGGCAGCGGCTCGGGGTCGGTGACATCCAGGCTGGCGCGGCCGATCAGGCCGCTGTCCAGGGCCTCGAGCAGGGCTTGCTGGTCAAGCAGGCCACCGCGGGCGATGTTGATCAGGTGCAGGCCAGGGCGGGCATGGGCCAGCACCTGACGGTCGACCAGGCCACGGGTGGCGGCGGTGAGTGGGGCCGCCAACACCAGGTGTTCGCTGCCGGCGAACAACTGCTGCAGGTCGGCGGCGCGCTCCACCCCGGGCACCTCGGCGATCGCCTGGCCGGGGCGGCTCAAGGCCAGCACCTGCATGCCAAGGGCCACCGCCTTGCGCGCCAGGCTCTGGCCGATACTGCCAAAACCGAGAATGCCCAGGGTGCGGCCGCGCAACGGCGCCAGATGGGTCAGGCGCCAGTCGGCATCCTTGACCCACAGCCCCGGCAGTTGCTTGGCGGCGGCGAACACCAGGGCCAGGGCGAATTCGGCAACCTGCTCGGCATTGGCGCCCTTGCCGCTGGTGACCGGTGTGCCCTGGAACACCCAGTCGGGGTAGAAGTCGATGCCCGAGGACACCAGCTGCACCCACTTCAGGCCCCAGGGCCAGCCTGGCGGCGGGGTGTCGATGCGCTGCCCGCGCACGTTGATCGGGCGCAGGATGAATACATCGGCAGGGGCTTGGAGGGCCAGCTGGCCGGGGGCGATATCGATGACTTCATGGTCCGGCAGGTGTTCGCGCAGGTGCTGGTTGGCCTGGGCGTCGAGCTGGCTGGCGATGATCGAATGGCTCATGCGTGCACCTCCGCCAGCGCCGCGCGGCCGGCCTGGCCGAACACCACATCGTCCTGCGGGGTGTGGATGCGGCTGCAGAGCACGTCGCGGTAGTGCCGTTCCAGTGGGTTGCGCCGCGACAGCCCGGGGTTGCCGGCGGCCTCGATGGCCAGCTCCACGGCCTGGATGGCGTTGGCGCTTACCAGGTGCTTGAGCTGCCCGGCATGCTGCGCGGCGACCTGCCCGGCGGTGGCTGCGTCAAGCAGGCCCTGGTTGGCGAACAGCAGGGTGTCGATGCGCCCCAGCACGTCCTGGAAGCGCGGCAGGCTGGCCAGCGGCGCGCCCAGGTTGGAGGGGGCACGCTGCTTGAGAAAACCCGCCAGCCAGTCGCGGGCGGCACGGGCCACGCCGTCGTACACCGCCGGCAGCAGTACGGCCATCCACAGCAGGCTCTCGCCGTCGAGTTCGGCCTTTGGTGCGCTTGCCGGGCTGACGCTGACGGCATGGTCGAGGGGGATCAGCACATCGTCGAAGCGCACTTCATGGCTGCAGGTGGCGCGCATGCCCAGGTGGTCCCAGTCATCGACGATGGTGATGCCGGGCGTGTCGCGGTGCACCAGGAAGCCGCCGACCAGCGGGTCGGCGTCGTCGCTGCGGCCCCAGACCAGGTACCAGGTCAGGCCGTGGCTGCCGGTGGAGTAGATCTTGCGCCCGCTCAGGCGCCAGCCCTCGGCTGTGCGCCGCGCCACGGTGGCGGGCAGGCCGCCGCGGGCCGGGGTGCCGAGTTCGGGTTCAACGCGCAGGGCGTTGATCAGTGCCCCCTGTTGCACGGCATCGCGGGCCACGCGCTGGCGCAGGTGTTCGGGCCAGCGGGCCTCGTCCTGCAGACGAAAGTGCTGCAGGTACTGCATCACCAGGATCAACGCGGTAGCCGGGTCGCCCTTGCCGACCGCGCCGATCACCCGACGGGCGCTGGCCAGGTCCGCGCCAGTGCCACCGAGTGCGCGGGGTACGGTAAAGGCGAGCAGGCCGTGGCGGTGCAGCAGGTCGAAATTGTCCTGGGGGAACTGCGCGCTGCGGTCGTAGCGTTCGGCGTTGGCCGCGAGGGCCTGCGTCAACTCGGCGAGGGCGCTGTCGGAGGGGTGACTCATGGGGTTTCATCCCTGAATGACGGTGTGTTGTTAAGACCGTATTCGTATGGATGAGCGCTGTAAAAGTCTTTTTGGTTCTATGCTAATTATTTGTTTTAAGAATTTATTGTTTTTACTGTTATGCATGAATTGCATTTATTGGCGGGGCGCCAGGCGCCCCTGCGTGGTCAACCCAGGAGCCTGTGCCCTGCCACCTCACCGAAAAGCTCGACCGGTTCCTGCAGGTTGCCCAGGTAACGTGGATGGAACAGCCACAGGTCTACCTGCGGCTTGAAATCACTGACATTGATCACATCCAGCGCATCGCGGTGGCGGCTGGCCTGCAACAGTGGTTCGGGCACCAGCCCCAGGCCCTGGCCATTGGCGACCAGGCCCAGTTGCAACTCGGTGCCGAAGGTTTCCAGGTTGATCGACAGGCTCAGCCCCTGTTCACTCAGCGCCCGCTGCAGACCAGCGCGGAAACCACAGCCGTCGGGGTTGAGCACCCAGCCACGGGTGTAGCAGTCCTTGAGCTTGTAGCTGCGCTTGGTGACGCTGCCCTTGGCGGCTACCACCTTCAGCGGCATGCGCGCGATCGAGCGGCTGGCGATGCCTTCGGGGAAGATCTTGCCCGGTGGGAACAGCGCGGCGGCGGCGTCCAGTTCAGCGTTTTCCATGCGCGCGATAAGGCTGCTACCCCAACCGCTGCTGACCTGGGTGCGCAATTGCGGGTAGGCCTCGCGAATCTGCGCCAGGGCATCGAGCAGCACCACGTCACCCAGGGTTTGCGGCACACCCAGGCGCAGGGTGCCCGAAGGCGCGCCATCGTTGGCCACCAGTTCGCGCAGCGAGTCGATCTCGCGCAGGATCGCCTTGCACTGCTCGTACACCCGCAAGCCCATGGGGGTGGGCTTGAGCGGCTTGGTGTTGCGGTCGAGCAGGGTGGCGCCAAGGTCTTCCTCGAAGTTCTGCACCCGGCGGGTGATCGCCGGTTGCGTCAGTTGCAGGGCCTCGGCGGCGAGGTTGGTGGATTGGCAGCGGATGACCGCGACGAAGGCGTCCATATCATCGATTTTCATAATTGGCGCTCACAGGGTCGGAGGGAAAATAAGGCATTAGCATAATCTGCCTGGCGGGTAATGCCATCGGTTCTGGTTTGATAGATGAAAACGCATATTAGGATATTCCTAAAATCAATTTAATTTATTTGACGGATCTCGCTAGAGTCGCCTGGCACGGGCCGCATGATGCTGCCCGCCCAGACACCGAGGAACGCCATGTCCATCCGATCGAAGCTGCTGACCCTGGCCGCGGCCCTGCTGCTGGCCAGCCAGGCCGGCGCCGCCGAGCGCCTGACCCTGCGCATCGGCGACCAGAAGGGCAACATGCGCGCCCAACTGGAAGCCGCAGGCGCATTGCGCGACCTGCCTTACGACATCCGCTGGGCCGAGTTCCCCGCTGCCGCGCCGCTGGCCGAGGCGCTCAATGCCGGGGCGATCGATGCCGGCATCATCGGCGATGCGCCGCTGCTGTTCGTGCTGGCCTCGGGGGCACCGGTCAAGGCCATTGCCGTGGACAAGTCCGACCCCTATGGCACGGCGCTGCTGGTGCGTCCTGACGCG
This sequence comes from Pseudomonas sp. B14(2017), assembly GCF_002113255.1. Lineage (NCBI taxonomy): Bacteria > Pseudomonadati > Pseudomonadota > Gammaproteobacteria > Pseudomonadales > Pseudomonadaceae > Pseudomonas > Pseudomonas sp. B14(2017). The sequence goes on from NZ_NEJY01000003.1 coordinate 186,468, forward strand.
CAGCTGCACAGCGCGGCCGAGCTCAAGGGCAAGCGCATCGCCACCGGTCGCGGGTCGATCGGCCATCATCTGGCCCTCAAGGCACTGGACCAGGTCGGCTTGAGCGAGAAGGACGTGGAGTTCCGCTTCCTCGGGCCGGTGGACGCCAAGATCGCCCTGGCCAACGGCTCGGTGGACGCCTGGTCGACCTGGGAACCCTACACCGCGCTGGCCGAGCTGAGCGGGCAGGGCCGGGTGCTGGTCAACGGCCGCGGCCTTTCCAGCGGCAACAGCTTCCTCGCCGCCACCGACAAAGCGCTGGATCAACCCGAGCGGCGCGCGGCGTTGCAGGACTACCTCAACCGCCTGGCCGGAGCGCAGGTCTGGGCCAACCAGCACCTGGACAGTTACTCGAAAACCCTGGCCGCGATCATCGGCTTCCCCGAGGACGCCGCCCGCCTGCAGTTCGAGCGCCGCCAACTGCGCTGGCAGGTGATCGACCCGCAGACCGTGGTGCAACAGCAGGACACCGCCGATTTCTACAACGCCCACGGCCTGATGAGCGAACGCCTCGATGTGGCACCGACCTTCGCCACCGGCTTCACCTTACCCGATGCCGCCACGCTGGCCACGCAACCCTGACTCCGGAGACATCTACATGTCCTTCAAACCCCTGCGCCAGCTTGGCCTGGCGCTGCTGGCCAGCGCCTTGCTGCCGAGCCTCGCTAGCGCCGAACAGACCCTGCGCATCGGCTACCAGAAATCCTCGACCCTGCTGACTCTGCTCAAGGCCCGCGGCAGCCTCGAACAACGCCTGCAGGCCGAGGGCATTCGCGTTAGCTGGCACGAGTTCCCCAGCGGCCTGCCATTGCTGGAGGCGCTGAACCTGGGCAATGTCGACCTGTCGGCGGATGTTGCCGACACCGTACCGGTATTCACCCAGGCTGCCGGCGCCAGGCTTACCTACTTCGCCCGGGAGACGCCTTCGCCAACGGCCCAGGCCATCTTGGTGCCGGCGGACTCGCCACTCAGGACCCTGGCCGACCTCAAGGGCAAGCGCGTGGCGGTGACCAAGGCCGCTGGCAGCCACTACCTGCTGATCCAGGCCTTGGCCAAGGCCGGGCTGACCTTCAAGGACATCACCCCGGCCTACCTGATCCCTGCCGACGGCCGCGCCGCCTTCGAGAACCACAAGGTCGATGCCTGGGTGACCTGGGACCCTTACGTGGCCAGCGCCCAGCGCCAGCAGAACGCCCGCATCCTGGCCGACGGCAGCGAACTGGCCAGCTACCAGCGCTACTATCTGGCCAGCAGCGACTATGCCCAGGCCCACCCCGAGGTGCTGCAGCAGGTGTACCAGGCCCTGCGTGAGGCAGGTGTCTGGACCAAGGCCAACCCGGCGGCCGCAGCACGCATCCTCGGGCCGCTATGGGGCAACCTGGACAGTGCCACGGTGCAGCAGGCCAATGCGCGGCGCAGCTACGACGTGCAGCCGGTGAAGCCGGAGAACCTGGCCGAGCAGCAGCGCATCGCCGATGCGTTCTACCGCGAGGGGCTGTTGCCCAAGGCGGTGGATGCCAAGGCGGTGAGCTTGTATCAGCCGGTTGCAGACTAGCGTGGGTTGTCTGTTTGGTTTGTTCTGTCTTGTTTTCAATGTCCGCTTTCGGGCGAAAGCGGTAACTATCAACTAATGGATTTGGCCATTTCCGACGTTCCAGTCCAACCGGTTTGCTCATAGACCGGTTTACCCGTCTCGGTGGCGTGCAGGACAGCGAAGGTGATACCTCGGCGAGCGAACTCGGCGTCAGCAGCCTGCATCAAGGCTGAAGCCAGGCCACGGCGACGGTAGGCCGGCTGGACGAACACATTCAGCACGTACCCACGCTTGTCCAGGGTCGGGTGCGATGGATGGGGAGGCCAATCAATGCTCATCAAGCCAATGGCTGCGACAGGTTGGTCGCCATCCATGAGCTTGAAACCGTAGTACCGACCGTCACCGAGCCGCTCTTCCAGCCATGGGCGAAAGTGCTGAGTCATGACTTGCAGTTTTTCAGGGTCGCCACCCGCCTCAAGAAACATCTCCTGGCGATGCGAGCAGATCATTTTTGCGTCATCGGGCCCGACAGGCCGGCACTCCAAGCCTGAAAACTCTCCACATCCTTGTAGTTCGATCATCGTTTATCCAGTGTCAGTGGCCGATTCATGGAAAGGCAGCCTATGGCACCTTCAGGCCTGTTTGCAATGGCTGACGATCGACCTTGGCAAGCCACTCAGCTTTTGTCATCTCTCAGGGAACTGCACATAACTCATTGAATCAGCGGGGCCCATGTAGGAGCGGCCTTGTGTCGCGATGGGGCGCGCAGCGGCCCCGGCAATTTCAACTGTTGCGCATCATTCCTGGGGCCGCGATGCGGCCCTTTCGCGACACAAGGCCGCTCCTACAGGTACAGCGACAACCTCGAGAGCAACGATGATCAGGCTTGTACCGCGTTGACCCCGCCAGTGGGCATGGATTTTTTGCGCACCGCTTGATAGAGAAGGCTGGACACCATGAAGCCCACAATGGCCAGTATGCTCATCAAGGTGAACACATAGTTGTAGCCCTGTTGACCAGGGAAGTGGTCGAGGAGCGCGCCATAGATGACGTAGGCAAACATGCCGGGGGCATAGCCGATCAGGCAACCGATGCCGAAGGCCGAGCCGGTGATGTGCTGGGGAATACCGACTTCACCCATGGGTGCCCAGAACACGCCGCGCATCGAGAACACAATCAGGGCGAAGGACAGGGTGGCCGCCATCCCCGCATAGATGAAGCCCGGGCTTTTTGGAATCAGCATGATCACGCCCATCAACGGCAGTAACGCCAGGAATGCCCACTTCAGGTAACGGCTGGTGCTCTTGAACTGCTTGTCGGCAATGAAACCACCGGCAGGCCCACCGAGGATTTTCAGGAAGTACTGGTTGATGATGCCGTAGGCGCCGACCAACGCCACGGGCAACCCGTACATTTCCTTGAGGTAGGGAATGAAATAGGTCAGGCCGCAGTAGACGATGTAGACCATGAACACGTTGAGACTGACCAACCAGATACCGGGTACCTTGATCGCCTCCATCAGGTTCGCCAGACCGTTTTTCGGCTTGGCGGCCGATTGCGCGTTACCGCCCTTGAGCAGGAGCCAGGTCAGGGTGCCGGCCAGAATGTCGATGACCGAGTAGAACAGGATCGCCGACTTCAGGCCGGTTTCCCCCGAGCCCATGGCGACGAACACGCCCAGTGCGGAAAAGGCCACCAGCGTATCAACCACGCCACGCCCGCCTTCCAGCAGGCCGAACAACCGGCCTTGCTCCTGATCGTCACCCAGATTACGGATGGCTTTGAGCAGCGATGGCCAGAACAGGCAGTCGGCACAGACGGCCAACAGGCTGAACACGATCAGCAAGCTGCTGAAGGGCGGAAAGGTTGCCAGGTACAACCCAAGAGCTCCGGTCCCGATCAGGCCGAGGGGGATCAGTTTGCGCGTGTCGTAGCGATCGGCGAGCAGGCCGCCAACCACAAACAGTGCAGTCGCGATGATCGCGTTGGCACTCAACAGCACGCCGATTTCAGTGTGGCTCAGGCCCATGAATTCCTGCATGGGGACATAGAAGGCGTCCTTGAGGTTCGCCAACTTGTAAATGGTGCCGCCACCGAGGATGAGAATCAGGAGTCTGAGCCATTTGGCCTTGTTTTGAGTTGTCATTATTGTTCTCCGGGCGTAATCGGGTCGTCAGGTTCAGGCGTTGGAAGGGGTGGCCAGGGTCAGTTCAGCCAAGGTGCGCAGTTCGCCCAGCAAGCGTCGGACATAGGCCACCTGATTGTTCGCCCAGCGGTGTTCGTCGGCCAGCATGCGCTCGAGCGAGTAGCCTTTCGGGAGCGGCGTTTCGCTCATCTCCCGGTAAGCAATGAATGGATCGGCCGCTTCAAGGCTCTGGCGGAAGGCCGGGGCCACGTAGTGATTTTCCTGCTCGAGAATGAACGCGATCACCTGTGGGGTTGCTTCGCCCAGCATCAACAGTTCGAACAGCATGCGGGCGCTGGGCAGGTCGTCTTCGTCGCTGCCTTGCAATACGCCGTAATGGCCGAAGCCGTTCTGTTCGGGGACGATGCGTACGCCCTTGAGGTGAGCCTGGCGGATGTGCGGCGCCAGGTTGTGCAGGGCCTGCAGGGGCTGTTCGCAGGCATTGATCATGTTGCCGAAGTCGAACAGGGCATGCAGGCGAGGGTGGTTGAGACGGTTGAGCAACTGCGCGATTTCGCTGCTCTTGAGTTCTTCATGCTGCTCGAAGTCAAAGTACAGATCGTTGGCGTCGGCCTGTTGTGCGAGGTAGTGCAGGTCGGTCTCGATCACGTCCATCACCCGCGACAGCGTGCCCTCGTAACGTGAGTAGACACGGATGTTGCGCACCCCCAGGGCCTTGGCGATGGCGATCACCTGGTCGACATCCTTTTTCAGCGTGCTGCTGATTTCCAGGTGCACATCCAGCCCCAGCGCCTTGGCCTTGCTGGCAAACGCCTGGAGCTGCTCTGGCGACATCTGGCTCAGGCTGTTTTCCTCGCCGTCGAGCAAGTGCAGGCTCAGGCCTTGCAGCTCGTGGCGATAGGCGAAGTCCAGCAGGTCGGCGGGGGTGACACGACCGTGGGTGAGGTTGGTCAGCAGCGGGTAGGCGTGGGCAAACAGGCGCAATTGCCCGAGACGCTCAAGCAACCGCTGGGCCAGTGCTTCGGTCAGCACTGGAGCAGCTACGTTTTCGACCACCTTGTGGCTCAGCAAGGCGTTGAATCGTTCCTGGATCTTGTTGTTCATTAGAGTCGTTCCTGGTTCAGACTCCGGGTCTACCGGCGCAGCCTTTATCGCGCCAGTCAGGAACTCTCGATAGATCCATTATCAACTAATTGATAAGGCCACTTGCCTCGCATCAAGTGGCTGGCGGAAGGTAACCCAGCGTGCGCAAGGCCTGGGCCAGCTCCTCGACACGCTCCCGGGCCTGCTTTTCGGGCGTGCCGGCAAAGCCGATCAACAGGGCAGGCGGCAGGTCATGCTTGATGCGGTAGTCGCTCAAGGCGTAGGTGTGAATGTTGTGTCGGGCCAGTTGCCGGGCGATGTCAGTGTCACTGAGTTCGGGGGGCAGCCAGGCGATCAGGTGCATGCCGGCATCCGTCGGAGTGATCCTGAAAAAGCTGCCGATCTGCTTTTCAAGTTGTTCGATCAATGCCTGCTGGCGCGCCTTGTACAGTGCACGCATGCGGCGGATGTGCCCCAGGAAGTGGCCTTCGCTCATGAAGTCCGCCGTTGTGGCCTGAAGCAGTGTGGGCGGGCTGCGATCCATGACCGCGCGCAGGGTGCAGAAGGGCTCGACCAGAGCCTGCGGCAGAATCACGTAACCCAGTCGCAGTGACGGAAAGAGCACTTTGCTGAACGTGCCGACGTAGATCACTCGGGCCATCTGGTCCAAGGCATACAGTGCCGGGAGAAGTCGACCACTGTAGCGAAACTCGCTGTCGCAATCGTCCTCGATGATCCAGCTCTGATGCTGCGCAGCCCAGTCGATGAGTGCCTGGCGCCGCACATAACTCAGGGTGACACCCAAAGGATGCTGACGCGAAGGCGTACAAAATACCAGGCGTGCATCAGGGCACTCGACAAGGCCTTGCTGGACATCGATCCCCTGTTCGTCAATACGCAACGGAATGATCTTGGCCCCCTGGGCTTGCAACGCAATTCGCGCGGCGATGTGCCCAGGGTCTTCCATCCAGACACTGTCCTGCGGATTGAGCAGCAGCATGCCCAGCAGGTTGAACGCTTGCTGCGCGCCGGAAACGATCACCACTTGCTCGGCATTGCAGTCGATACCTCGCGCATCGAAGACGTATTCGGCAATCGCTGTGCGAAACGCCTGCAAGCCTTGCAACTCGCCATAACCCAGAATCGCCTTGGTCGGCTTGAGCAAATGACGGTTCATCAGGCGCCGCCAGATGGCTTGCGGAAATTCTTCATAGGTGCTGTGACTGGGCAGGAAGGAGGTCGGCGTCGCGGGATCCCAGTCGGCATAGGACACCCCGCGAAAATGATCGCTGCGCAGCGACAGCATCGACTGGCTCAGTTCGGACAGGCGCGGTGGCTGGCGCGGTTGCTCGTCCTCGATACTCCGGTTTTCCCACTCAGTACCGACATACGTACCTGCACCCGTGCGCGAGGCCAGGAAACCTTCGGCAATCAACTGATCGAAAGCATTGAGGATGGTGATCCGCGACAGCCCCAACTCGATGCTCAAGGTCCGGGTCGACGGCAGGCGCACGCCCCCCTGAATTCTGCCGTTGAGTATCTGTTTGCGAATCTGCAGATACAGCTGGCGGTACAGGGGTATGGCACTGGCACGGTCCAGTTCGATAGCCGACAGCAGCAAACCTGTGGGGGATTTCATGACATGCTCGTCTGGTGAAATGGGACTTGACCTGGAAACCGTCAGGCGACGGGCTTTCAGGGTAGCGAGCGATACCCGATAAGTCATCCGTCCGGCTTTGATGTCCGGCGCAGCGTCCGTTTTGGGTAGATAGTGCCCAGTCGCGAATGGCTGCAAACGACCCAAAGCGAACACTGATCCAAAGCTCTGTAGTCAGTGCAGGCCTCATCGCCGGCAAGCCGGCTCCCACAGGAATATCACCAGCCTTCAGGCATGCGCTGTACTTGTGGGAGCCGCGCTTGCCGGCGATGGGCCGCGAAGCGGCCCCGATTACAGATGTCCGCTTTGGGTCGATAGCGGTCACTCGGCGAAAGCTGCATTTGGGCTAAACACTTATACTGGCGAGAGTATCAGTCCAGGCCTTGTTACACTTGAAACAACCGTTCCAGGAGTTTCGAAACAAAGGGGGAGTTCCGAAACTTGAGCCTTTCGACGGCCATTCGGGCTCGTCACAAGCCCGGCGCCGCGTGGCATTACTGGGGAACGGCGGCGGTAATGATTACTTCCACCAGCAGCCGCGGATCTGCCAGCTTCGCCTCGCCGCAGGCTCGCGCCGGTGCATGGCCGCTGGGTACCCAGGCATCCCATACGGTATTCATCTCGTCAAAGTCTGCCATGTCGGCCAACCAGATAATGGCCTGAAGCAGGTGCTGGCGAGTGGTGCCGGCCTCATCGAGTAGGGCATCGACCCGCGCCAGGGCTTCTCGGGTCTGTTCCGCCACCGTCTGGCTGGCCTCGCCGACCTGGCCTGCAAGATAAATGGTGTCGCGGTGGATCACGATCTGGCTCATGCGCGGGTTGATCTGTTTGCGCAGAATGGTCATGGGTCAATCTCCTTGGGTCAGAAACGGCGTGAGGAAAACGCGTCGATCCATGCAGGCGCTGTTCCTTCGATGAGTTGGGTTACCAGTTGCCCTGTAACCCCCGCCAGTGTCAAGCCAAGGTGCTGATGACCAAAGGCGTGAATCAGGCGCGGTTCGTTCGGCGAGACGCCAATGACCGGTAGCGAGTCCGGCAGCGACGGGCGAAAGCCCAGCCAGCGCCTCGCCACTGGCTGGCGAAGGCCAAGCACGCGCCGTACCCGTTGCTCCAGGTACTCGAAGCGCCGGGGGTTGGCCGGGTCATTGATCGAACCCAGCTCCACGGTGCCGGCCACGCGCAGGCGACCCGCCATGGGGGTCATGTAGAAGGCGCTTTCGACCGGGCAGCAGGGGCGTTCGAGCAAGGTATCTTCCAGGTCGAACTCGATATGGTAGCCACGCTCGGTATCCAGCGGGATGCGATCGCCCAGTTGCTGCGCGAGGGCGGCAGACCAGGCTCCGCCGCAGAGCACCACGCGTTCGGCGAGCAGGCTGTGGCCATCGGCGCAGTCCAGTTGTAGTGCATTGCTGCGCCGAACAAGGCGCTGCACGGTGCTGAAACACAGGGTGCCATCCTGCAGCAGTGGCGCTGCCAAGTCTTCGAAGAAGCGCTTTGGATCATCCAGATGGGAGGATTTGGGGAAGAGGATGCCGCCTACCGTCTTGCCGGCCAGCGCGGGCTCAAGTGCTTCGAGTTCGTCGCGACTCAAGCGCTGTTGAGGGATGCCGAAGCTGTCACGCAGTGCATAACCGCCGTCGGCGCCGCGCAGGCTGTCCAGGCTGGAGTAGGCATAGATGCAGCCTTTGTGGCGCAGGTGCATTTCGGCCACAGGCGCCTCATCCAGCAGTGGTGCATACCCTTCGTAGGTGTGTTGCAGCAATTGTGCAAGGGCCGTCGCGTTGCGCTGGAAATGATGAGGCCGGCACTGATTCAGGAAGCGGACAAGCCAGGGCATCAAACGAGGCAGGCGAGACCACCGTACAACAAAGGGCGAGTCCGCCGAGAAGAGCAGGCGTGGTATGTCGCGCAGCAGGCCAGGTTGTGCGATAGGCATGCAGCCGTAGGGCGCAAATGTGCCCGCATTGCCATAGGAGGCACCTGCAGCGACCGCATCGCGCTCCAGCAACACCACATGGTAACCCTGGCGGCGCAGCCACAAGGCAGTGGCAACGCCGACCGCACCGGCACCGATTACAGCAACTTCACAACGCTCTGGCATCTTCATCTAGGCTTCAGACCCTGTCGAACATGTGCAAATGGCCTTGCTGCGCGAAACGGGCAATGACGTCCAGGGCGTGGACGAGCTGCTCGCGAGACTTGGCCGCGGAAAGGTTGATGCGCACCGCGTTGGGCGACTGGTCATGGCGCAAGCTGAACGCCCCGCCGGGCAGTAGCCCGACGCCATGCTCCTGGCAAAGGCGGGCGAAACGTGACGCGCTCCAAGGTTCAGGCAGCTGCAGCCAGGCATGTGTGCCAACATCGCTGGCCTGGTAATGCAGGCCCTTGAGGTGCTCTGCGAGCAAGGCCTGGCGTTCGCGCAATTCCTCGCGCTGATGGGCAATCAGTGCCTCGCTGACGCGATCCTCGATCAAGCGTGTCGCGATCAGCGCGTTAAGCGGCGAAATGCTCCAGCAGTCGATGCGCAAGGTGGTGGCGATGTTCTGCACCTGTCCGGGTGGCGCGACGACGAAGCCGATGCGCAGGCCCGGTGCGATGCATTTGGAGAGGGCGGTGACATAGAACGTTCGCGCAGGGCGGCGCAACATGAATGTCTCGTCCCTGCACTCGAGCAACGGGCGATAGACATCGTCCTCGATCAGCCAAAGGTCGTCGTGTGGTGCAAGTACCTCAAGAAGGTCCGCACGACGTTGCGCGTCGAGGGTGATGGCGGTCGGGTTGTGGATCGACGGCACGAGGAACAGCACCCGTGGCGCGTAGTTAGCGATAGCCTCGCCCAGGGCTTGAGGGTTCATGCCCCGCTCATCTCCATCCACGCCGACCAGGTTCAGCCCCAATGACCGGCACAGGGCGTTGATGCCCTGATAGGTAATGCTGTCGGCCAACACGGTGTCACCTGCCACTGTCATGGCGCGCAGGATGCAGGCGATGCCGTGCTGAGCACCTTCGGTGATCACCACATTGCTCGCTTGAGCGGGTACATCCAGTGCACGCAACCAGTTCGCCGCGGCTTCTCGCGCCCAGGGCATGCCCTCGGAGGGGTGATATTCCTTCATCCCGGCAAAGCGCGGGTCGCTGGCCAGGCGCGGCAGGAGGGTGGCCAAAGCCTGGGTGTAGGCATCGGTAGCGGGGCGGTTGACGCTGAGGTCGATCATGCCGGGCGCATCGCTTGGCGCCGACTGGAACTGCACCTGTACCTGGCGCGGCACCGCAACCTGGGTGCCCCGGCCTGGGCGGCTCTCGACCAGGCCTTGCTCCTGCAGCACGGCCATGGCGCGGGTCACGGTGGTGATGTTGATGCCCAGTTCGCCGGCCAGCTCGCGATGGGGTGGAAGCCGTTCGCCCGGACGCAGGGCGCCACTGCGAATGGCTTCGGCAAGGGAGGAGGCCAGTTGCGCGTAGAGTGTTTCAGCGCCGTCGCGCTGCAGCAGCGTATCCGTCTTTAGGGCAGCAAGTAGCTCTTTGAATGGGCTCATGGCCTGATTTTTCCTTGTGCTTATCCTTCACATAGCAGGATAACAGCTGGGCTTGTCCTGTATTTTTACCCATGACAAACGATGTTGACAAGACATATATGGGTTGATAGCTTCAAATTGTACTGCTTGTCATGCATTACAATAATACGAACCCCTACGGTAGGAATTCGCCATGACAGATCAGCCGTTCCACAGCCTGGCGCGCAGCCCGCTTGCATTGCTTCCGGCTCCAGGGGGCCGCGGCAGACGCCCAGAATATCCGGCGTCGTATCACATTTCATCATCCGATGTCTCGTTCTGTGAGGCTCGCTTGTACGGCAACACGCAGGATCAGGAGGCGCGCCCATGAGCAATTCGCTGAAGCTGGATGAACCGCGTGAGCGCCGGCTGAGCGGCGCCTTGCGCCAGCGGCACATCACCATGATTTCGCTGGGCGGCATCATTGGCGCTGGCCTGTTCGTTGGCAGCAGTGCAACCATTGGCGCGATCGGCCCCGCAGCGTTCCTCAGTTATCTTGCCGCCGGCATCGTGGTGATGCTGGTAATGCGCATGCTCGGTGAAATGGCGGTGGCGATACCGGGCGTTGGATCGTTTACCGAGTACGCGCGACTGGGGCTGGGCAATTGGGTCGGTTTCACCAGTGGCTGGTTGTACTGGTACTTCTGGGTCATCGTCGTGGCGGTGGAGGCGGTGGTCGGAGCCGACATATTGAAGCAATGGATCCCGCTGCCCGCCTGGGCCATCGGCCTGAGCCTGCTGGCAGTCATGACCGCCATCAATTGTCTGTCGGTGAAGTCCTATGGCGAGTTCGAGTACTGGTTCGCATCACTCAAGGTGTTCGCCATCATCGTGTTCATCGGCCTGGGTTGTGCCTATCTGTTCGGTTGGGCGCCTAGCACCGGCGCCTTGCTGGACAACCTGGTCAACGACCGCGGCTTCATGCCTTACGGCATCGGTGCTGTGCTCGCCGGCGTGCCAACAGTGATCTTCGCGGTGGGCGGCGCAGAAATCGCTACCATCGCTGCAGCCGAATCGGATGACCCTTCCAAGAGTGTCGCTGCTATGACCCGCTCGGTGATCTTTCGGGTGATCGCGTTCTACGTCGTCTCTATTCTGCTGATCGTCTGTATCGTGCCCTGGGGCAGTATCGAGGCAGGGCATTCACCCTTCGTCGCCGCCATGGAGGTCATGCATGTACCGGGTGCGACGGTGATCATGGAAGCGGTGGTTCTGGTCGCCGTGCTGTCGGCGCTGAACTCCGGGTTGTATGTGTCTTCGCGCATTCTGTTCGGCCTCAGCGAGCGTGGCGATGCGCCGGCGGCACTGTCGCAACTGACCGGGCGCCGGGTACCGCGCATGGCTGTATTGCTGAGCAGTGTGATTGGCTACATTGCCATCGCCGCAGCGATCGCGTCACCACAAGGTGTTTTCCTTTTCCTGGTGAACGCCTCGGGCGCCATCATGTTGTTTGTCTACCTGGCCATCGCGATCGCTCAAGTGCGGTTGCGCCGTCAACTGGAGCGCGAAGCGCCACAGCGCCTGACGCTGCGCATGTGGCTGTTCCCCGGTTTGTCCTACGCGGTTATCGCCGCCATCGTCGGGGTGCTGGTGGCCATGGCGTTCCAGGAAGGGCTGCGCACGCAATTGCTTGCCAGCCTGGTCAGCCTGGGGGTGGTTTCGGCGGCGCATCTGTTGGTGCGCAAGCGCCGATTGCACGCCGGGCAGCACGGGACGCGCGCTGCATAATCGCGCCGTCGGATCGAAACCCCGCCAACTGGCGGGGTTTCCTCGCTAGCAGGGTTCCGGAGAGCCTGTAAGCACGACGTGGCGCTAAAGTCGCCCCGGTCCAAGACCTCTTGGTTACTTCAGGTGTTGCTTGATCGCCTGGGCAGCCTGGTCCAGTGCACTGCGGGTACCCGCCACTTGGCCGAGCACATTCAGCAGGCCGAAGTCGTGAATCATGCCGTTGTAACGCACGGCGGTCACCGGTACACCGGCAGCGTCCAGCTTGCGGGCATAGGCTTCGCCTTCGTCGCGCAGCACATCCATTTCGGCGGTCTCCACCAACGCTGGCGGCAAGCCTTTCAACTGATCCAGACTGGCTCGCAGCGGCGACGCGTAAATGTCATTACGCTGCCTAGGATCAGTGGTGTAGCTGTCCCAGAACCACTGCATCATATTGCGGGTCAGGAAGTGACCTTCAGCGAACTGGTTGTACGAGCCGTTGTTAAAGTTGGCATCGGTCACCGGCCACAGCAGGGCTTGGAATCGCAGCTTCGGCGTGCCAGCCTCTTTGGCTTTGATCGCGACCACCGCCGCCATATTGCCCCCGACGCTGTTTCCCACGACTGCCAGGCGACTGCCATCGACACCAATCTGCTTGCCGTTCTCGGCAACCCAACGGGTCGCCGCATAAGCCTGGTTAATAGCAGTGGGGAACCGGGCTTCCGGCGACGGGGTGTAATCGACGTAGACCGCTGCTGCACCGGAGCCGACCACCAAGTCGCGGATTAGGCGTTCGTGCGTAGGGTAGTCGCCCAGCACCCAGCCACCTCCGTGGAAGAACATGAACACCGGAAGTTCTCCTTTCGCACCTTGTGGGCGTATGACGCGAATCTCCAGCGCCTGACCGTCGACCTGAATACTACGGCGCTCGACCTGGATGCCAGAGACATCCACTTTCACGCTGGCCTGAGCGCCAGTGAGCACGGCGCGGGCATCTTTCGGGGACAAGGTTTCTAATGGTTTGCCGTCACCTGCGGCTAGGGCCTGTAGGAAACCTTGAGTGGTGGTTTCCACACCGGGGCTACCGGCTGCGAAGGCGCTGTTGACAGCAAGGGCGAGCAGACTGGCGGTGAGTGTGCGGGACAGTTTCATGGATACGTTCCTGAGGTGCTATTTAATTCTGGTTGGCGTTGGTGGTGGGGCGCAGATAACTGATTTCCTGCAGATTGCCGTCGCTGTCACGGTAGGTGAGGGTTGCGGTGCTGGTGTAGCTGGCGGCGTTGCCCGGTGCGTTTAAAGCGATCACTCGAGCAATGTCCATGTTCATTCCGTAGTGGTATGGGGTGGCGCTCTGGGCGAAGGCGCCGACGCTAACGCCGAAGGTCAAGGTGGCGATGGTGACTGCTTTGCTTAAGGTCATGATCATTCTCCGTTCGTTTGGATAATCAGATCAGCGACTGCGTGCTGCTTGAGTTTTATTTTGCGCGATGATTATTAGTGCGCAAAATATATTTTTGCTATCGGTGTCATTAAGGATTGCATCAACCGAAAACACAGCGTGGAACAACCCGATTGCAAAAAAAAAGCGTGGCTTACCCAATTGAAACCGTATTGGGTGCCACGCAAATTAGAGGGGGATAAAACCTAGGGGGGAATTGCTGAACATCCGTGTTCACAGAAAACTTACAGGCCCAGTTCAGACAAGCTCGGGTGGTCATCTGGACGACGGCCCAGCGGCCAGTGGAACTTACGCTCGGATTCCTTGATGGGCATGTCATTGATGCAGGCGTAACGGTTGATCATCAGACCGTCATCGCCAAACTCCCAGTTCTCATTGCCGTACGAGCGGAACCAGTTACCAGAATCATCATGCCATTCGTAAGCGTAGCGAACTGCCAGACGGTTCTCAGTGAACGCCCACAACTCCTTGATCAAACGATACTCATGCTCTTTGGCCCATTTACGAGTCAGGAAATCTTTTGCTTGCTCGCGGTTAAATGCGAATTCAGCGCGGTTACGCCATTTCGTATCGAGGGAGTAAGCCAGGGAGACTTTTTCCGGGTCACGGCTATTCCAGCCATCTTCGGCCAGACGAGCTTTGAGAATGGCCGTTTCGCGGGTAAACGGCGGAAGTGGCGGGCGAACTTCGTTATTAGCGGACATGATAATTCCTCGCTTACTGGGCTGATATCGCCCGCCTACTGGCAATTAACGATTTAGTAGTTGCTGCGCAATGGTTTTTGCATCAACTGCTGATCGGTTGTCACCAAGCAAATGGGCAACGGTGATGGCGCCGTCGATCAGAATCAGAAATTGGCGTGCAAGTGCCTCTGGATCAGCGGTGCCATATTCTTCACAGATAGAGAACAAAAAAACTTTCAGTTTCTCTTTGTGCTCTTTATCTACAAGTCGTACTGGATCCTCAGGATCGCCGGTTTCACCGGCCGTATTGATGAATGCGCATCCTCTGAAATTTTCAGAGGTAAACCAGTCGCAAAGTACATCAAAAATCCGTAGAAGCTTTTCAGCCGGTGAGTCAGCCTTATTCACTTCTGACTCAAACCATCGCATCCAGTTTCTGTCGCGCCGTTTTAAAATCTCAACGACGAGCGCTTCCTTAGTACCGAAGTAGCGGTAGATACTCTTGCGAGCAACACCAGACGTCTTCACAAGAAGATCCATTCCAGTTGCACCGATTCCGCCGCGATAGATCAAATCTTCCCCGATCTTCAACAACCGCTCTTTGGTTTCGTTACTGCTATCGCTGTTCATGTCGGCAATGGTAGAACGATCGTTCTCCATGGTCAATACCTCCCGCTCCAGTATTTTCAAAAAAGTAAAATCTGCTCAATTTACAAACAGTTAGGCAGCGCCTTGTGATCCTTAGGATACAAATGCTACACGCTGCACGCGGAAAGCGCTTGTTCTGTAAGGAGTCCGTTCCCCGAGGTGCTCCGAAGCCCGAGGATGCATGCACAGCGGTTCTATGCTATTTAGGAAGCGGTGCGCCTTTGCTCGTCGCCATTGGCCAAGCCTATAGTTGACCGCCATGCTGCTCCGACATATCCGATATCTTCTTGCGGTGGCTGAACACCAGAATTTCACAAGGGCAGCAGAGGCGTTGCACGTCTCGCAGCCAACGCTGTCACAGCAAATTCGTCAAATGGAGGACGTTTTGGGGGCCCAGCTTTTTGATCGTTCGGGCCGGACGGTGCGCCTGACAGATGCTGGTGAGATTTACGTGCGCTTTGCGCGCAGGGCTCTACAAGATCTAGATGCAGGTAAAAGGGCGATCCATGATGTCAAGGACTTAGCCAGGGGCTCGGTTCGCCTAGCGATCACCCCAACCTTTACGGCTTACCTGGTCGGGGCATTGGTCGAACCATTCAACTCCCGATACCCAGGCATCTCTCTTTGCATTAAGGAGATGCCTCAGGATCAGATGGAGGCTGCGCTTGCAGAGGATGAGCTAGATATCGGTATCGCTTTTTCTGAAGTGCGCTCACCGGAAATCGAGAGCCAGCCATTGTTTGTTGAAACGTTGAGCATGATGGTCAGCTCCCTACATCAACATGCTGTGCCTGATGCTCTATCGATGACCCAGCTCGAGGAGCAACCTTTGGTGCTTTTAAGTGGAGATTTCGCGACAAGACGTTACATAGATGAGTATTTTCACGAGCACAAAATTGTTCCGCGTGTCGCAGTGGAGGCAAACTCAATTACGGCTATAGTTGAAATTGTTCGGCGTAGCCACTTGGCAACAATTCTTCCAGACGCAATCTCTCAGGAACAGACAGGACTAATCTCAGTCCAATTGACGCCGACACTCCCTTGTAGGACAGCGGCCCTACTGGTCCGACGAGATGCTTACCGGAGCGCCGCTTCAGAGGCATTTATGAATATAGCGAAAAGCTGGGGGCAAAAATCAGGCTCTGTGAGGCCGCTCGACTCTTCTTTAAAGATTTAAGAGTATATCCGCGTCAAAGGCGATGCGTTGTCCTATTGACTAGGTACGTAAATTATCTGATTACAGCCTCTGTTGACACCGCGGCATCGTCCCAGGCAAGGAGTAAATTGCCGCGTGTGCGGCTGGGGTAGCCGCGAAGTTTCGCCTATGCAAGCGGGCACTCGAACGATTATCGAAAGCCAGCACGGTATTATGCATGCGAATTTGAGTGCTGCGCAAAATTTTAAACCGCCGCAATAGTTGGAGGAGGTTGCAGATCTGAAACTTCATGCTGTTCATTGGATTGCCTCGACTAGGTTGTGCGGTTTCTATAATTCCGAGTGACATCTAATCCTTGTTACACTCATTTTGGCTTGATCTGTGGACGACAGCCCTTCCGGGCCTCATTTCAGGCTGCGCACTAAAAGACTTAGTGGCGCAGCCGATTGAAATGAACCATCGTTCAGCTGTCCTTGCATCCAGTTCCGTATACCTGATAGCGAATCCTGTGCTGGTCCCCACTGTGATCGACGTAAGTCATCGTCACCGGGTAAACACCGCATCCGTCAGGTACCGGTGATATATTGACAACGTCAGCAATATCAAGCTTCATGTCGTAACGATAGTCCTCTACGACAGTTTGCTCTTGGGCTTCTGATGCATTCGCAATTGTCATTTGAGCTTGGGCCGCAAGCAGCAGTGAGGCGATAACGATTTTAAGTTTCATGGCTAAACCTTCCGATTGAAGTTTCCAATATTCGAGAAATATAAAGCGCTATTAAAGTGAGCGCGCAAAACCGCTGCATTCAATAGAAGGAATGCGAGGACAACTTCAACAGTAGTGACTTGCGCGCTACGTATTACTTTTGCAACACCTGCGCTTCACCAGTCCGGTGATGAATACAGGCCTATTTAAAATGGCTTGTAAGGCAGGAATTTACCATCAAGAGTGATGACTGCACGAGATCCGCCTTCTGGATCTTCAACTTTCTTGATGTCCATTTTGAAGTTGATCGCGCTGATGATGCCATCACCGAATTGCTCGTGAACGATTGCTTTGAGAGCCGTGCCGTACACCTGGATCATCTCGTAGAATCGGTAGATGGTAGGGTCGGTTGGCACCCCACCTGGGATGGATCCGCGCACTGGAATGGCTTGCAGTTGGGCGACTACTTCATTATCCAGATCCAAATGCGCAACTACGGCCTTGGCTGCAGTTTCGCTCAGTGGGTGCTGGCCCAACAGTGCAGCAGTAAGGTAGAACAGACTCAGGCCAGTGCCTTCGGTCAGGCTCTCCCAGGAAAGATCTTTACGAGCCTTCGCTTCGAGGATTTTTCCGGTCAGCGCCAGGGTTGGGTCCTGATAAGCATGAGATTGTTGCATGGTTTTTCTCCTACGGGTGGTGGTAACTGTCTTCAAGCTACTTTTGTTACTTGCCGGGCAGGGACAGCGCAGGTGGCCGGGTAATCGACAATCGATACGAATTGGCCAGATGTGTTATCCAGTGCGTCTATGCCTCCGCTTGCGATGTCATAGACCCAGCCGTGCAGATTCAACTTACCTTGCTCCTGCGCGATCCGAACGCTTGGGTGGGTCTGCAGGTTGGCCAGTTGTGCAATGACATTTTCTTTGACCAGAGACGCCAGTCGAGCGCTGTCATTACTGTGCAGACGACCCGCATTGATTACCTTGGCGCCTTCTGCGTAGCGCAACCAATTCGAAACTGCTGGCAGGTGATCGAGGCACTTGCATTGGGCGATTGCTGTCATGGCCCCGCAATCGGAATGGCCGCAGATGACTACATCAGTGACACCGAGGACGGCGACCGCGTATTCAACCGTAGCGGAAACACCACCCGGTTCCGGGCCGTAGGACGGCACGATGTTGCCAGCGTTGCGTACCACGAACAGCTCACCGGGTTCTTGCTGGGTGAGCAATTCAGGAACTACACGACTATCGGAACAGGCAATGAACAGGGTTTTCGGGGACTGGGTTGAAGCCAGGTGTTTGAACAGGTTCGAGCGTTGGGGAAATGCCTCACGCTGGAACTTAATCAGGCCTTCGATGAGGTTTTTCATGGCGATTGTCCTGGTGGGTGGCTGTTGGGGTTAGATTGACCCTAAGCAGCGATAGCGTCCAAGACCCATGTATTATCATCAGCATAAGCAGTGCCTATAGTTACGCAGCGTCATGCATCGCCCCACAGCCGCACTCCTTCTTTGCGGCTTGAGGGATACCAGGCGGGATTGTGACGCGGAGTGGAGAGGTAGCCTCAGCTGCGCCGATGGGACTTCAGGGGGCGCTGCATGGAAACCCCGGGCAGATCACCAGTACCTTTGGTGAGTAAACCGGACAGGTCTCGCTCAAGCTTCGCGTGTTCAAGGTCAGGCGGTTCGAAGTGAGGCTGTCTTCGACATGACGCGGATGGCAATCAAAAGGTGTTAGGGAGCTTGCCGGCGCATTACGGGCAGAGCCGCTCCGCAGTGCGAGTAGCTGCTACGTATAGGTGCCGTTCAGGAGGAGATGCAAAACGGTCAGCAGCGCCTAGTGAACCGTCCTTGTCGATTCCTCAATGCGCGGAAGATTTAGGCTCGTGCTTCTGGAGAAGATAGCTACTTGAAGCCTGTTCGAGGTGGGATGGATTGGATAGAGGGCCCGGTTCAGCCCTCGTAGTAGACATCGAAACTGATCGGACGTCCTTGTCCATCAAGTCAGCTCAGAGGCCCAGCTCTGAAAGGCCTGGATGGTCGTCGGGCCTACGCCCGAGTGGCCAATGGAACTTGCGTTCGGACTCCTTGATTGGGAGATCATTGATACAGGCAAAGCGGTTTTCCATCAGACCGTCATCCCCAAACTCCCAGTTTTCGTTTCCGTAGGAGCGATACCAGTTGCCGGAGTCATCGTGCCATTCGTAGGCAAAGCGCACTGCGATTCGATTACCTGTGAACGCCCAAAGCTCCTTAATCAGTCGGTAGTCGAGTTCCTTGGTCCATTTTCGGGTGAGAAAAGCTTTGGCTTCAGCCCGGTTTTGAGCGAATTCGGCACGATTACGCCATTTAGTGTTGAGGGAATAGGCCAGAGAAACACGCTCAGGATCACGGCTGTTCCATCCATCCTCCGCCAAGCGGACCTTCTCGATCGCGGTTTCGCGCGTGAAGGGCGGAAGCGGTGGACGCACTTCAGAGTTGGTATTCATTTTCGGATCTCCTACATCAGGGGCAGGAATTCAGCACCGGCGTCGCGGGCGATGAGTGCAGTACGCGGCGCCATTTTCAGCTTAGGACTGGCAGGCCCGTTCGCTGACCACCGCACAAACCTCGACCAGAAAACTCAAAAGCATCGTGGTTGATTTTGTCGGTTGCAGTCCAACGTACCTCCCTTCTGAGGCTCGGTCCTTGGCTGAAATCTGAAGATCCTGAATTTGTTATCGCCCATTCGTCCCGAACCGAAGCTCCTCTAGGAGCTGGCGTGCATTGATGACGTCTGTGCTCCCAGATCCCTCTCGGATACGGCTACAAGATATCTCCATTAGCTCATAGGCATCCTGCTGCCGACCCACCTTCGCCCACAGGCGAGCCAGGCAAGTGGTCACACGCAGCTCCCAAGAAAAAGCTTCCTGTTGGCGGGCCCACTTCAGTGCCTCTAAGAAGCTGCTTTCAGCTGGTTGATACTTTGCTAGCTGAGTTAGGACCTCGCCTTTTATTCGGAGCAGTTCGGCGGTGTTCCAATAGCTTTCGTTGATGAAGGTGAAGGTGAGGGCTTGTTGAATCTTGTCTTCCGCCTCGATCAAAGCACCAGATCGGCAAAGCTCCTCGGCAAGAATCCCTAAAAATGAGGTGTAATGCCCAGTGAATGACGTCGTTCTTAATGCTTCGACGGCATTGCGAAGCAGCGCTATTTCCTCGTTTGAACTGCGACGGAGAAGTGAAAGCGTATGCTGGAAGCAGCGGGCCCAGGCACTCCATACTTCCAAACCGTGCCGTGAAGTGGTATCTCGCAAAATTGCAAGATAGTGAGCAGAGGTCTCGTAATCTCCTACGATCAGAGATATAGGAATGGTGGCTTCGATTAGTGCATAGCACCTGGTCATAATGTGATCGCAGGCCAGCGCCTGCTCTGCGACCTCTGTGGCCAAGGAGGTTGCTTGATCTGGAAATCCTTGTACCCATAAGGTACGCGCTTGAATGGCTCGAGCAACTAAGCCCTGGTCGACTTGGTACCCTACAGTACTAGTGTGATGGACCGAATGGATATAACGTGAAATCAGATACTCCAATTCCCGCTGCGATTCACGTTGCTCCCCGTAGAAATGAAGCGACACACCGAGCAGACGATGACTCATCAGTATGTCGGGGACATCTTGGCGCTCTTCCGCTAGTACGGCAAATTTTTTTGCGACCTCTAGGGCCGCGCGCGGTTCTCCGCCATAAACTCGGGCTGTCCATAGTCCCCACAGAGCTTTCGCTTGGCCTCTCTGGTCTCCTAGCTTCAAGGCTAAATCAAGAACGTCTGTCCAAAGCGACGCCGTAGTCTTGGAGGGGCCATGTGTGAAAGTTAAGGCCACCGCAAGGCCGGAGCGTAGTTGCATGACGGATTTGGGAGAGGAGCCTGGTACTGCATCCACTGCCGCGAGTGCTGAGGTAAGCCGAACGCGGCACTCATCCACCAACGAAAGCTCCATCAGTAGAGGGATTGATCCGGCTGCCAAATCAATCCCAATCTCAGTTTTTCCCACAGGCGAGAATGACCATTCTAGCGCTGTTCGAACATTGTCTATCTGGTGTTTGTATAGTTTAAGCCATTGTGATGACGGCTCGCGTTGATAATCGCGAAGTGCCTTCACCAGCAAAGCCTTGATGAAGTCGGCATGCCGATAACCGCATGCTACGAACTCTCCATGACTCTTAAGCTTTTCCAACGCATATAGTCGTGTTGTCTCATGAAGCTTGTAGTGCGGCCCCTCAGTGGAACGCTCGATCTGGATCAGGGATTTTTCTACCAGTTCCGACAAACTGTTCAATATTTCAGATCGATCATCGCCCGCGTTGCCTGCTACCGCTACAGCCGTTGCTTGGTCAAAGCTTCCAGATAGAAAACCTAGCTGACGAAAGATCTTCTTTTCAGTGGCGCCAAGCAGTTCATAGCTCCAGTCCAGGGCGGCGCGCAGTGTTTGGTGACGTTGCAGGGATGTTCGATAGCCGCACCGAAGCAATTTAAGACGATCATGCAGTCCATCCGCTAAACCCTCAATCCCCAGCGAAGCAGCACGCGCTGCTGCGAGTACTATGGCCAGAGGGTTGCCATCAAGCTGGCGGCAGATCCCGCTAACCAACGCGATAAGCCTGCCCTCAAGTAGGGCGCTTTGGTCCGCTGCTTTCATCCGAGATAAAAACAACTGGACTGCAGCAAATGGCAGGAGGTCGTTAGCGTTCGACAAGCCAGGGGTAGGAACAGCCAAGGGGAGAACGTGGTAGAGATGTTCGCACTCAATACGAAGCAGCTCTCGACTCGTCGTGACAACGCTCACGCTTGGATTTAAACGCACAAGTGCTTCTACAAACTGGGCAGCGGAGTGAATCACGTGTTCACAGTTATCAAGCAATAGCAGTGTGGCATTGTCGCCCAGTGCCTTAGCAATCCGCTCTGCAGATGCGGCGCCGCCCGCAAACCTCAGTCCGAGAGTAGCGCCTATAGTGTCGGCTACTAGGCATCCCGTAGTGAGCGGCGCTAATTCAACGAACCAAACGCCGCCTGGAAAGTTATCAGACTGTTGCTTCGCCACCTCAATTAGCAGGCGCGTTTTGCCTATCCCTCCAGGCCCAGTTAGCGTGATCACTCGATGTTCCAGCAGATGCTCGTTGACTTCTCTCACGTCTTGCTGCCGTCCGATCAACGGAGAGTCGATAAGCGGCAAATTTCCCTTCGCGGAATTCCGCTTAACTTCCTGTGATACGGTTTTTTCATTGGACGGCATGACGAATCTGTATCCCTGTCCCCAGACCGTCTTGATCACATCTCGATCGGCACCCAACGCTTTACGCAGAGCTGACATATGCACCTGCAAATTATTCTCATCAATGAGCTTGTCAGGCCACACGTGCAACATGATTGCGTCTTTGCTTACTAGCTCGCCGTTCGCGGAGATCAAAAGGTTCAGGATATCAAAGGCAGGTCCGCTTATCATGACTGGTAAGCCGTCAACCAAAAGCTCCCGGCGATTTGACCTTATCTCAATTCGACCGAATTTGGTCATGGTGTGGGCTCCTAATGCAGGCCCCGCTTCTTAGTGAGCAAGGCGTCTGGTAAGCCGCGCATCCATAGCCGTTTCCCTAGCGGATGTCCCAATTCGCTGGTTCCGAGAAGCCTAACCCGGTAGTGGCTAAGCGCAGCGCCCGCTGCACCATCCAGGCAAGCACCGTCCCGGGCGCCTCTGAGCAGTCTAGCTTCAGAATCTTCAGGTTTCCCCCAAGGACTTAAGCATGCGAATGGCGCTAGCTTTGAGCAGCAGCGTCCAGAAATGGTCTGTGCCAGGGGAGGCCTAACATAGCCTCGGGCAGTCTCTCGACTTGGCGGAACAGGCTGCGGTGAGCAGGATTCGTAACCAAAAACTGACTGCAAGGTTACAAATCAGAATGTGTGACCACTATTGTCTAGGCATTGTGGCTATTAAATCGGTATCACACTGACTAAGCCCTTCACCTGGAGGAGTCATTCATGAAGACCGTTATGAAAATTGCTGCATCTTCTGCGCTCTACCTTGCCCTTGTTAGCACTGCCGCTTACTCAGAGGTGCCGCGTGAACAGATTAGTTACCGTACACTTCAAGTTAGTGGGTTTGATGTGTTCTACCGCGAAGCAGGGCCTCACGATGCACCGACCGTGCTACTTTTGCACGGATTCCCGACTTCCTCGCACATGTTTCGCGAACTTATACCTCAATTGGCAGTAAAGTACCATGTTATAGCACCTGACTTACCGGGGTTCGGTTTCACTAAGCGAACGGACAACAGTAAATTTAGTTATACTTTTGATAATTTGACACAAGTTATCGACGGTTTCATTCAGGCGAAAGGTCTAAACAGGTTCGCCATGTACGTTTTCGATTACGGAGCACCAGTGGGGTGGCGGATCGCTACAGCCCATCCGCAAAAGATCTCGGCTATTATTTCGCAGAACGGTAACGCTTACGAGGAAGGGCTCAGTAGCGGGTGGGCGCCAATACAAACGTATTGGGCAAACCCTACTCAACAAAATCGATTGGCACTCCGAAATCTGCTCGAGCTTAAAACGACCAAGTGGCAATACATGGAAGGTGTAAGAGACACTTACCATGTCTCGCCTGACGGGTACACAGTTGATCAGGCCCTTCTGGAGCGAGAAGGCCAACAAGATATTCAGCTCGACTTATTCCTAGATTATGCGAGCAACGTGAAAAAGTACCCGGAGTTTCACGGTTATTTCCGCAAACATCAGCCCCCACTATTGGCGGTCTGGGGGAAAAATGATCCATTCTTTCTTCCTGCTGGAGCTGAGGCGTTCAAAAGAGATATTCCAAAAGCTGAAGTCAGCTTAATAGAAAATACCGGCCACTTTGCCTTAGAGACCCATTCTACTTTAATTGCCGATAAGATCCTTGACTTTCTTAATCGAAACGTAAAATAAGTCACTGTATTCGCCAGGCCTTAAGAAATAGGTAGCACTAACGGTAGTTTAAGTAACGTACTGAGGTGACAGCATGACAAATCATGTGCTGACTTTATATCACGCTCCCCTTTCAAGTAGCTGTCATAGTGTGTTGATCATGCTGTCGCTGCTTGGTATAACTTGCAAGAGGGTCGAGATTGATATAAATGGCGGCACATCCCAGTCCTCAGCATATTCTGCATTGAAAGCTTTTTGGCGGGGCCCGGTGATTGATGATGACGGCGTTGTTATATCCAACTCAAATGCAATTCTCATTTACTTAGGCCGAAAATATGGAGGTGAACAATGGTGCCCAAGTGATCCCGTCGGTTCTGCAGCAATCCAGCGCTGGCTTTCAACCGCAGCCGGGCAATTATTTCATGCCGCTGGAGACACTGGAGTTGCATTACTTCGCACAGGATTGGATGCCGAACAAGCGACTCAGCGTTATGAAGGCTTTCTTGATCTTTTGAACTCGGAACTCACCAGTCGACATTTCCTGGTCAAAGGAATCCCCACAGTTGCCGATATCGCCATGTATACATTCGTGTCTAGTGCTACGAAGGTTAACATAGCTCTTGGTGGGTACCCTCACATACTGAGCTGGCTAGAAAAGATTCGTGCCCTTCCTGGGTTCGTAAACGTTGACTAGCGTTTCGAGATCGGGCTTATAACTATCGGAGCAAATCATGAATAGTTCTGTTTTGATCGGAAATTCGGCCTCCTTAGATTATCGTGCTTTTAACTTCAGTGCAGGGCCATCCGCACTCCCCGATAGCGTTATGAAAAAAATGCAAGCAGAGCTGTACAATTGGCAAGGGCTGGGCCTGTCGGTGATGGAAATCAGCCATCGCAGCGAAGAGTTCAGGGCAGTAGCAGAGAAAGCGGAGGCTGATTTACGTTCGCTGCTGAGTATTCCTGAACACTATGCTGTTTTATTTCTCTCTGGAGGAGCTAGTTTTCAATTTTCGCAAATCCCTTTGAATCTCCTAGGTGAGCATGATCAGGCTGATTATCTGGACACTGGGCTTTGGTCCCAAAAAGCTATCAAGGAAGCGTATAGATATACAAATGTGAATGTGGTGGGCAGCTCGAGGGGGGCTGGTTACTGCTCGATTCCACGTCAAGATGAATGGTCAATTTCCAAATATACCGCTTATCTGCATTATACTGCGAATGAGACTGTCGGCGGCTTGGAGTTAAGTGCTGTTCCTGAAATAGACTGGATTCCGCTTGTGGCAGACTTTTCTTCCAGTATTCTTTCTAGGCCTATTGAGGTTTCTCGCTTTGGGTTGATTTATGCTGGGGCGCAAAAGAATATCGGTCCTAGCGGATTTACGATCGTAATTATTCGTCAAGATCTCCTGGATCGTGCCAGCAAAAAATGCCCTGCACTGCTAAATTACAAGCTAATGGCCGAGCATAAATCGATGTACAATACACCGCCAACATTTTCTTGGTACATCGCTGGCTTGGTATTCGAGTGGCTTCAGGAAAAAGGTGGCTTAGCTGCTATAGCAGCTATCAATGAGCGTAAGCAGCGCTTGCTTTACGATTACATCGACCGAAGCGAATTGTATTTTAACCCTATCGCTCCGGAGTATAGGTCTTGGATGAATGTTCCGTTTCGCCTTGGAGATGTACGCCTAGACGAACTGTTTTTAGCCGGGGCAAAGGAGTGTGGGCTTCTTGGGCTGAAAGGGCATCAATCAGTGGGCGGAATGAGAGCCTCGCTTTATAATGCCGTTACCGAGCAAGCAGTACAGGCACTTGTTGAATATATGTCTGGGTTTGAGCGCTCTTTTGGATAAGTCAGCATAAGCTTCCGGCCGCCCCAACTTTGAACTCCATACTTCTGGACGGTGGAGTTCACCTATTGAAGGTGGCTTGACGCTGGCCGGGCATACCGACAGATTGATGAGCCGTCAGCATCATGCTTGTAGAACTTGTCCGCTTCGGTCGATAGCGGCCGCATGCACCAGAACCGTTATCCAACCTGGCGGTCGTTCACCGCTGGCAGGCCCCCGCGCTGTACTGACCACAGCCCCGTATCAGGCTCTAGGTTGCCTTTCGCCAATCACCGATCGTCAGCTCCATCGACCTCCAAGCTTGCCGCCCGGTCAACCGGGAGACCCTAGGCCGCGATGGTGAACCAATGGACGTCTTTGCTGACAATGAAATGTCGACCCGCAGTGATGTGGTCGGGCAACTGATCGTGGCGTTTTCCCTGATTCTGCTGTTGGCCTTGTTGCTGGGGCTGTTCTCCCTCTACCGCCTCGCCGGGGCGCTGGACGCCCGAGAAGTGGAGCAGAGCCGCTTCTATGCTGAATCCGCCATGGCCCAGCTGCAGAAGAACGACAAGACGTTCCTGCTGACCCATGCCAACTGGCAGGCCGCCTATGATCACTTGGGCGGGCAGGTCGATGCACATTGGGCATACGACGAGGACAATGTCGGCGCCACGCTCTATACCTCCGATGGGTACGAAGGCGTATATGTGCTCGATGACGACGGTACGCGGTACGCAATACTGGACGGTAAGCTCAGCCAGCAGGGCCTTGAGCAGCATACCGTCAGTGCCGGCAAGATCCTGCAGGAGGCTCGACAAGCAGCGCAGCACGAACAGGCGTCTTCAGGCTATCTGGTCTTTCGTGGCCAGCCGGCGGTGTACGTCGCTGCACTGATCCGCCCGCAGACCCAGCCGGCCCGCCCGCCGGGACCAACTGCGGTGTTGGTGTTCATTCGGGTTCTATCGCCACAGGTGCTCTTGCCGCTGGGGCAGGCGGCGGGGCTGTCCGGCCTGGCCGTGGGCGATTCGGCCGATCAGCGCCAAGGGCGCGGTGCCCTGCCACTCGAAGGCAGCGGCCACACCTTGGCATGGGATTTACCGCAGCCCGGCACCGAACTGATCCACACGGTAATCGCGCCCTTGGCTATCGCCGTTCTGTTCATCGCGCTGAGCATGGCATTGTTTGCACGCTATGCGATCCGCGCCAGCACCAGGATCGATCGCAGCCACCGTGCTCTGGTGACTTCCAGGGTTGCCCTGCAATCAAGTGAAGAGCGCTTCAAGGCAGTGGCCGAAGCTGCCTCGGACTGGATCTGGGAAACGGATGTGCTCCTTCGCCTGACCTACCTTTCGGACCGGTTCACCGAACTCACCGGGCACCCCGTCGAAGCGTGGCGACAGCGCCCGATTACCGAGTTGCTGTCGTGTGATACCAGCAACCTCCGGACCTCGCTGCACAGCCTCGCCGCGACAGGCTCTTCCGGCACGCTGCGCTGCCAGTACCAGGACCATCTAGGCCAGCAGCGTATCTGCAGGATCGCTTCTCGCGCGATCGTGGCCGAGGGCGTGTGTACCGGCTTTCGTGGCACGTGCAGCGACATCACCGACGAAGTCGCCGCCCATGCCCAGATTCAGCACCTCTCCTTGCACGACGCCCTGACCGGCCTGCCGAATCGCAACAAGCTGTTCCGTTTCCTCGAACAATCAGCCCCTGGCGCTGAGCTACCCCAGGTGGCGCTGCTGATGCTCGATCTGGACAACTTCAAGCCAATCAATGACAGCCTTGGGCATCCGGCCGGCGACGCGGTGCTGCTCGAGGTAGCGAGCCGCCTCGGTCAAGTTACCCGCGACAGTGATCTGGTCGCGCGTCTGGGAGGCGATGAGTTCATCGTCGTGCTGACCCGGCCAGGCGATCACCAGGACATGGACCGATTCTGCATGCGCGTGATCGAGGCGATCAAACGCCCCATTCAGGTCGAAGGGCATGTCGTGCAAGTGGGGGTAAGCCTGGGTGTAGTGCTGTCGGGCGATTACCCTGGTACGGCGAGCGACCTGATCCGACACGCCGACGTGGCCCTTTACAGCGCCAAGCAGGCGGGCAAGAACACCTGGCGATTCTTTTCGGCACAGATGAACGCAGCATTGATGGAGAAGCGTGTGCTGGAAAGCGAGCTGCGCGAGGGCATACCGCGTGGCGAACTGGTGCTGCATTTTCAGCCGCGCTTCAAGGTCGATGGGGTCTCGATCGCATCGGCCGAGGCCCTGGTGCGCTGGCAACACCCGCGCCTGGGCTTGCTCCGCCCGGATCGTTTCATCCCGCTTGCCGAAGAGTCCGACCTGATCGTGCTGCTTGGCAACTGGGTGCTGCAGGAAGCCTGTACCAAGGCGCGGGGCTGGCCGCAGGCGGTGATGGTCTCGGTCAACATGTCGCCGGCCCAGTTCAGCCGCAGCGATGTGGTCCGCGACGTCGGCAACGCGTTGCGCGCCACCGGGCTGCCAGCCCACCGCCTGGAGCTGGAAATTACCGAGAACGTCATGCTCAACGATGTTGAAGGCGCACTGCACACCATGCTTGCACTGAAGGAGCTGGGCGTGCGCCTGAACATGGACGACTTCGGGACCGGTTACTCCTCGCTGGGCTACCTGCGTACCTACCCGTTCGACAGCATCAAGATCGACAAGCGCTTCGTGCAGCACCTGGGCAAGAGCGGCAGCGACCGTAGCGTGGTCCAGGCCATCATCAACCTTGGCAATGCAATGGGCATGACGGTGACTGCCGAAGGTGTCGAGACCGCCGAGCAACTGGCCTTGCTCAGCGATGACCAATGCCATGAAGTACAAGGCTTCCTGCTCAGCAAACCGCTGGAAAACGAGGCACTGATGGGGATGATGAAAGACCAGGTGTCGTTAGCGCAATGACGCCTCGCAGAGGAGGGTAGTTTCATTCGGATGCAAACGACGGCCGCTCCGCGAACCATGCCACCGCCAGGTCCTTGAACGCCTCAGCCGAAGGCGTCAGCGGATAGCGCTGATCATGCGCCAGCACGATGCTGTGCGTTGGCAATTTCTCCTCGGTCGGCCGACACACCAGCGCTTGGCCATCATAGCTGCGGTCACCAAATGGTCGGGTGTAGATCAGCGCCACGCCAAACCCGTTGGCGACCAGGCTACGCTGCATCTCGAAGGTGCGCACGCGGTGCACAGCGGCGGGCGAAAGATCGTAGAAGCTGAACAGGTCCAGCACATGCTGCCAGCTGTGGACCTGATCGGTGACTACCAGGGTGTATTCGGATAGCGCTTTGAGGCTGACGCGCGACTCTTTGGCCAACGGGTGATCGGCAGCCAGCAGTACCTGAGCGGTCAGCTGGCACAGCTGGGTGCATTGAGTGTTCGGCGGCAGACCTAGATCGTAGGTGATCGCCAGCTCTATCGCGCCCTCACTCAGCCGCTTGCCCACGTAATCGAAGCTGCCTTCGCGCATATCGACCGTGACCCTCGGGCAGGACTCCTGCATCCGGCGCACGATCTGTGGCAGGCAATAGGGCGCCAGGTCTTCAAAACACCCGACCACCAACTCTCCGACACACTCTCCCGCATTGGCATTGATCTCGGCAAAGGTCCGAGCCTCGCTCAGAACGCGCCGGGCCTGGACCATGACGGTACGCCCGAACGGGGTCAGCGATATGCCGAGGCCACGTTGGCGCACGAAAATCGATTGGCCCAGCACCTCTTCCAATTCGCTGATGGCCGCCGAAATGGAGGGCTGCGAAACATGAAGCTCCATGGCGGCAGTCGTCAGGTTCCCGTGCTTGGCCGCTGCGAGCGCGTAGCGCAGTTGTCGCAGTGTGAACTTCATAGGTTTTTCCGTTGTGATACATCAGGACATATTATTTTATCCTTTTTTGAGGTTGTGAAATATTTCCTCTGTGCAGTGGCCACCGATCACAGGTGCCACGCCGATGCCGATTGCAAGGCTGATCAGCCAGTTTGGCGACCCTCTTTGGGCCGGATGCCCTCGACTACTGCAATCCATGTTCTTGTTTGGGAGCGTCACAATGAAAATTACAAAGGCTCTGCTGACCACGACACTATCTTTCGGGCTGCTGGCGGCCGCTGGTGCCAGCCAGGCGGCCGGCTGGTGCGAGTCTGGCAAACCGGTGAAATTCGCCGGATTGAACTGGGAAAGCGGGATGCTGCTCACGGACGTGATGCAGTTCGTGCTGAAAAATGGTTATGGCTGTGAAACCGACAGCCTGCCGGGCAACTCCATCTCCATGGAAAACGCCCTGAGCAGCAACGACATTCAGGTGTTTGCCGAAGAGTGGGTAGGGCGCAGCGAGGTCTGGAACAAGGCTGCCGCTGCCGGCAAGGTCGTTGGCGTCGGCGCGCCGGTCGTTGGCGCAGTCGAAGGCTGGTATGTGCCGCGTTACGTGATCGAAGGCGACCCCAAGCGCAAACTCGAAGCCAAGGCACCGAACCTCAAGACCATCGCCGATCTTGGGCAATACGCCCAGGTATTCAAGGACCCGGAAGAGCCGGACAAGGGGCGCTTCTACAATTGCCCCGCCGGCTGGACCTGCGAGCTGGACAACAGCGAGATGCTCAAGCACTACGGCCTGGAAAGCAGCTACACCAACTTCCGCCCGGGCACCGGCCCGGCACTGGATGCCGCCGTGCTGTCGAGCTACAAGCGTGGCGAGCCGATCCTGTTCTACTACTGGTCGCCGACGCCGCTGATGGGCCTGGTCGACCTGGTCAAGCTGGACGAGAAGCCAGGCGTGGATAAATCCCTGACCATCAAAGTGGGCCTGTCGAAGGCCTTCCACGAGCAGGCGCCGGAACTGGTGGCGGTGCTGGAGAAGGTCAATCTGCCGATCGACCTGCTGAACCAGAACCTGGCGCGCATGAGCAAAGATCGCATCGAGTCGCCGGAACTGGCCAAGTTGTTCCTCAAGGAGCACCCCGAGGTCTGGCACAGCTGGGTCAGCGAAGACGCAGCCAAAAAGGTCGACGCGGCACTCTGAGCGTGTGGGCTCGTCCGGCTCCTGCCGGACAAGGCACGCGACAGTCCGTTTCATGCACTTGCTCGAGAGAATTCCATGTTTCCCAAGAACTTCACGTTTTCCATTGCCGACTGGGTCAATGGCTGGGTCGATGCGCTCGTAACCAACTACGGTGACGTGTTCCGGCACATCTCCGACACCCTGCTGTGGGCCATCGTCAACCTCGAAGGCCTGCTGCGCGCAGTGCCCTGGTGGCTGATGCTGGCCATCGTCGCCGGTATCGCCTGGCACGCCACCCGCAA
Source organism: Pseudomonas sp. B14(2017) (assembly GCF_002113255.1). Classification (NCBI taxonomy): domain Bacteria; kingdom Pseudomonadati; phylum Pseudomonadota; class Gammaproteobacteria; order Pseudomonadales; family Pseudomonadaceae; genus Pseudomonas; species Pseudomonas sp. B14(2017). The sequence continues at coordinate 216,911 of NZ_NEJY01000003.1, forward strand.
AGTCGTGACCACTGCCGTGATCGTCGGCTTGCTGTTCCTGGTCGGCGCGGTCGGCCTCTGGGACAAGCTGATGCAGACCCTGGCGCTGATGCTGGTCGCAACGCTGATATCGGTTCTGGTCGGCATTCCGCTGGGTGTGCTGTCGGCGCGCAACGATCGCCTGCGGGCGGTGTTGATGCCGCTGCTCGACATCATGCAGACCATGCCTAGCTTCGTGTACCTGATACCGGTGCTGATGCTGTTCGGCCTGGGCAAGGTGCCGGCGATCTTCGCCACCGTCATCTATGCCGCGCCGCCGTTGATTCGCCTGACCGACCTGGGCATTCGCCAGGTGGATGGCGAGGTCATGGAGGCGATCAACGCTTTCGGTGCCAATCGCATGCAGCAACTGTTCGGCGTGCAGCTACCACTGGCGTTGCCGAGCATCATGGCCGGCATCAACCAGACCACCATGATGGCCCTGTCGATGGTGGTCATCGCCTCGATGATCGGTGCCCGTGGCCTGGGTGAAGACGTCCTGGTCGGCATCCAGACCCTGAATGTGGGCCGCGGCCTCGAAGCGGGCCTGGCCATCGTGATTCTGGCGGTCGTGATCGACCGCATTACCCAGGCCTATGGCCGACCACGGCATGGGGTGGGCAAATGAGCGCCAAACAGACAATGAACAAGATCGAAGTCAAGAATGTCTTCAAGATATTCGGTGCTCGCGCCGAAGATGCCCTGGAACTGATCCGCCAGCAAAAAGCCAAGGATCAGGTCCTGGCCGAAACCGGCTGCGTGGTCGGGGTCAACGATCTCTCGTTGTCCATCGGCAGCGGCGAGATCTTCGTGATCATGGGGCTGTCGGGCTCGGGCAAGTCGACCCTGGTGCGCCACTTCAACCGCTTGATCGACCCGACCAGCGGCCAGATCCTGGTCGATGGCGAAGACATTCTGCAGTACGACATGGAGGCCCTGCGCGAATTCCGCCGGCACAAGATCAGCATGGTGTTCCAGAGCTTCGGCCTGTTGCCGCACCGCACCGTGCTGGACAACGTCGCCTACGGCCTGAAAGTCCGTGGCGAGAGCAAGGCCATGTGCACAGAGCGTGCCCTGCACTGGATCAACACCGTGGGCCTCAAGGGTTACGAAAAGTCGTACCCGCACCAGTTGTCAGGCGGCATGCGTCAGCGCGTCGGCCTGGCCCGCGCCCTGGCTGCCGACACCGACATCATCCTGATGGACGAAGCCTTCAGTGCGCTCGACCCGCTGATTCGCGCCGAAATGCAGGACCAGTTGCTGGAGCTGCAGAAGACCCTGCACAAGACCATCGTCTTCATCACGCACGACCTGGACGAGGCGGTGCGTATCGGCAACCGGATTGCCATTCTCAAGGACGGTCGCCTGGTCCAGGTCGGCACACCGAAAGAAATCCTCTACCAGCCTGCGGACGAATACGTCGATCGTTTCGTGCAGCGTCGCGTAGCTTCGCTTTAAGGAACGCGTGTATGTCGTTTGCCGAAAGAATCATCATCGCCGAGGCGCCAGTGCGTTGGCAGGACGTGGTGGCAGTGGCCCGGCATGGCGCGAAGCTTGAGCTGGCCCCATCGGCCTGGGCGCGGATCGAGAACGCCCAGGCCATTGTCCAGCGCATCGTTTCCAGCGGTGACCGCGCCTATGGCGTCAACACCGGGCTTGGCGCCTTGTGCAATGTCTCGTTGCAGGACGAACAACTCAGCCAGCTGTCGCACAACACCTTGCTCAGCCATGCCTGTGGCGTGGGTACGGCGCTGTCGGACGAACAGACCCGGGCCATCATGTGCGCGGCGATCATCAATTTCTGCCAGGGCCGTTCCGGCCTGCAGCGCAAGGTGGTCGAGGCGCTGCTGACCCTGCTCAACCAGCACATCACCCCGCAGGTGCCGAAGCAGGGGTCGGTGGGGTACCTGACCCACATGGCACATATCAGCATCAGCTTGCTGGGCGTCGGCCAGGTCAGCTATCGCGGCCAGATCATGCCGGCGCAGCAGGCCTTGGCCGAGGTCGGCCTGGCGCCGGTCAAACTGGGTGCCAAGGATGGCCTGTGCCTGGTCAACGGTACCCCTTGCATGACCGGCCTGAGCTGCTTGTCGCTGGACGACGCCACTCGGTTGAGCCAATGGGCGGACGTTATCAGCGCCATGAGCTTCGAGGCCCTGCGCGGCCAGCTCGATGCCTTCGACCCTGAAATCATCGCGATGAAACCGCACCCCGGCATGCAGCGCGTGGGCAGTAACCTGCGGCGCCTGCTCGAAGGCAGCGAAATCATTGCCAGCAGCCAAGGCATTCGCACCCAGGACGCCTTGAGCATTCGCTCGATTCCGCAGGTTCATGGCGCCGCGCGCGATCAGCTGGAACACGCTGCGCGGCAGATCGAAACCGAACTCAACTCCACCACCGACAACCCGATGCTGCTGGGTACGCCCGAGTCGTATCGGGTGGTTTCCCAGGCGAATCCGCACGGCCAGTCGGTAGCCATGGCGGCCGACTTGCTGGCCATAGCAGTGGCCGAGATCGGGGCGATTGCCGAGCGTCGTCTCGATCGCCTGATCAACCCGTTGGTCAGCGGCTTGCCGGCCTTCCTGGTCAGCCAGCCGGGGGTGAATTCGGGCATGATGATTGTCCAGTACGTGGCCGCTTCACTGTGTGCGGAAAACCGTCAGCTGGCACAACCGGCAGTCGTCGACAACTACGTCACCTCCGGCCTGCAGGAGGACCATCTGAGCATGGGCACCAATGCCGGGTTGAAGCTGCACCGCGCCCTGGAGAACTGCACGCAGATCCTCGCCATCGAATACCTGTTGGCGGCCCAGGCATTCGAGTTCCTCAAGGAGCAGCGCTTTGGCGCGGGTACCAGCGTTGCCTGGCGGTTGTTGCGCGAACGGGTCCCGGCGTATGCCCAGGACCGTTGGTTGGCCCCGGATATCGCCAGCAGCGCATCGATCCTGAAGGACCCGGGCCTGCTTGGCGCTGCATTCCCCGAGCTGCTATGACCGATGCAAGGGCCACTCAAGGCTTTGGCTCGTGAGGGTCAAGACCTGTGCAATCGGGGGGCAAATGCCCCTTGATTGCGAACGACCAATAAAACGTTGACTTTGCGCGCGCCCAGGAACATTCATGATTCCAAGGTCATTGATGTTCGAGGTGAGATCATGGCGCAGACCGACGTTCTCATTGTCGGAGCCGGTCCGACCGGGCTGGTTCTTGCTCTTTGGCTCAACAGGCAAGGCGTCGCTGTAAGGATCGTCGACAAGAGCAGTGGTCCTGGCGAAGCTTCTCGCGCCATGGCTGTTCAAGCCCGCACGCTGGAGCTCTATCGTCAGCTCGACCTGGCCGAGCCAGTGATAGAGGCCGGCTATAAAACCCCTGCCATGAACATGTGGGCACGCGGTCGGCACAGGGCGCGTATCCCCTTGGGCGACGCAGGCAGAGAGGTTTCAGCGTATCCCTTCGTGTTGATCTATCCCCAGGACCGCCATGAGCGCCTGCTGGTGCAGCAGCTCCAGTCACTCGGCGTGGAGGTGGAACGGCAGACCGAACTGCTGTCCTTCGAGGAGGGTGAAAGCCATGTCACGGCCCTCCTGAAACATGCTGATGGGCGAGAAGAATCCGTCACTGCGGCTTTTCTGGCGGGGTGCGATGGCGCTCGGTCGCTTGTGCGGCAAGAGATCGGCAGCGGTTTCGAGGGCGGCACCTACAAACAGCTTTTCTATGTTGCGGATGTCAGGGTAACTGGCGTCGAGCCGGCAGGTGAGGGGCATATCGCTTTTGACAAATCCGATTTTGTGCTGCTCTTGTGCTATGGCGAAAAGGACCAGTACCGCTTGATTGGCACCGTGCGTGATGAGCGAGCCGAGCATCCTGAACATCTGACGTTCGAGGACGTTGGCCATGATGCGATCAACGGCTTGAACCTAAGGATTACCGCCGTGAACTGGTTTTCCACCTACCGTGTTCACCATCGCGTCGCGGACCATTTCCGCCGTGGCCGGGCGTTTCTGCTCGGTGATGCAGCGCATGTCCATAGCCCGGCGGGAGGGCAGGGCATGAACACCGGCATTCTGGACGCGATCAACCTGGCATGGAAGCTGGCCGCGGTGTTGAAAGGGACGGCGCCCGACACATTGCTCGACAGCTTCCAGATCGAACGCCAGGCATTTGCCCGCACGCTGGTGGAGACAACTGACAAACTGTTCACCTTCGTTACCGCTCAGGGCGGATTTGCCGACTTTGTACGTACTCGCATCGCGCCGCTCTTCGCGAGCGTTGCATACAAGAGCGAAAACGTCCGTGAGTACCTGTTCCGAGTGGTTTCGCAAACCACCCTCGATTACCGCGAAAGCCCGCTGAGCCAAGGCAAGGCCGGTGGAGTTCAGGGCGGTGATCGCCTGCCATGGCTGCCTGTGGGCACCGAGGACAACTACGCTTCACTGGCAGCCATTCAGTGGCAGGTGCATGTTTACGGCGAAGCCAAGGCCGACTTGTCCCAATGGTGCGCAAGGCACGGTATTGCACTGCATGTTTTCGCTTGGGAGGATGCGTACGAGAAAGCCGGCGTTGCCAGAAATGCTGCTTACCTGTTGCGGCCTGACAACTATGTCGCGCTGGCTGATCCTGAGGGGGAGGCGACTACCTTGAGCCGGTATTTCGAGGAGCAGGGATTGATGCGATGACCACCCCAGCCCCACCAGTCTTGCGCTGTTATGGTCGATACTGAATCTGTCGGCATTTTCCGTGGTTGCACACATGCGTACGCTGTGTATGAATTGTGACTGACAGGCGCCAATTGGGTCTATCAAGAATCACTCAAGTGTTTTGTGTTTGCGTGGCAAGCGCCCTTGAGCCGCTCCACCCAGCACCGATCTGCGAAGAACAACATGAAATCAGCGCGTACCGTTATCTCGGAGAACTTTTTCCGACGCTTCAAGGATATCTTCGCCCCACACCTCGACGCGCTTGGCATTGACCTGGCGCTGCTTGAGCGCGCCGATATTGAAATCCCCGGTGAACAATATGTCGCGCTCTGGGAGGCCGCCGGTAGCTGCAACCCTGCTATCGGCCTGACCTTGGGCAGTCAGACCGAAGCCGACGACTTCGGCGCGCTGGGCCACGCCTTGCACTGCGCACCTAGCGTTGAAAAGGCCCTGATGACGCTGCACACGTACCTCGTGGTGTTCGCCCAGGAGTCGTCCATCGATTATTGCTGCGAGGGCCGGCAGCTGCGTGTCACCTACCAGGTCACCGACGCTACCGTACTCAATCGCCGTCAGGATGCAGAGTTTGCCATTGCCGCGATTCTGCGACAGCTGCAACTGATAACTGCCAGCGCAGTACGGCCATTGCGGGTGGACTTCGAGCACCCTCGTCCGGCAGATGTCTCCATGCACAAGCAATTGTTCATGTGCCCGGTGTTTTTCAACCAGCCGACCAACCGCATCACGTTGCCAGCCCAGGTGCTTGGCCTGCCTGCCACCCGAGGTAACGATCGACTGTTCAAGGCCCTGGAGCCGTACCTTCAGCAGGAGCGCGAGCAACGAAACATCAGCGACGAATTGCTGCCCCGGATCACCCGCATGATCGCACTCGGCATGGCCAGTGGGTTGCCGTCACTCGATCAGGTCAGCCAATACCTGGGCCTCAGCCGGCGTACCCTGCAACGTCGCCTCAAGGACCTGGATATCGAGTTCTCGGTATTGATCGAGGAGGTACGCCGCGACCTGGCAATGGGGTACCTGAACCACTCCGACTATTCGATGACACAGATTTCACTGTTGCTCGGCTACGCCGAATCCGGTTCGTTTACCCGGGCATTCCGCCGCTGGACCGGGCATTCACCGCAGCAGTACCGGCTGGCCGGTCGTACCCATGGCACCGGTGGCTGAAACTCTGGCACCTGCGGTCAATTCAGCCGTTGTCCCCCTCTATACCCTGAAAGAAGCGCCTGCGCCTGCCTTGGGCAGCTGGCCCACTTCATTTCAGGAGAGCGACGATGAACACAGCGGTAAACGCCAGCCCGGCCAAGTGTGGCGAAGCCGAGGCGTTACGCATTCTTTCGCTGCAGCGAGCCGCACAGCGCGAGCAGCCCATACCCACAGTGCAGGAACGCCGTCGGCATCTGCAGCGCCTGAAGCGCTTGCTGCTGGACAATCAGGAAGCCATCTGTGCGGCAATCAGCATGGACTTTGGCAACCGGGCCCACCAGGAAACGCTGCTGCTGGAGCTGTTTCTCAGCGTGGACGGCATTCGCGACTGCCATGGAAGGTTGGGCCGCTGGGCCAGGTCGCAGCGGCGTAAAGGCTCGTTCTGGTTCCCGGGGGCACGTAATCGTGTAGTACCGCAGCCCAAGGGCGTTGTCGGTGTGGTCGCACCGTGGAACTACCCCCTTTTCCTGGTAATGGGGCCAGTGACCAGTGCCCTGGCAGCGGGGAACCGCTGCATGGTGAAGATGGCTGCCAACTCACGGAATCTGTGCGCTTTGCTGCACCGCCTGGTGGGCGCTTACTTCGATGAGCGGACCTTGGCCATTGTGCCGAATGTCAGCGGTTCGGTTTTCTCTGGCCTGCCTTTCGATCACCTGATCTTCACCGGTTCTGCAGATACAGGTCGCCAGGTGATGAAAGCGGCTGCCAGCAACCTGACGCCGGTAACCCTGGAGTTGGGTGGCAAGTCTCCGGTAATCATCGCCGACGATTTCGATCTGAAGACCGCAGCCAGCCGAATTCTGCAAATGAAAACGGTGAATGCGGGGCAAACGTGCGTTGCGCCTGACTACCTGGTGATACATGAAAGCAGGCTCGAAGCCTTCGTCGAGCAGTGCAGGGGCATCGTTCCGGCACGTTATCCGACGCTGGATTCAAAGGACTACACCTCGATCGTGGATGGTGCCTCGTTCGAGCGTCTGCTGGGGTATCTGGACGATGCACGGGGCAAGGGGGGCAGGGTGATCGAGCTGTTGCGGGGCAAGCTCAGTGATCCAGCCTCACGAAAGATTGCGCCGGTGCTGGTGGTCGACGTGTGCGATTCGATGCTGCTCATGCAGGAGGAGATCTTCGGACCGATCCTGCCAGTGAAGACCTATCGCTGCATCGACGAGGCGCTGGAATACATCAACGACCGCGACCACCCGCTGGCACTTTATCTCTTCACCCACCAACGGGCGTTGCAGGAACGGGTCATCGCCCAGACCCGCTCTGGAGGGGTGGCGCTGAACGACTGCGGACTGCACGTGGCCCAGCATGATCTTCCGTTCGGCGGTGTGGGAGCCAGCGGCATGGGGCATTACCACGGTTACGAAGGCTTTCTTGAGTTCTCCAAGCTGCGTCCGGTGTTCCAGCAATTCGCCTGGCCGGCTTTCCCTCTGCTGTACCCACCCTATGGCAAAACCTTCGAGCGTTTGATTCGGCTGATGCTCGGCCGCTGATCTCAACCCTATCCAATGCGAGAACCCGGCATGACTGATAACGAGGCATTGCATGAGCACCGCTCCTTCTGGCAGCACGCCTATGGAGCCTATTCACCTGACGCACCCCTGAGCGAGGACCTGCGTGTCGATGTTGCAGTGATCGGCGGTGGCTTTACCGGGCTGAACGCGGCCTGGCAATTCAAGCGCGACAACCCCGGGGCACGGGTACTGGTGCTCGAGGCAGCGCTGATCGGTTTCGGCGCCAGTGGGCGTAACGCTGGCTTCAGTACCAAGCTGTTCGGGCTGGAACCTGAGTTGGTGGTACTGCGCTGGGGCAAGCAGAGGATGATCGACGCCCATCACTACCTGGAGAAGGCGGTGACGCACACCCGCGAGCTGATCGAAACGCATGGGATTGATTGTGACTACCGGCATGCGGGCCTGATGCGAGTCAGTTACTCCTCTGCGCAATTGGCACGTTTGGGCAAGACCCTGGAGTTGTATGAGTCACTGGGGCTGGCAGCGGACATGCAGTGGCAGAGTCAGGCCCAATTGCGTCAACGCAACGACTCGCCACATCTGCTTGGAGGGATTCGGGAGGCCGACACGGGTTACCTGAACCCGTGCAAGCAGGTGCGTGGCCTGAAGAAACTGGCAGCGGCGGCCGGGGTTCGCATTCACGAGTCCACACCGGTGCTGGATATCGACAACAGTGGCGGCGCAGTTGTGTTGAATACCCCCTCGGCAAGGGTAACCGCCGACAAGGTGGTCATTGCTACCAATGCCTACGCACAGGATGCTCCCGGGCCTCGCAGCTTGCGCTGGCGGCAGTTGCCGTTGTGGACCTACCAGATTGTCACCGAGCCTTTGAGCGACGATATGTGGCAGCGCCTGGGGTGGCAAGGCAGGGAAGCGTTCGGTGATAACCGGCAGATGCTGCATTACTTCCGCCCCACGGTCGACGGTCGCATTGTCATGGGCGGTGGCGATGTACAGGCCTATTCCGGCAGTGCCATGCAGGAGCGCCCGTCCACGGCCGCCTGGGAGCATTGCGAGGCCCACCTGAAATGGATCTATCCGCAGTTGCGTGATGTTCGGGTCGCCTATCGCTGGGGTGGGCCGGTTTCAGTCAACGCCGACATGGTGCCTGAGGTCAGTTTCATCGGTGATGAACGCATGATCTATGCCGGGGGCTGCTTCGGCCATGGTGTCGCATTGAGTCACCTCAATGGCCGGACGATTGCCGATCTGCTGCAGGGGCACAAGAGCGAGCTGACCGATTTCTGGATCGTGAACCGCAAAATCATCCCGATGCCGGGCAACACCCTGTCGTGCTGGGCCGGGCGTACTGCGCGAAGGATGCTGCGGGCCTGGGATTGGTGGGAGGAGCGTAGCCTCAAGGCGTGAGCCTGCGCGGCATGGCACCGGATGACAAACATCCTGACGCATCCTGCCAATCCTCGGCCTGCAGCTTTGAATACTGTCTATCTCACAGAGTCGGAATCGACCTTGGGCTGTTCCTCGGCAGCCCCTTTTTACCCCCTCTGTTTGCTGCGAACTGCCTTTCGATAACCACAAGAACCACGCAAGGAAAAGTTCATGAAACCACGCCCCCTGTCCCTGTTGGGCGGCGCGCTGTTGGCGCTGCTCGGTACCACCATTCCGTTCACGGCATTTGCCGACCTTACCCCCACTGGCGCCGAAAAGGCCGGGAACGCCGATGGCAGCATACCCGCATGGAGCGGCGGCCTGACCCAGGCGCCGGCCGGCTGGTCGCCGGGCCATGGCGACCCGTATGCCGGTGACAAGCGCCTGTATTCGATCGATGCCAGCAACGTCGCTCAGTACCAGGCACAGTTGCCGGAAGGGCAGGTGGCGCTGATCAAGGCCTACCCGGGCTACCGCCTGGACGTATACCCGACGCACCGCAGCTGCGCGATCCCCGCCGAGGTGGCCAAGCGTACTCAGGACTTCGCCGGCCAGGCGAGCATTGGCGCCGACGGCTGGCGCCTGGAGCATGCAGCCGGCGCCGCAGTACCGTTCCCGCAACCGAAAAGCGGCATCGAGGTACTGTGGAACTACAAGCTGCGCTACATGGCCAAGGGCCGCAAGGCGCAGATCTCGTTCCTGCGCCGTGAGGCCGGCGGCGGGCTCACCGAGGTCCGTCAATGGGCCAGCGAGTACTACCCCTACAATGATCCCGCGGTAAAGGCACCCGCGGACACCGACGACATCGAGGCCAAGCTGCTCTACGACATCCAGTCGCCATCTTCGCGCGCGGGTGAAATGTACCTGGTGCACGCCCGTCTCGACCAGCCACAGAACGCCTGGATCTACTTCCCAGGCCAGCGCCGCGTGCGCCAGGCGCCAACCTTCGCTTACGACAACCCGATCGCCGGCTCCGACAACCTGTACTTCGTCGACCAGATCAACATGTTCACCGGTGCCCTGGACCGCTACGACTTCAAGCTGCTGGGCAAGCGCGAGATGGTGGTGCCGTACAACTCCTACCGCCTGGTGGACAAGAGCAACACCTACGACAAGCTGATCGGCGAGCATTACCTGGACCGCGACGCGCAGCGCTACGAAAAGCACCGCGTGTGGGTGGTCGAAGCCACGGTCAAGGCTGACAAGCGCCACTCGTTCGCCAAGCGCGTGTTCTACTTCGACGAGGACAGCTGGAGCCTCCTGCATGTGGACATGTACGACGCCAAGGGCAACCTGTGGCGGGTACAGGAGGGCAGCTTGTGGGCCGACCCCGAGATCCAGGCCTGCACCAGCTTCGAGTACGTCAGCTATGACCTGATCGCCCGGCGTTACATCGCCGATGGCTTCACCCAGGAGGGGGCTGCCTTGGACCTGACCGCCGGCCTGCAAGGCCGGGTTGGCGACAAGCTGTTCAACGCCAACGAACTGCGCCGTCGCGGCGAGCGTTAATCCTCCGGAGACCACAGCATGAACAAACTCCCTTCGCGGGCATGGGCGAAGGCCGCACCGTGCCCGGCGCTGGCCCTGGCGGCATTCGGATTGCTTGGCACCCAGCCTTGCCAGGCCTTTACCTTCGGTAGCGAGGGGGGCCTGTCGGGCAGTTTCGACTCGTCCCTGTCCTACGGTTTCGCCAGCCGCCTGCAGGCCCCCGACTGCCATATGCTGGGTAACGACAACGGCGGTTGCAATACCGGCACCGGCAACGAGCTGGGCCGCTACTACAACCTCGAGCGCGGCAACGGCTACGCCAATGCCGACATCAACTACAGCAACGCTGACGATGGCAACCTCAACTACCACAAGCACGATGTCTTCTCTCAGGTGATCAAGGGCACCCATGAGTTGAGCCTGCGCTTTGGCGAGGGCTGGAGCGCGCTGGGCCGGGTTGCCTGGGCCCGTGATTTCAAGATGGACGATACCCGGCGCACCGACCTGCAAGGTGCGGCTCGACGCGACGCCACCAAACGCTTCGACTTGCTCGACCTGTGGTTGGCGAAAAGCTTCGACATTGGTGAGATGCCGGCCAAGATCAAGGTTGGCAACCAGGTGATCAGCTGGGGCGCGGAGATGTTCATCAGTGGTGGCATCAACCAGATAAACGCGTTGAGCCTGCCCAAGTACCATACCCCGGGCACCCAGCTCAAAGAGGTGTTCATCCCCGCGCCCATGGCTTCGTTCAGCCTGGGCATGACCGACACCCTGAGCCTGGAGGGCTACTACCAGTTCAAGTGGAATGCCTACGATGTCGACCCGGTAGGCACTTATTTCTCCACCGTCGACATCGTCGGTGAAGGGCGCAGGGCGATCCATTACCCGACAAGCTTCGTCGAGGGCCTGCAGCCCGGCACCTGCGTCGGTACACCGACTGGCCGTTGCGGTGACCCGCTGACCAGTGGCCTGAGCCACGATCAACTGGTGGCCAGCGGCCTGGCGGTGCCGTATGGCGGCGAGCGCAAGGCCAGCAACGGCGGGCAGTACGGCCTGGCGCTGCGCTGGATGGCCGAGTCGATAAACACCGAGTTCGGCCTGTTCTATCAGCGCTATCACGACAAGCTGCCCTTTGTCGGCTATACGGCACGGAGCAATCCTGACGCCTTGGTCGTGGACGACTATTTCATCAACTATGGCGAGGACAAAGACCTGTTCGGCCTGTCGATGAGCACCCTGGTCGGTCCTGTGGCCGTGGCCGGCGAGCTGTCGTTCCGGCCCCGGGATAGCGTGGCAATAGACCCTACGGTAGCGTTCGGGCAGGCCTTCACTGGCAGTTTCAACCGTTACAGCGTGTTCGACACTGGGGTGAGCAAGGGCTTTGTCGAGGAACGCAAGTGGCAGGCTGACGTCAACGCCACCTACACCTTTTCGGCCAACGACCCTTTGGGCTTCATCCCCAGTGCCCTGGGTGCGTCCGATGGCTTCCTGCTGGCGGAGGTGGCGGTCACTCGCTATCCGGGGCTGGATGACTCGGGGCGGGTGCCCTACGTACTGCCGGACTACTCGCTGCCCGACCGCACCTCCTGGGGCTACGTGACTGAGTTCGGCGTCAACTACCCGAACCTGTTCGGCAGTGGCGTGACCGTCACGCCACAGCTGGACTTCAGCCACGACGTCAAGGGCACCACGCCCAACGCCATGCCCTTCGTCGAGGGGCGCAAGTCGCTGACCAGCTCGTTGCTGTTCAACTACCGCGACAGCTGGAAAGGCGGCCTGCAGTGGGTGCGCTACTGGGGCGGGGGCGACAACAACCTGATGGCCGACCGCGACTTCATCAGCGGCAACATTTCCTACTCCTTCTGATCCGGCCGCCAAGCGCTGGCAAGGCGCGTGGCGGGGAGGCTTTTCATGCTGGCTTATCTGGTCTCGGCGCTCGAGCGCCTGGTCTTTCGCCATCGCCTGGCGACCCTCGGCCTGCTGGCCGTGGTTACCCTGGTGATGGGCCTGTTCGCCGCGCGTCTGGAGATGTCGGCGGGCTTCGACAAACAACTGCCCCAGCAACACCCCTATATCAAGACGTTCAACCAGTACCGGGACGTGCTGTTCGGTGCCAATCGGGTCATCGTGGTGCTGCGGGCGAACCATGGCGATATCTGGAACAAGGCGGCACTGACCCGCCTGCATGACCTGACCCAGACGCTGTTCTTCCTGCCCGGCGTCGACCGGCGCAGCGTCACTTCGCTGTGGACGCCGAACACCCGTGCAGTGCAGATCACCGAGGAGGGCATGAAGGCCGAGGACGTGGTCGGCGGCGACGTCACTGTCGGCAACCTCGATGCCCGGGCCATCGCCGGCATCCGCGAGCGCACCTTGGCCGGTGGTTTCGTCGGCAGCCTGGTAGCCAACGACCAGCGCGGGGCGATGGTGGTAGCGGAGCTGGCCGACCCGGACCCGGTGACGGGCAAGCGCCTGGACTACCTGGCCTTCAGCCGCCAGCTCGAAGAGCAGGTGAGGGCGCAATACGCCGACGCTGACTTTGATGTGCAGATCATCGGCTTCGCCAAGCAAATGGGCGATATCGGCAGCGGCGCCCGCAGCGTGGTCGAGTTCTTCGCCCTGGCCTTCGTGCTCACGGCACTGGCCGTCTACTGGTATACCCGCTCCTGGCGGCTGACCGTGCTGCCGCTGGTGTGCTCGCTGGTGTCGGTGGTGTGGCAGTTCGGCACCCTGACGCTGCTGGGCTTCGGCCTCGACCCGCTGGCAATCCTGGTGCCGTTCCTGGTGTTCGCCATCGGTGTGTCCCACGGCGTGCAGCAGGTCAACTTCATCGCCAAGGAGGTCTGCGCCGGTGCCGATGGCATGACCGCCGCCCGGCGCAGTTTCGTCGGCTTGATGATCCCGGGCACCCTGGCCCTGATCACTGCTTTCGTCGGCTTCGCCACCCTGGTGCTGGTGCCGATACCGATGATTCGTGAACTGGCTATCACCGCTTCGGTGGGGGTGGCCTACAAGATCGTCACCAACCTGGTGATGTTGCCGCTGCTGGCCAGCTACTGCCGTTTCGACCGGCACTACGTGGCCAAGGTGGAGCGCCTGCGGGCGCGCCGCGAGGGGCTGATGACCGGCCTCGGGCGCATTGCCGAGCCACGCAACGCAGTGCTGGTGACTGCGCTGGGCTTCGGCCTGATGGCGCTGGCGGTATGGCAGAGCCAAGGCCGGCACATTGGCCATGTGCTGCCGGGGGCACCCGAGCTGCACGCCAACTCGCGTTACAACCAGGACGTGGAGCAGGTGGTCAGCCATTTCGCCCTGGGGCTGGACCTGTTCACCGTGGCCGTGCAGACCCCGGCTGGCGGTTGCTACCGGCATGACATGATGGCCTATGTCGACCGTCTCACCTGGTACCTGGGCACCTTGCCCGGCGTGCTGTCGGCGCAGTCGTTGCCAGCCATGGCCAAGCTGGCAGCCTCCGGGGTCAATGAAGGCAATCCGAAATGGGCGGCGCTGCCGTTCGACGAACTGTCCCTGGGCGAAACCGTGCGCCAGGTGCCCGAAGCATTGCGCCTGTTCGATGCCGACTGCACCGTGCTGCCGGTCAACCTGTACCTGGCCGACCACAAGGCCAGCACCCTCAAGCAGGTGACCGCGGCCGTCGAGCGGTACCGCGAGCGTCATGTCCTGCCCGGAGTGGACGTGCGCCTGGCCAGCGGCAGTGCCGGGGTGCAGGCGGCCACCAATGCAGTGGTGGAGAGTTCCGAACTGCCGATGATGCTCTACGTCTACCTGACCATCGTCTTGCTGGTTGGGCTGGTGTACCGCGACTGGCGAGCCATGCTCGCCTGCTGCCTGCCGCTGACCCTGGCGACCTTCCTCGGCTACTGGTTCATGAAGGCCCTCGACATCGGCCTGACTGTGGCCACCTTGCCAGTGATGGTGCTCGCGGTGGGCGTGGGGGTGGATTACGCCTTCTACATCTACAACCGCCTGCAACTGCACCTGGCCGCGGGGCGCGACATCGTCGCCGCGTTCCAGCAGGCCCTGCGCGAGGTGGGTGTGGCCACAGTGTTCACTGCGCTGACCTTGTCGGTGGGGGTGGCCACCTGGTCATTCTCGGCGCTGAAGTTCCAGGCCGACATGGGTCTGCTGCTGACCTTCATGTTCATGGCCAACATGCTCATGGCCGTGACCCTGCTGCCGGCCCTGGCGGTGGTGCTGGAAGTGCTGGTTCCGCGACGGGGGCCGGTTCGCGCACCCCTGGCCGCTCATTGAGAAGGGCTGACTGATGAAGACCGTTCGATTGCTGCCCTGGTTGCTGGGGCTGATGTACGCAGGACAGACATGGGCGGCGCCGGCCATTGCCCTGAACGATGTGCGCCACGCGCCATTGGTGGCGGTGGCCCGGACCGGTGTCGGGGTGGTTGCGGTGGGTGACCACGGTGTGGTGGCGTTGTCCGGTGATGGCCAGCAATGGCGCCAGGCGCGCAGCGTACCGGTGGATGTGCTGCTGACCGCGGTCAGTTTCATCGACGATCGTCAAGGCTGGGCGGTGGGGCATGGCGGAGTGCTGCTGCGTAGCGTCGATGGTGGCCAGGACTGGGTGTTGCAACAACGCCTGGAGGGCAAGCCGGTGCTGTTGTCGGTGGTGTTCACCGATGCCCATCACGGCATGGTCGTCGGTGCCTATGGCTATGCGGCGCGTACGGTCGATGGCGGCGTCAACTGGCTACCGATGCAGGTGGGGGAGGAGGGCGACGACTTCCACCTCAATCAGGTGTTCCAGGCCACCGACGGCAGCCTGTTCATCGTCGGCGAGGCCGGCCATGCCTACCGCTCCACCGACCAGGGGGTGTCCTGGCAGCCCCTGGACACGGGTGTCAGTGGCTCACTGTGGGCCGGCACCGGCCTGCGCGATGGCCGCGTGCTGCTGGCAGGGATGAGTGGGCGGGTGCTGCTGGGCGACAGCCTGGGCCGACACTGGCAGGCACTCGACAGTGGCAGCCAGCAGGCGATCACTTCTGTGACGCAGCTGGACGATGGCCGCGTGGCCCTCGTGGGCAATGCGGGCCTGACGGCGGTTTCCGATTCGCAGGTGACGCACTTCACCAGCGCCCAGCGCGAAGACCGCCTGAACCTGTCGGCCCTGGCCGCGCAATCCGGCCACCTGCTGCTGTTCGGCGCTGCCGGCGTTATCGAGGGTGTGGCACCGGATGCCAAGGCAACTGTCACTACGCGCCAATCCACCGAAAATACCCCTCGATAGACTCAAGCCCAGGCCGATCGCCTGTTGCGGAGCCCCTATGTTCAAGCGTTCCTTGTGTCATCTGTTGTGTGGTCTGTCGTTGTTCGGCGCGGCATCGTCGGCGTTGGCCGGGTTCGTGCCGGAGCAGGCCCGTGTCGAAGTGCTCGGTGATCACCGTGACCAGCACTGGTTCTGGATATGGGGCAGCAATGCCCCCAACATGGTCGATGGCCGCGCCTACCTGTTCAACGATCAGGGTCGCAACCTGGGCCAGTTGAGCACCGGCATCTGGTCCAATGGTTTGCAACTCGCACGCAGCCGCGACGAACTGTATGCCACCGAGATCTACTTCAGCCGTGGCGTGCGCGGCAAGCGCACCGACGTGGTCACCGTCTACGACGCCAAGACCCTCAGCCCCAAGCGCGAGATCCCGATCCCGGCCAAACGCATGACCGCGCTGATTTCAACGGGCCTGAGCGTGCTGTCCGACGACGAACGCTTCCTGCTGGTGCTCAACTTCACCCCCGCACAGTCGATTTCGGTGGTGGACCTGGAAAACAGCCGTTTCGTCACCGAGGTGCCGATCCCTGGGTGTGCTTCGATCTATCCTGCCGGCCCGCGGGACTTCTACGCGATCTGCGGCAACGGCGGCTTCTTCCACCTGCGCCTGGGCGAGCAGGGGCAAGTGGCCTTGCAAGAGCGCACCGCCCCTGCGTTCGATCCGCTGCAGGATCTGCTGCTGACCACCGGTGTACGTGATGGCGACACCTGGTACTTCGTCTCGCAACACAACCGCGCCTATGCCCTTGGCATGAACGCCGACGGCGTGCGGCCGATCAAGCAATGGTCGCTGCTGAGCGAGCAGGAGCGCACCGACGGTTGGGGTATCGCCGGTAACCACGGTTTGGCCCTGCACCAGCAGAGCGGGCGGTTGTATGTGTTGATGCACAAAGATGTGCCGGAGAACTACCAGAAGCCCGGCACCGAGGTGTGGGTGTTCGATGTGGCCACGCAAAAGCGTGTTGCACGCCTGCCGCTCAAGGAGCAGAGCACCGCCATCAGCGTCAGCCAGGGCGCGCAACCACGGTTGTACAGCCTCGACTGGCTGGTGCCGATGCCGAGCCTGTTCACCCTGTGGGTCTATCTGACCGAGGGTGATGCCGGGCTGATCCCGCTACTGCGCCAGGGGGTGAACCTGTACGACGCCGACAGCGGCGAGCACTTGCGCAGCGTCGGCGATATCCCCCTGGGCTTCCTTAATGTGGTGGCGCCATGGTGATCGCCGAGCTGCTGCATGACCCCTTGGTGCATGTCGCCAGTGTCGGCGCCCTGAGCTTGCTGCTGGGGGCCGCCGCACTGCACAAACTGCACGAACCCCGAGCGTTCGCCGACGTGCTGCAACGCTATGCCCAGGTGTTGGGAGCATGGTGCGCGGCGCCCGTCTGGACGTATGCGCTGCCGATGCTTGAGGTGCTGGGCGCCGCTGGCCTGCTGCTGGGCCTGTGGTGGCCATGGGCGGTGCTGCCGGCTGTGTGTCTGCTGGTGCTGTATGCCGGCGTACTGGCCCTGGCCGTGCGCCGAGGCTCTGCCATCGAGGACTGTGGCTGCCATTTCGGTGGCCGTCCTCAGCCTCCAGCGCCGGCAGTGGCATGGCGCAACCTGCTGCTGGCGCTGCTCGCCTGCAACCTGCTGGCACCGATGGCCGAGCGTCAGCTGACCTGGCTGGACGGCTTCACCCTGGTGTTCGTCTTTGTCAGCGCTGCCGCTGTGTACCTGCTGGCGAACCTGCTGATCTCCAACCGCGCATCCCTGAGGCAACGTCCATGACCCATGCTTTGATCATTTCCAGCCTGCTGTCCTGGGCGATCACCCTGATGCTGATCCTCGCCGTGTGGGCCCTGGCGCGTCAGGTCGGGCTGCTGCACGAGCGTATCCAGCCGGTAGGCGCACTGTCGCTGGGCAAGGCGATCAAGGCCGGTGACGCGGCGCCGGTATTCACGCTGGCGAGCCTGACCGGTGGCTCGGTGAGCCTGGGCGGTGTGAGCGGGCAGGCCACCTTGCTGTTCTTCCTGTCCGAGACATGTCCGGTGTGCAAGACGCTGTTGCCGGTGCTCGATGCGCTGCGTCGCCAGGAGCGCCTGCACATCGTGCTGGCCAGTGATGGTGAACCTGACGAGCACCTGGCCTTCATTGCCGCCCAAGGTTTGCAGGCATACCCCTACCTGCTGTCGCGGGAGGTGGGCCTGGCCTACCAGATCAGCAAACTGCCTTATGCCGTGCTCATCGACGAGCACGGCACGGTCGCCAGCCATGGCTTGGTCAACACCCGTGAGCACCTGGAAAGCCTGTTGGAAGCACGGCGCCTGGGGCATGCCACGGTCCAGGCGTACAAAGCCGCGCAGCAGGGGTACCACGCATGACCATCAAATGGTTCGACGAAGCCACCCAACTGTTGACCCGCCGCGTCGCCCGTGGCACTTCGCGCCGGGGCTTTCTTGGTGGGCTGGGTACCTTGCTGGTCGGTGCCGGGGCAACGACCCTGTTGCCTGTGTTCCGCGGCGGCGCGTTCGCCCAGTCCAGTGCCGGGCTGCAGGAGTCGGGTGACCCGAACAGCTGCGAATACTGGCGCCACTGTGCCATCGACGGTTTTCTCTGCGGCTGCTGCGGCGGTACTTCCAGCAGTTGCCCGCCGGGCACCGTGCGCTCGGACATCACCTGGATCGGCACCTGCCGCAACCCCACCGATGGCAAGGACTACGTGATCTCGTACAACGATTGCTGTGGCAAGAGCAACTGCGGACGTTGCGTGTGCCAGCGTGACCAAGGTGATACGCCGCTATATCGCCCGCAGAGTTCCAACGACCTCAACTGGTGTTCCGGCAGCCAGGCGGACATGCCATACCACTGCTCGCTGTCGGTAGTGATCGGGGTCAAGGAGTGACCATGGTCGGGCGACTGTCATGGATGCTGTTGCTGGCAGCGCTGTCGGCCCAGGTATCGGCCACAGAGCCACGTCAGTTCGATTACATGCTCAATTGCCAGGGCTGCCACTTGCCCGATGGCAGCGGTAACCCGCAGCGAAGCGTGCCGGCCTTTACCGGCCAGTTGGGCAAGTTCCTCTGGATACCCGGCGGCCGCGAATATCTGGTGCAGGTGCCGGGTTCGGCATTGTCGGGGCTGTCGGACGATGCCCTGGCCGGAGTCCTCAACTGGATGCTGGCGCGTTTCGATGCCGGCCATCTACCCCCGGACTTCAAACCCTATACCGGCGATGAAATACAGCAGTGGCGTGGGGCAGTGCCTGCGGATGTCGAGACTACCCGCAACCGGCTGCTACAGCGTATCGCCGAACGAGAACGACATTGAGAGCACCCCTACCGATGAAGCCAAGTCTTTGTGCCAGCCTGCTGGTATTTGCCGTCACGTTGCAGGCACACGCTGCTACACCACCGCCCCAGGCCGCCACCTGCGTGGCCTGCCATGGCGCCGAGGGCCAGGGCAACCCGACACTGGGCGCACCACGCCTGGCTGGGCAGCAGGTTGATTACCTGCTCACGCAATTACGCGATTTCAAGGCAGGGCGCAGAGGCTACGACCCGCGGGATGGCCATGGCGCACAGATGCGCGCCATCGCGGCCAATGTGGCGGAAGGTGACCAGGAACCGTTGGCGCGCTATTTCGCTGCCCTTGGCGCCGAGCCTGCAACTGCGCCGACGGCCTCCAACGGCGAGGGGCAAGCGCTTTACCAACACACCTGTGCCGCATGCCACGGGCCGCAGGGGCAGGGCTTTGCGCACCTGAAAACGCCCAACCTGCGTGTGCTCGACCGAGCCTATCTCGACCGACAGTTGCAATCGTTCAGCGACGGGCTACGTGGCAGCGAACAGCATGCCAGCGAGCTGGCGGTCTGGATGCGAGGAATCGCCTTGCAACTGCATGACGATCAGCAAAGAAAGGTATTGCTCGATTACATTGCCGGGCCATGACTCATGGCTGCCCGGCACCTTCGGATTCTTGACCAACAGTAATGGTGATTTCTCTATGCCGTCAGGCACATTCATCAAGGGCTTCCGTCACGAGCTGGCCAACCGCGCCTTCGCCAGGGCTGCAGTCAGGCGCATGGCCACACGCCTGCAGGGCCAGCCAGCGCACCCGTTCTGGAAAACCTACGCCGACCTTGAAACCTTCAACCAGCCACGCTACGAAGCCGCAGCTCAGTTGTGGGGGCTGGACACGGCCCCTGGCCTGTTCACCCGCTGGAAATCATGGCTGGTTTCCTCGGTCCCGCGGCCTCTGCAAGGGTTGCTGCTGCGGTTGGTCCATCGTGAGACCGTGAAGTACTTTGCCTGGCTGCAAAGGCTGCGCGAGGAGGGCCCCTCAGGCGCACAGCGCTTTCTCGATTACATGATCGATCAAGAGCAACTGCAGCTGGACATGATGCGCATGGCCCTGAATGGGCGCTATCGCGACGTAGTGCGCAAAGCCGACGAATTCTTCCTCAAGTACAACGGTGTCAAACTGCTGGAGTTGCCATGAACGTTCTGATTGTCCACGCCCACAACGAACCCCGGTCATTCAACAGCGCCATGGCGCGGCTGGCAGCAGAGGTCCTGGAGGACAAGGGCCATTGTGTAGTGATGTCGGACCTGTATGCCATGCGGTTCAATCCGGTGGCCAGTGCCGAAGACTTCCAAGAGCGCGCAAACTCGGATTACCTGGTCTACGCCCTTGAACAGCGTCATGCCGTCAGTAGCGGGACCTTGGCCGCTGACATTGCTGGCGAGCTGGACAAGATTCGCTGGGCCGACCTCATCATCCTCAATTTCCCCATCTACTGGTTCAGCATGCCAGCCATCCTCAAGGGCTGGATCGACCGGGTGTTTGTCTCGGGCTACTGCTATGGCGGCAAGCGCATCTACGACCACGGCGGGCTCAAGGGCAAGCAAGCGATGCTGGCATTCTCGCTGGGAGGGCAGCCGCACATGTTCGGCCCGGATGCGATTCATGGCGAACTGGAAACTTTATTGCGGCCCATCCAGCGTGGCGTGCTCGGCTACGTAGGTTTGTCGGTACTACCTCCATTCGCCGCGTTTCATGTGCCGTACATCAGCGAAGACGCTCGACATGAGTACCTCGAACAATACCGTCAGCACCTGCTGACGCTCGATGAGCGTCCACCTCTGGTGTTTCCGTCACTGGATGATTTCGACAGCAATATGCGGCCCAAACGCGGACAGGCGAGGTGAACATGCAAGTTCATGTAGAGCGGCAGGATGAAATTGCCTTCCTGACCCTGGGAAACCGCGAGCGTCGCAACAGTTTCGATATCACGATGGCAACTGCACTGCTTGATGCAGTTCGAACCTTGGCAGCGCGTCCGCCGAAGGTAGTGGTGATGCGTAGCAGCGCTGAGCACTTTTCGGTGGGCGGTGATGTGCAACATTTCCGCCAGTTGCTCGCGGGGGAGCAGCAAGCCTGCATGGAAGGTGTCGAACAACTGGTCGGCGCTGTGAACGAAGCGGTGCTTGGTATCACCAGGTTGCCGTGCCCTGTGCTGGGGCTGCTCAATGGCGCCGTTGCCGGCTTCGGGCTTTCATTGGCGTTGAGCTGTGATCTGTTGATCGCCAGTGAAGATACTCGCCTGCACTATGCCTACGGTGGTATCGGCATCACCCCGGACGGCGGTGGCAGTTGGCATTTGCCGCGCCAACTTGGCCTGCACCGCGCCTTGGCCCTTGCATTGCTCAATGGATCACTGACGGCCTGTGAGGCTCGCTCGCTTGGCTTGATCATGGACGTAGTGGCCAGCGAGCATTTGCAGGCAACAGGCCTGCGCATTGCTGGCCGTCTGGTCGCTGGTGCAAGCGCCGCCCAGGCAGGCGCCAAGGCGCTGTTGCGCAATGGTCTGCTTGATGGGCTGCCCATTGCATTGGAAAACGAGCGGAAAACGTTTGTGCGCCTGAGCACCAGCAGTGATTTTGATGAAGGGGTGAGGGCATTCTGCATGCGCCGAACTGCATCGTTCAGCTGAGGTTGGCCCGCTCATTCGCTGGTGGGTCTGGTTTGTCTGGGGGGCAGGGTGCAGTACGGGACTGCGTCCGCATGTGGAATACCATCTGCCACTCCGATGGAGGCAAATGCAGCGGAACGACCTGTTTCGCCAGAAAGTCCAAAATGTAGTCGAAAATTCTTTCAAGGCTTGTGCGCAGATGACCTTCATCGTCTGGTTCGCCATGCTGGGCGCCGTCTTGCTGCTACTGGCGCTCTCATCCTCCTACCTGCGATGGATCCCTGTGACTTCGTCCGTGGTGTGCCTTGCCCTGGGTATCGGCCTGGGCACATCGGGGTTGGGTTTTCTTCATCTGGACCTGAGCAAGGCGAGCGGCTGGATGGAGCACCTCACCGAAGTCGCTGTGCTGTTTTCGCTGTTCTTCAGTGGCTTGAAGTTGCGCCTGCCCTTGCATGACCGCAGATGGTGGGGCGCCTTCTACCTGGCGGGGCCGGTGATGTTGGTCTGCATCGGTGGGGTAACGCTGGTGCTGCATCATGGCCTGAACCTGGGGTGGGGCATATCGGTTTTGATCGGGGCGATACTCGCACCCACAGACCCCGTGCTTGCCACCCTGGTACAGGTGGTTGATGCCCGGGATGATGATCCGGTGCGTTTCAGCTTGTCTGGCGAGGCAGGGCTCAACGATGGCGTGGCGTTCCCCTTCGTCATCCTCGGGTTGTTCCTTCAGCAGGATACCGGCCAGGCATGGTTCAGTGACTGGTTGTTCAAGGACATGCTGTGGGCAGTGACCGCAGGTCTGTTGCTTGGTTACTGGATGGGGCGCGGTCTGGGCAAGCTCACGCTCTTTTTGCGCCTGCGCAACGACGACAGTACCGTGTCGCCCAATGACTACCTGGCCCTTGCCCTGATTGCGCTGGCTTACGTGAGCGCCGAGTCGGTTCAGGCCTATGGGTTTTTAGCGGTGTTCGCTGCTGGCCTCGGTTTACGCCAGGCAGAGGTTCAGACCTCCAATGGCCCCGAAGAGCCGGCTGCTGAACACCTGGTACAGCCCGTGGTAGGCCACCAGCATGTAGCGCCGGAGATGGCCGTCAAAGGTGATGTGCAAGGCCTCGACGACTCGCAGGTGGCAGCAGGCATCATGTTGGGGGATATGCTGGCTTTCGGCAGCTTAATCGAACGGGCAATGGAGGTGTTTCTGGTGACCATGCTCGGGGTAGTACTCATCGAGCATTGGGACTGGCGGGCCTTGATCGTCGCCGCAGCGCTTTTCCTGCTGATTCGTCCCTTGAGCATCCTCCTGTTCCCGGTTCGAGGAATGCTGGATATCCGGCAGCGTGGGCTATTGGGATGGTTTGGCATTCGAGGAATCGGCAGCTTCTACTATCTGTTCTACGCCCTCAATCACGGGCTGCTTGCCACGTCAGCCGCGCAGAGCATCAACCTGGTTCTATCGGTGGTGGCGCTAAGCATTCTGCTGCACGGATTGAGCGTTCAACCGCTGCTTGCCAGATACGAAGCGTGGAAAGGGCGGCTCACTGCTTCGGTGTAGCTTGAAACCGACGCGGCACGTCTGGTGGCCGCTGCGTTCAATCTGAAAAAAAGCCAGGGCGCCGTGCACCCTGGCCGAACTCATTTCAAGTTAGCGATTTTCGCTACCACGACCGCCGCCGTGACTGTTCTGTCCGCCCTTGCGTCCAGCCTCGGAGGCGCGCTCACGGTCGTTGGCAAAATTGCCCCCAGAGCTCTGGCCGCCTTTGCGACCTGCCTCCGATGCCTTCTCACGGTCATTGGCAAAGTTGCCTGGGTTGTTCTGTGCGGTACCACCTTGGTGGCCACGATTGGATTGGTTGTCAGCCATGATCTTTCACCTCATGTCGTCACACAGGAAAGTCTGTGTTCAACTCGGACGTCAGGCAGGGGGGCGTTTGCTCCACTGCTTTCTGCTCGTCCCGACGGGTTGCGCGAAAGAACCCGTGCGGGCGACTGTGGCGCCACAGAGCTTTGTTCTCCAACCTTTGGGAGGGTTCTGACTTGCGTCGAGTTTGACGGCACGGTCGTTCAGCTCCTGCGTCGTGAATGGGTGATTGCAAAACCTACGATCATTCCAAGCGCCGCTGCGCCGATCAGTAGAGGCGTCTTGTCTTTTGACTTCCTCCAACCCCCGTCGATACTCCTCCTGCCACTCGGCGGCTCAAAGAGGTTGCCAGATGATGTTTCGGCTTTGGGACTGCGGTTTATTCCCCGACGCGTCAGCCACCCCGATAACAGAGGCAGACCTGGTACCAGGTAACTGGCCAGATGCGCCAGGCGGGCCGTGGCACCGACCGTGGTGTGGGCGCGTGGTGATATTGCGCAGGCCACCATGGCCTTCGCCACAAGTTCGGGATCATATACAGGGCCCGGAGGCGTCAGCGCATGGCCTGTGTAGTTGCCGCCGTCTCGGAAGCCCGGTGTGTCCATGACGGCCGGATAGATATCGCACACGTGGATCTCGGGGAACGCCGTCAATTCCCCTCGCAGCGCCTCAGTCAGCCCACGTAAGCCGAACTTGCTCGCCGAGTACGCGGCTGCATAGGGTTGGGCCACCCAACTGCCCAGTGACAGCGTGTTGATCAGGATGCCGCTGCCTTGGGCCTTGAACAGGGGAAGGGCTACAAAAGCGCCGCGCAGGTAACCCATCAGGTCAGTCTGGATGACCTGCTCGTGGGCCTCCAGTGGAGTTTCTTCGAAATTGCCGACCGCGCCAACGCCAGCGTTGTTGATCCAGATATCGATCCGTCCGCGGCCAAATGCTGCTGCCTGCGCGGCCAGCGCTTGCACCTGGTCGTTGCGGGTGACATCGGTCGTGATCGCTATGGCATCCGTCCCGCAGTCGGTGCATTCGTCCAGGACGTCGAACAACGCTTGTTCATCGCGCGCGGCAAGCACCAGGCGAGCACCCTTGCAGGCAAATGCGTGCGCGGCGGCACGGCCGATACCGCTGGAAGCGCCAGTGATCACCACGACTTTGCCGCGCAGCGGCCCTCTGCTCGGATAGCCCTCTTGGGGCGATTCCCGCTCTTTGCCAGACGTAGTCTGGTCGTCAACTGGCGCGATCGTTTCGCTGGCTTCGATCCGAGAGATTTCAAGAGCGGTGCCGTCGATCAGGGTCAACGTCAGCCCTTCAACCGTGCCAGCCTCCCGGTTCGGAAACACGGGTTCCCCTTCGGCATCCACGCTGTCGTAGATGAAACGCGTGCCCTCGATCCAACCCACGGCGGTCAGAAGCTCAGGGCCGAGGTAGTACTTCCCGTCCTGGAAGAAGCCTGGGAACTGATGTGCCCGCTCCACGTTTTCCACGCGATAGCGTTCACCTGATTTCATACCTGTCGCTTGATCGATCATTTTGCGAACCCCTGTAGATCTCGAAAATGTCAGCCTTCTGCTAGGCATCTTTGCGTGATGGATATGCAGGGGAAGCCAAGGTGGGTCGTAAAGTTCAGACCAACAAGTCCGGTGGTACGCTGCGTAATGGAATGCAGGCAGAAAAATACCGGTCACGCCGGTATCAGGCCGAGGCGCAGCGCCAATCAGCCCTGGCCAGCATTGAGCCAGGGCTGTGCGTTACCTTCAGGCGATAAGGTCTACTGCCAGCTGGAAGGCTACCCATAGCGCCAGGCCAGTGGCGAAGGCCAGCGCGATGTTTTCGAACCAGTTGTTGCGGTACGCCTTGCCCAGCAGCGATTTCTGGTTGGACATGATCAGCAGGCCCAGCGAGATCACCGGCAGGCCGATGATGTTCAGCGCGCTGACACCGATGGTAAGGGTCACGAAGTCGGGCATACCCGGGATCGACCAGGCCAGTGGCGTCACCAGGATGAACAACATGAACCATTTGTGCATCGGGTCGTTGTGGAATTCCTTTCCATAGCGTTCGCGCCGCTCGGGCTTCACATGCTGGAAAGCGTCGGTGATCAGCATGGGGAACGCAGTGGTCTTGCCAGAAATGCTGGCGAACAAGGTGGCGAATACGCCGACGAAGAAGATGTACCAGCCGATCGGGCCGAAGAACAGTTCCAACGCCTTGCCCAGGTCGCCAAGCGTTTTCACCTCGATGCCGTTGGGCCGCAGGATTTCCGCGCCGACGATCCAGATCGCCAGGTTGATGACGATACCGACGAATACCGCGAACAGCAGGTCGTTGCGCTGGATGCGTTTGTGTTGCGGGCCGACCCAGCCTTTTTCACGCATGACATAGGGGTGCACGAAGTTGGCTACCGAGCCTGCCACGGCACCGATCACCGATACCGCTACCAGCAGTGCGCCGTGAACGCCTTCATCGGCTGGAATGCTGAAACCGATGGTACCTTTGACGATACCCGCCACGTCGGGGCCGGACATCACAGCCAGCGCCAGGAAGGCCAGGGTCATCACCGCCAACAGTACTTTCATGACGCCTTCGATCATTGCGTAGATGTTGCGCCCCACCAGCATCCACACGGCCAGCACCACGGCCATGGAGCACAGCAGTGGGTAGTCGATCCGCAGCAACATCGCCAGCGCTTCACCCGCACCCTTGATCATGTAGGCGTTCATCAGGTGCCCCATCAACAGGGCATAGGCCAACATGAACCAGGCGAACACCGGGTGCAGTTGCGCATAGCCCTGCAGAATGGTCATCCCTTGGTTATTGCACAGCTGGAAACGGGCGATGATGTTTACGATCAGGTATCGGAGCAGCAGCGAAACGGCCAGCACCCACATCATGGCGTAACCGTAGTTCGCCCCGGCGACAGATGAGGTTATCAGATCTCCTGCCCCCAGCCACGACAGAACCGCGATGACGCCGGGGCCAAGCAATTTGATCAGCTTTGACAGGCGATTTTGAGGGGTTACGGCAGTTTTCCCCTCGACAGAAGGTATGCTCGACATGGTGACTCCATTGTTTTTTTTGTGAGAGCGGAGCGTAGTCGATCACAGTAGATAGGATGTCGTACAACTTAAATTCCAGCAAAGATGTTTCTTAATGTTTCGAGGCAAGGTGCAATGTCCAGAGGGCGGCCGAGACGACACCGACAGGCTTCCTCAAATAGTGAGGGAAGGCCGCATTTGTCGCGGCCTTTACTCGTTAGACTTGCGCTTGGCCACCGTCGACGAACAGTTCGGCCCCGTTGACGAAGCTGGCGTCGCTGGACGCCAGGAAAAGAGCGGCTTTGGCAATCTCTTCAGGCTCGCCGACGCGCCCCAAGGGAATCTGCGATGCCAGGTAGTCCAGCAGGCCTTGCTGCTGAGCTGCGTCCGGCCCGGCGAGGTCTACCAGACCCGGGGTGCGAGTCGCGCCGGGGCTGATGGTGTTTACCCGGATGTTGCGATCTTTAAGGTCGAGGATCCAGTTACGGGCAAAGGCACGCACTGCAGCCTTGGAGGCCGCGTACACGCTGAATGCGGGTGTGCCCGAGCTGGCAGCGGTGGAGCCGGTCAAAATTACCGAAGCGCCTTGAGCCAGAAGTGGCAGCGCTTTCTGAACCGTGAACAGCGTACCTTTGACGTTACGATCAAAAGTGTCGTAGTAGTGTTCTTCAGAAATGTCTCCCAGGGGCAACATAGAGCCACCCCCTGCGTTTGCGAACAACACGTCGATTCGCCCGTGCTCTGCAGCCACCTGTTGGTACAGGGCATCAAGTTCGTCCGGCTTGGAAGAATCCACTCGAACCCCTACCGCGCTGCCAATCTGTGCGACGGCGTTGTCCAACTCCGCCTG
This sequence comes from Pseudomonas sp. B14(2017), assembly GCF_002113255.1. Taxonomy (NCBI): domain Bacteria; kingdom Pseudomonadati; phylum Pseudomonadota; class Gammaproteobacteria; order Pseudomonadales; family Pseudomonadaceae; genus Pseudomonas; species Pseudomonas sp. B14(2017). The sequence goes on from NZ_NEJY01000003.1 coordinate 244,242, forward strand.
GCGGCGCCCTGTGATGAATACTCGTGCGCCTTGTTGAGCAAAAAGCTTGGCGGTCGCCAGGCCGATGCCCGAGGTTCCGCCAGTCACGATTGCGATTTTGTTTTCAAGCTTGCCAGTCATGATCATCTCCGGTGTTTGTGATGTTGCGTTGGGAGAAGCGTATCGACGACCGGGAAAAACCAAAATAGAATTGTTGGAAACTCATCGTTGCAGAAATGAAATGAGCAAACTTCCGGATTTTGAAGGGTTGGCGATGTTTGCCAAGGTAGCCGAGGAGGGCTCGTTCGCAGCCGCCGCCAGAGTCATGGGCGTTTCAGTACCCACAGTGTCCAGGGCGGTAGCACGGCTGGAGGAGCGACTGGGGGGGCGCCTGTTCAACCGCACATCTCGACAACTTTCATTGACCGAGTTCGGTCAGAGCATGGCGGGCAGGGCTGGGGAAATCTACCGGCAGGCCGAAGAGGTGGAAGGCGAGGCGATGGAGCTCTCCGTTCGACCTCGCGGCCTGGTTCGCCTCGCGATCCCCATGTCGTTCGGCTTGAGATGGGTCGCGCCCTTGATGCCCCAACTCATTCGGCAGTATCCAGAGCTCTCGGTAGACCTCCATTTGTCCGACGCTTCGGTCGACTTGATCGCGGATGGCTTTGACGCGGCCTTGAGGATCGCTGCATTGCCCGACTCTTCATTGGTGGCTAGAAAACTGTGTGCCGTGACTCAGTTTCTTGTCGCCTCACCGGCCTACCTCAATCAGCACGGAAGGCCAAAGCACCCCCGAGAGCTTGCAAGTATGCCTTGCCTTAGCTACGCCTATCGTGCTCGGACGCAAGTCTGGAGATTCACGCATACATCTGGAGTAGAAGAGGATGTCGTGCCTACGGGGCCTTTGCGTGTCACTAATTCGGAGGCGATGATCCCAATGCTGCTAGAAGGGATGGCCATCTCTGAACTGCCTGAGTTCATCGCGAGTGAGTATCTGGCGGATGGGCGCCTGGAAAGAATCTTGCCGGAGTGGAGTATGACTCGGGGCGGCTTGTATTTCGTGACACCGTCTGCGCGAACTCGGCCAGTGAAGATCAGAGCTGTTTCCGATTTCTTCTTTGAACACCTGTCCGCGCCGACGTGGCGCTGGACGCCGGGGTATGAGTCATCAGGTGATATTCAGCGAGCAGGGCTGGAGTAAGGTTGGTTCATCTACGGAGAATGACATGGGTAGTCAACATCCAAAGGCCCTGGCCCATGAGAAACGCCGGAATCAGAAAAATTTTCCCCAAAATACCCTTTGATACTCCAGCAGCCTATGGCTGGTGCTTGCCAGCGCCGTAGCGCTTCTTGCGGGATCAGTATCCGCGCTGCTTCTGTTCTCCCTCGAGCACGCGGCCCAATGGCGTGCAACCCACCGCTGGGTCATCTGGCTGTTGCCTCTGACCGGCTTTGCAGTGGGGCTGGTTTATCACTTGATCGGCAAGCCGGTGAACGCAGGCAATAACCTGCTAATCGACGAGATTCACGCCTCGAAGAAAACCGTTCCGCTGCGCATGATGCCTCTGGTGTTTGCGGGCACGGTTATATCCCACTTCTGGAACTATCGTGCTGTTTCAAACAATCGATTTTGTCATTTTACGATCCCTCTCCAAGCACCATTGAGCTGCATAAATCAAAGGTTCCAGGGCGCGTCGGGATTTCTCGCAAAAAGCGATGATGGCACGTTGACTCTCCCCTTAGGGGGAGACTTTAGACTCCCGGCCCTCGATATATCTGGCCTGAAAACAGCATTTTTTGGCCCGATGAATTTATTCATTCAATGCGGCTTTTGTAGGGAAACAATCAATGAACAATCCCTTGGAATTGGACAGCGTTATCAGCAGTACACAGGAGATTCTTGCGCAGTTGCTGGTGTTGGACCAGGCCGACGTGGCAGAGCACAGCAGTATCGTTGACGACCTCGGCGCCGACTCGCTGGACATCGTCGACCTGAGCTTCCAGTTGGGTCGTCAGTACGGTTGCACCTTGCCGAAAACCAGCGTGCTGGATCACGCGGTAGCGGTGTTCGGCGACGCCACCCGGTTTGTCGAAAAAGGCCGAATCACGCAGGACGGCGTGGCCTTGCTGGAGCAGAGCCTCAGCGCTTATGCGCCGGGCCAGTTGCACGTGGGCATGCAGCCGGGCGATGTCTTCTCGGCCACCACCGTGCGTAACTGGGCGCAGCAATGCCATAACGTTTTCAACTACCTCCCCGAGGCCTGCCCTGAGTGTGGCGCGGTTCATGCCCAACTCAATGAACGCAAACAAGTGGTGTGTGGCGGGTGCAGTGCTCGCCTGACCCCTCTGGACGGTGACTCGATCTCGCGTCTGTTGGTTGAGCAGTACGCGGCCACCCAGTTGAAAGCTTCGGCGTAGGGGTTGCCTTGATGCAGGCCCGAGAGGTTCTGGTCACCGGCTATGGCCTGGTGGCTCCCATGGCACTGGATGCGGGCTCGCTGTTCACGACGATCAGCGAAAACCGTTCCTGCATTCGCCGGCACCCGGCGTTTGTCGAACTGGGTTTTGCTAACCCGGCGGCCGGATTTATCGATGAGCAACAATGGCAGGCCATCGCGGCGGCCTTTCCGGGCGATCTGCAGACCACCTCCCGCCAGGAATGGCTGGCGCATTACGTGGCCCGTCAGGCGCTGGCCCATGCCGGGTTGGCCGACGGCGCATTTGCCCGAGTCGCCAGCGGTATTTTTGTCGGGGCCAACAAACATTGCGTGAGCGGTGATTTGCGGGACGCTAGCCGTTACATGGACGATCAGGGGCGGGTCGATCTCGACCAGTACCTGGATAACCACACCCTCAGCGGTGGGGCGTTTGCCCGGCGGGTTGATCAGCAAACCCGCCATCTCGCCGAATGGCTGGGTGTACGTGACCATATCTCCACACATTCCGATGCCTGTGCCGCCGGCACCATGGCCATCGGCAGCGCCTATCGAGCGATCGCCCGTGGCGAGATCGACCTGGCGTTGTGTGGCGCGGTGGAGTTGATGGCCCATGAATTGTCCTACTACAGCTTTGATGGGCTGGGCGCACTCTGCCAGCGAGTGGACTTTTCCCCACAAGAACAGAGCCGGCCGTTCATGCCGGACCGCTGCGGTTTTGTGCTGAGTGAAGGGGCGGCGCTGTTGGTGCTTGAATCCCGCGAGCATGCCGAGCGTCGTCAGGCCTGTTCGCTGGGCCGGGTTCTGGGTTACGCGAATCTGTGCGAGGCAGAGAAAATCACCTCCAGCAGCCGCGACGGCAGCAAGTATGCCGCCTGCATGACGGCGGCCCTGGCCGATGCCGAACTGCCCAGTGCGGCTGTGGATCATGTGAATGTTCACGGTACGTCGACACAGGCCAATGACCGTTGCGAGGCCCTGGGCCTGGCGCAGGTCTTCGGCGAAACCCTGGAGCAGATGACGTTCACCGCCAACAAATCTGCCGTAGGGCATTCGTTGGCCGGCAGTGGTGCCATTGAGGCGGTGCTGTCGTTGATGAGCATTCAGTCGGGCGTTGCCTTGCCGACCCTCAATTTTCAGCCGGAAAAATCCGAATTTCCGGAGTTGAAATTCCTTTGCGAACCGTTGCAGCAACCGATCAATGTCGTGCTCTCCAACTCCTTCGGTTTTGGTGGCGTGAACAGTTCGTTGGTGCTGGGCAGGGCATGACATGACCAGATCCAATTCAACCGCTGTTTATATCACCGCTGCGTCGGTACTCAACGCCGCCGGTACAGAATGTGCGTCTCGTGACAGTCAACCTCAGGCCGCGCAACCGTTGGATTTCGACCCGGCACGCCTGGCCCGTTGTGTCGCAGCGCCCGCCTTGCCGGCTGGTGTGTACGACCGCAAACTGTCCCGCAGCCTCGAGCCTCAGGGCGCGCGCCTGCTGTATTGCGCCGGCCGTCTCGCCGAGACCTTGCGTGGTCTGGAACTGCCCGATGAGCGGATCGCATTGACCGCTGCCATTCCGGAAGTGGATGGCCCCAGCTCGTGCTGGGATGCAGTGCAGGCCATTGGCGCACAACCGGCGGATCTGTTGGCGCAATTTTTTGCCCACACACCGCCGCTGCATGCGCTGATGATGCTCAACAGCAGCGTCATGGCCCACGCGGCCGAGGCCTTGCGTTGCAAGGGGCCCATGGGCGGTTTTTGCTCCCAGGGCAATGCCGGGCTGGATGCTTTGATGGAGGCCGCCGCCCATCTGAGCGAAGGCCGTGCCGATGCTGCCGTCGTCGTCAGTAGCAGCCCGAACATCACCCCGGCATTGTACCTGCGTGACGCTACACACCCACCTGTGAACCCCGGCCCGTGGGTTTTCGGCGAAGGTGCTGCGGCACTGTTGCTGACGACCAACCCGGGCAGCGGTGCTCAATCTGCGTTGCGCATTGCTGGGTTTGCCCGTGGTTACAGCGCGCAACCCGAGCGTGGACTGGCGGTTGGTCGCGACGTCATCGAGCGCGCTTTGAGCAACGAAAAACTCTGCCTCAGCGATGTCGGGCAAGTCGTCGCCGATGCACAGGATCCGCAGATTGCCGCGTTGTTTACCCTATCGGGGCACACCCTCGAACACTCCAAGGCGCTGGTAGGTGACCTGGGCGCCAGCGCCTTGCTCAGCGAAATCGCTGTGACCTGGGCACTGGATGGCAGCCGTTACACGCTGTTGCTCGAACATAGCCGAGGCGGGCATTGGGGCGCGGTGCTGCTGGCCAGAACGTCGTCGGACACAGAGACAATGGAGAGTTATCCATGAGCCCCACACGGATCGTGATCACGGGCATGGGCGCCGTCACCGGCTTCGGTTTCGAGTGGCAGTCCATGTGGCAAAGAATGTTGGCCGGCGAGCATTGCATTCGGCCATGGCAACCGGAAGGCGTCGAGGCGGGTGCGTTCCCCGTGCGTTACGCAGCGCCCGTGGATATGGGCTTGATGCCGGCACACTTGAAAGACCATCCGGCCTGGGGATTGTCGCTGGAAAAACGCACCCGCTTTGGTTGGGTCGCGGCCACCCAAGCCATTGCCGACAGTGGCCTGAGCCCCGAACAGTTGCGTGGCGCGGCGGTATTGTCAGCGTCCGGCGCACCTGCTCATCGTTTGCAGGACATGCTGCTCAGCCTGGCGGATAACCCGGCGCAGGCTCCGTCCTGGGCTCAATTGATGGCGCGACAGGCGCAGGTCGATCCTGACAGTTCACTGTGTCAGAGCAACGACCGCCTTGCGCGGGTGATTGCCGATGGTATCGGCAGTGAAGGCCCGGTGATCAATATCAGCAGCGCCTGCGCGGGAGCGTCCCAGGCCATCGGCAATGCATTCCAGATGATCCGTCGCGGCGAGGTCGAGCTGGCCATTGCCGGGGGCGCCGATTCGGTGCTGAGCCTGGACACCATGACCGCGCTGTATCTGCTCGGCGCCGCCAGCAGCGAGCAGCGTTGGGGCACCGAACTGTGTCGGCCGTTCGACCGCCATCGCAGTGGCTTGATTGCGGGTGAAGGCGGTGGTTTTGTCGTGCTCGAAACCCTCGAACGGGCGCTCGCCCGAGGGGCAACGCCGTACGCCGAAGTGCTGGGTTTCGGCAGCAGCCTGGATGCCTACAAAATCACCGCGCCCGACCCGCAGGGCCGGGGAGCGGTGCTGGCGATGCAGATGGCCCTGACGGATGCAGGGCTGGAGCCGCAACAGGTCGATCTGATCAATGCCCACGGTACGTCGACACCGCTCAACGATGCCGCCGAAACCCTGGCGATCAAGACCCTGTTCGCCGAGCGCGAACATTATCGGCGGTTGCTGGTGACGGCCAACAAATCCCAGTTCGGCCACCTGATTGCGGCCGCCGGAGCACCGGAGTTCATGCTCACGGCCCTGGCCTGCCGGGATGATCGGGTCACGCCGACCCTGAACCTGCATGATGCCGACGAACAATGCGACCTCGACTACTGCGCCCATCAAGCGGTCAAGCGCAAGGTCGACGTTGCCCTGAGCAACTCCTTCGGTTTCGGCGGGCTCAACACTTCACTGGCGCTGGGCAAGTACCGGGAGGTGCCGCGATGAAACAGGCTATCGCGATTGCCGGTGCGGGTTGCGTGTTGCCCAGTGGCTGGGGTGTCGAGTCTTTCTGGGCGGCTGCGAACGAAGGGCGCAGCGCAATTACGGCGCTGAACGCCCGACGGTTCAGCAGCGAACGCGTGGTGGCGTTCGGGCAAATTCAGGATCAGGACCACCAACGCAGCCGACAAGACCTTGCGCAAAACCTTCAGCGTTACTGCACGCCGGCAGTGATCTGGGGTGTCAGCGCGGTACGTCAGGCTTTGGAAGAAGCAGGCCTGGCCGATGAGCAGCCGGATGTCCGTTTCGGTTTGTATTGCTGTCAGGGCGGCTACACCCATCCGTCTCTGGAATCCTATGCCGAATTGTTGCTCGGCTGTCGGCAGGACGGCGTCGCCGACATGGCGGCGTTCGCCAGACGGATCCTGCAAGACCGTGCCCAGGACCCTTTTCTGGTGCTCAAAGGCTTGAGCAACTGCTTGCTGGGTGTCACCAGCCTGGCGCTGAAACTGGTGGGTGAGTGCAACGCCTATATGCAAGGTGTCGCCGGCAACCTGGCAGCCTTGCGTGAGGCTACGGCCGCTTTGCAGGATGGCCGGATTGATGCGGCAATCATTGTCGGTGCGGGCAGCGAGCTGGATGCCCTGGCGCTGTCCGGGTTGGTCCAGGCGGGAGTCATCAGCGCCAACGGCTCGAACACTCTGCTGCCGTTTGACCTTCGGGGCACCGGCGGCATTGCCGGGGAGGGCGCGGCAGCATTGGTGCTGCGCCGGCGCGAAGACCTGCCGGCCGGTCCTCAGGCGTGCCTCGCCGACATGACGGCCCATGCCACCCTCGGTCGCTTGAGCCTGCCCGACAGCCCAACCGATCTGTTGGTGTGCAGCGGCACCGGCGATGCGCACAAAGACAGCGTGTTGTGCCAGACGCTGGCCCTTGCGCGCGCCTCGCACATCACCAGCGGGTTGGCGATCAACGGCATTCTCAGCGCGGCGCCGAGCCTGGTGGATCTGATGCTTGCGCGTTGCGCATTGCAGGCCCAAAGCGTGCCGCCGATTGCCGGTTTGCAGCAGCCAGTGGCAAACCTGCCGTTTATTCAGGGCGCGCCCCACGCCGCGAGCCTTGAGCATTGCCTGGTGATGAACCGCGACGACAACGGATTCAGCGCCGCCTATCAAGTGCTCTACAGCGCAAAGGTCACTCAAGACTGACGCTGACTACCGCCTATTTTTTACTTTCAGGGATATGACAGTCATGGATTATCGCGATTTCGTTCGGCCCAAATTCGTCGGCCTGCTCCAGGCACTGGGCCTGGAGTGTGAGTTTCAGCGCGCCCTCGGTAGCCAGTTGTTCTACCGCAACCCCAAGGGCGACATGGTCACGGTCACCGACTTTCTCGGCGGTTACGGTGCGGCACTGTTCGGCCACAACGACCCACAGTTTGTCGATCAGCTATGTGGGCTGCTGCGCAGCGACGTGCCGTTCAACGCACAAATGTCGATCCGCGGTGCGGCCGGGCAATTGGGGCGAGAGCTCAGCGACGCCTTCAATCGCGAACTGAAGAACACCGAACGTTATATTTCGACTTTCTCCAACAGTGGCGCCGAAGCGGTGGAAATCGCCGTCAAGCACGCGGAGTTCCGTCGCCAGAAGAACCTGCAAAAGCAGTTTGACGACATCGATTTCACCCTGGCCAACCTGACCGCCAGCGAACGCGCCTACCGCGAGCTGGATGTGTCCGACCTCGACCTGCCTGCAGGTGTCCTGCCGGCCACCCTGAACAGCGTGACCTTGCGCCAGGTGGTTGAAGCCGTTCGCCAACACAACCTGGCGCAGTTGCACATCGAACCGGTATTCGTCGCCCTGCGCGGCAGCTTCCACGGCAAATTGGTCAATACCGTGCAACTGACCTATGGCCGTCAGTACCGCGCGCCGTTTGCCCGTTTTGGTCTGAACGTCGAGTTCATCGACCCCCAGCAGCCCCATCAGTTGCAGGAATTGCCGGCCCGGCACACGCACCATTGGTTGAGCCTGCAATGGGACGGCGAACACCTGAACGTGCTGAAACTGCCGTTCAGCGCGATTACCGCCGTGTTGGTGGAGCCGATTCAGGGCGAAGGCGGTATCAACGAGTTCGCGGCCGAGTTCTACCTGGGGCTGCGCAAGCTGTGTAACGAGCAACAATGCCCGCTGGTGGTCGATGAAGTGCAGTCGGGTTTTGGTCGCGCCGGGACGTTTCTTGCCAGCAGCCAGTTCAACCTGCAAGGCGACTATTACTGCCTGTCCAAGGCCCTCGGCGGCGGCTTGATGAAAATCGCCGCGACGGTGATCCGCAGCAGCCACTACGAGGGCGAGTTCAGCTACATCCACAGTTCGACCTTCGCCGAGGACGATCCGTCCTGCCATATCGCGCTGTCGGCATTGCGCCGGTTGTTCGCCAATGACGACGCGATGCTCAAAGACATACGCACCAAGGGCGCCTACCTCAAAGCCTCGCTCAATGAACTGAAGATGGCCTATCCGGATGTGATCGCCGATGTGCGCGGGCGCGGCTTGCTGGTAGGTTTGGAACTGCACGACCTGAGTGTCAGCAGCTCGCTGGTACAGGCGTCGGCCCAGTACAACGATGCCTTGGGCTACTTGATCGCCGGCTACCTGTTGCAATTCGAAGCGTTGCGGGTAGCACCTTCGGGCAGCAACTCCAACGTGATTCGCCTGGAGCCGCCAGCCTGTATCACCCTGGGCGAAATCGACGGGCTGATCGGTGCCCTGCAACGGGTCTGCGACATGCTGCGCCGTGGCGATGCGTTGCCGTTGGCGGCGGGTATCTGCGCGGACTCGATTCCCGCCGTGCCAGCCCGTCAGGACGATTTTCGGGTGGCCGAGCCCGTTGAAAAAATCGATGCCAAGGTCGAAGTCGTCGCCCGGGTAGCGTTCATCAACCACCTGATCGATGCCGATATCCTCGGTGACGTCGATCCCTCGCTGGCAGCCCTGAGCCCGGAACAGAAACGCACGTTCATCAACCGCACCAAGCCTGAACGCCGCGCTGCGCCAGTCGGCCCTGTGATCATTCGGTCGCGCCTCGGCATGGCGGTGGAGTTCACCTTGTACCCGCTGTGCATGGATTCCGATGCCATGGCCGAGTACATCCTCAGCGGTGACCTGGACAGCATTCGCGACGAAGTCGGCAAGCGTGTCACCGATGCCCGCGCCGACGGCTGCAGCATCGCCGGTCTCGGGATGTACACCTCGATCGTCACCAACAATTGTCAGGCGCTGAAGATTGCCGACATGGCGCTGACGTCCGGCAATGCCCTGACCATCGGCATGGGGCTCGAAGCCATCGAGCAAGGCTGTGTACAGCAAGGCCTGGCACTGCGCGAGCAAACCGCTGCCGTTGTCGGTGCCGCCGGTAACGTTGCCTCGACCTATGCCTCGGTGCTGTCCGCCACCGTCGATCACCTGATTCTGATTGGCAGCGGTCGTGACGGCTCGGTTCGGCGCCTGGAGAAAACTGCCCAACTGATTTACGCCGACGCGGCCCGTTCGATCCTCAAGGGCACAGCCGAACACGACCGTTTGGCGCAGCGACTGCTGAGCCTTGATGGTTTTTGTGACTTGTTGCGCTCACATGGACAAAAAGCCGACCTCGGTTTGCACATCGCCCGTCTGGTGGATGAGCGCCTTGGCGCGAACGCTTTCATCACGGTCACCAACGATCTCGACGCCCTCAAGGGCGCACGGGTTGTCCTGTGCGCGGCCAATGCGCCTCAGCCATTCCTCGGCGCCGATCATTTCGCCGAGCGCAGCGTGATTTGCGATATCGCCGTGCCGCTGAACGTTCATCAAGACATGCCGAGCCAACGCGAGGACGTGCTCTACATGCACGGCGGCATCGTCCAGACGCCGTTCGACGACGGCCTGGCGCCCAACGTGCGGGCCTACCTGAAAAAAGGTCAGCTGTATGCGTGCATGGCCGAGTCGGTGTTGATGGGCTTGTCTGGCATGAGCCAGCACGGCTCCTACGGCGATATCAGCCGTGAGCAAGTTCAGCAGGTCCGCGCACTGGCCGCGACCCACGGCTTCACCCTCGCGCAATTCAAAACTCGAAACTCGCTTTAAGGAGCGGTCATGACTCAGAAAATAGCTGTCGTGACCGGCGGCAGTCGCGGCATTGGCAAGTCCGTCGTGCTGGCTCTGGCCGGCGCGGGTTATCAGGTTGCCTTCAGTTATGTCCGTGACGAGGCGTCAGCCGCTGCCTTGCAGGCACAGGTCGAAGGGCTCGGCCGGGAGTGCCTGGCTGTGCAGTGTGATGTCAAGGATGCGCAGAGCATTCAGGCGTTTTTTGAACGGGTCGAGCAGCGCTTCGAGCGTATCGACTTGTTGGTCAACAACGCCGGTATTACCCGTGACGGTTTGCTCGCCGCGCAATCGTTGAGCGATATCACCGAGGTCATCCAGACCAACCTGGTCGGCACATTGTTGTGCTGTCAGCAGGTGCTGCCCTGCATGATGCGCCAACGCAGCGGGTGCATCGTCAACCTCAGCTCGGTGGCCGCGCAAAAGCCCGGCAAGGGCCAGAGCAACTACGCCGCGGCCAAAGGCGGTGTAGAAGCATTGACGCGCGCACTGGCGGTGGAGTTGGCGCCGCGCAACATCCGGGTCAACGCGGTGGCGCCTGGTATCGTCAGCACCGACATGAGTGAAGCCCTGGTCGGCGCCCATGAGCAGGAAATCCAGTCGCGGCTGTTGATCAAACGGTTCGCCCGGCCTGAAGAAATTGCCGACGCGGTGCTGTATCTGGCTGAGCGCGGCCTGTACGTCACGGGCGAAGTGTTGTCCGTCAACGGCGGATTGAAAATGCTATGAGCCAGGCACGCACGATTGTGATCACCGGCGCGGCCAATGGTATTGGCCGCGCCGTCGCGGAAAGTTTTGCAGCCCAGGCCGAGCACCTTTTGATCTTGCTTGATCGGGATCTGGCAACCTTGCAGAGGTGGGTCACCGAGGGCGAATTTGCCGCTCGCATCGAAACCCATCAAGCGAACATCGCCGATCTCGCCAGCCTGCAACTTCTGTTCAAGGGCCTGGCCAACCGGGTCGGCTTTGTCGATGTGCTGGTCAACAGCGCCGGGGTTTGCGACGAGAACGAGCCCGAAGATCTGGACAACTGGCACAAGGTGATTTCGATCAACCTCAACGGCACTTTTTACGTCACCTCGTTGTGCCTGCCACTGATGGCGGATGGTGGGCGGATCGTCAACATGTCGTCGATCCTCGGCCGAGCGGGTAAGGTTCGCAACACCGCTTACTGCGCCTCCAAACACGGCATCATCGGCATGACCAAGGCCTTGGCGCTGGACCTGGCGCCACGGCGAATCACCGTCAATGCCATCCTGCCCGCCTGGATCGACACACCGATGCTGCAAGGCGAATTGGCGGCTCAGGCGCGCATCGCCGGGATCACCCACGAGCAAATCCTGCGCAATGCCAAGAAGAAGTTGCCCCTGCGGCGCTTCATTCAGGGCGAAGAAGTGGCGGCCATGGTCCGTTATCTGGCGAGCCCGCAGGCGAGTGGTGTTACAGCGCAAAGCCTGATGATCGACGGCGGTGCCGGGTTGGGAATGTAGCCATGGCTCGACTGGGATTGAACCGCGGCCTTTTGGCCGCGCTGGTCAGCCTCGGCTCGCCGGTAGCGATCGCCGAGTGGTTGCCGGAGCATCATGAAGCGGAGATCGGCGTAGCCACGGCCGTGCGTCTGCACGGTGACGACCAGGTCACGCAAAAGGCCGTGTACCTTAAGTTCAGCCTGGAGGATGCCTGGGACAGCGGCTATTACAAGGCCAAGGGCCGAGCCCGGTACGACTTCCGTTATGACGGCAACAACCCCTACAGTGCGCAAGCCCGGGACGATTACCGGGCGACCGCCGATTGGCGGCACCTTTACTGGGGGCTCTACGTCGGTGACGGCGAGCTGACGGTGGGCTGGCAGCAGGTGGTGTGGGGGCGTGCAGATGAATTACGGGTGCTCGATCAGATCAACCCGCTGGACTATCGCGAGGGGGTGATCGGTCTGTTGGAGGACAGCCGCATCGCCGTGCCGATGATTCGCCTGGTGCAGCCGGTCGCCGAGTGGGAGCTGGAAGCGCTGGTGATCACTGATTTCGTGAAAAACCAGGCGCCGGCCGTCGGCAGCGAGTTCGATGCACTGATCTTTGCCACACCCGATCCGCAGATGTTTGTGGTCGATTCGCGGCCCGGTTATGACGGTCACAGTGGCTTCGGTTATGGCGCCAGTGCCAACGGCCGGATCGGCACGGTGGATGTCAGCTTCGTTGCCCTCAACGCCCGCCAGCAGGACCCGGTTTACGCCGTCGAAGGCCAGACCGAAGAGGGCCTGATTCGCCTCGAACGGCAATTCCCGCGCTATTCCATGGGCGGCGCCAGTGTGGCCATCGATGCCGGCCACAGCATCGTGGTACGCAGTGAAGTCGCCTACTTCGACAATTGGCGCGTCACCAATCCTTACCGCGCTTACGGCAGCGACCAGACGGCGATGACCAAGTCGCTGCTGGGCGTCGATTACCTGTTGCGGGACTGGCTGATCTCGACGCAGTGGCAACATCAGCGGCTGCTCGACTGGCAGCCCGGCATGGTCCAGGACAAACGCGACGACCTGTTCACCGTGTCTGCCGAAGGATCGCAGTTCCAGGATCGCCTCAAGACCCGCCTGGTTTTCGGCATGTCGCCGCCAGCGCAGGACGACAGCTTCGTTCAGGGGATCTTCACCTACAAACCGGTGGACTGGCTCAAGTTGGGGCTCGAAGTCGATGTGTTCTTCGGCAAGCCAGACCGCCAGTTCGGTGCTTACGCCAACCGCGATCAGGTGCGCTTGTCCGCCGGTTATCTGTTCTGACCACACCACTGCGGTGTGCGAACCACTCAAACAATGAAAAGGAAATCGCGATGTTGCCCATCTTCAAGACCCTGACTGTAAGCGCACTGTTGCTGAGCGCCGCTGCCGCCATGGCAGCTGAACCACGCACGGCCGACGACATCATTCGCCAGGCCCGGGACCGCGATGACGGCAAGAGCTTCATGTCCCAGGTGTCCCTGATCCTGATCGACAAGCAAGGTAACAGCCGCATCCGCGAGTTCAGCTACCTGCAAAAGGATTACCCGGACAGCGACAAATTCACCATGTATTTCTCCGCGCCGAGTGATGTGCGTGACGTCGCGTTCCACATCGAAAACCCGCGCGAGGCCCTGGGCCTCGAAGACAGCCAATGGATGTATTTGCCCGTCAGCCGACAGACCCGAAGGATTTCCACCACCGACAAACGCGGGGCGTTCATGGGTAGCGACTACTCCTATGCCGACCTCGACAAGATTCGCGCCGAAGACTATCGCCAAACGCTGGTTGGCGAAGAGCAGTTGCAGGGCCGCGATTGCTACGTGATCGAGCGTGTGCCGGCGACGCCTGCCGTGCTGGCCAAGACCGGCTACAACAAGCTCAAGGTCTGGGTTGACAAGAAAAACTCACTGGTGCTGCGCCAGGACTTCTTCGATGTAAAAGGTGTGATGTTCAAGCAGATGCGCACTCTGAAGACTGAAACCATCGACCAGATCGACAGCATTACCTTCAGCGAAACCGAAGACTTCATCGCCGGTACGCGCTCTCAGCTGCGTTTCAACCAGTTGCAGTACAACGTAGCGCTGGACGACCGCCTGTTCACGCAGACCGCGATCAAGCGCGGGCTGAAAGCCGGCGACTTGCCGGAATACGCCGTGTCTGCCCGCTAAGCGCCGCTCTCGATTCATCTGGAACCCTCATTCATGGAAAGATACCTGAACTTCGTCGAGCGCCATGCGCGGGCAATTGTGTTCGTGCTGGTGGCGATCACCGCCTACTTCACCTACACCCTGGGCGCGCTGATGTCGGACACCAATCCGTATCTGCTCAAGGACACTCACCCGGCGCGCAAGACGATCATTGATTTGCAGCGCGAGTTCACCGGCACATATGACTCGGTCATGGTGGCGCTGAGCAACCCCGAGAGTGTCTTCAACACCACGTCGCTGAACGCCCAGTTCGAGTTGTCCCAGGCCATACGCCGGCTGATGCTGGCGAACGATGAGGACCGTGTCGAACTGCAGCGCATCGTTGGCCTCCACAGTGGCGATCCCGATGCCCAGGCCTTGCTGGTGCAGATCCTCGCCGAAGGCTTTTCACAGAACGATTACGCTGCCGCCAAAGCGCTGCGCGACCATGGGATTGCCCGGCACTGGGACAGCCACGACCTGCAGTTCCTGAGCTTTCTTGCCGAGCGGCTCAACCCGATCCAGGAAATGGCCTCGATGGCTGACCTGGAAAACATCAGCTTGAGTGCCGATGGCGAGTTGTGGATCCACAAGACCCTGCACGCCCTGGATATGGACCCGAGCAAGGTCGAAGCGCAGATCATGGGCAACGAGCAGATGGTTGGTGGCGTCGTCTCGGCGGACAAGAAAGTCGCCATGGTCGTCGCCGAACTGGGCACCAAACAGGACGACGCTCAGGCCCAGTTGCGTGCCTATCACCAGGTCCGCGAGATCATTGCGAAGTACCAGGCCGCTCACCCGGAGTTCACCGATGAGGTGTTCATCGCCGGCATGCCGATCTTCATTGCGGCCCAGCAGGAAATCATCGATCACGACCTGGCGATGCTGTTCCCGATCGTGTTCCTGTTGGTGACCTCTCTGCTGGTTTTCTTCTTTCGCAAACCACTTGGCGTGGTGCTGCCGCTGTTCAATATCCTGTTCTGCACCATCTGGACCCTTGGCCTGATGGCGCTGCTGCGTGTGCCGATGGACTTGCTCACCAGTGTCTTGCCGGTGTTCCTGTTCACCATCTGTTGTGCCGATGCGATCCACGTCATGGCCGAGTATTACGAACAGCTCAATTCGGGCAAGTCTTTCCGCGAAGCCAACCGTGAAACCCAGCGCCTGATGGTCACGCCCGTAGTTCTGACAACGGTCACGACTATTGCGACGTTCTTGATTTCCACCACCAACAACATTGTCAGCATCCGCAACTTTGGCGTGTTCATGTCCATTGGCCTGACGGCGGCGCTGATCATCTCGTTGCTACTGATTCCGGCGTGGATTTCGATCTGGGGCAAAGATGCCGTCCCGCGCAAAGTGCAACTCAAAGAGTCGCTGATCTCCCACTACCTGGTGGTGTTCTGTGCCTGGCTGATTCGCTGGCGCAAGCCGGTATTGCTGGTGACCCTGCCGTTGTTGGCGATGATGACGGTGTTCACGTTCAAGGTGGATATCGAAGACTCGGGCATTGCCTACTTCAAGAAGGATAGCCCGGTGCGGATGTCTGACGAGTTCATCAACCGGGCCGGGGTCGCGGGTACGTCGCCGGGCTGGATCGCTTTCGACACCAAGACTCCGCGTGGCGCGCTGACCACTGAAACCGTGCAGTTCCTCGAACGTCTGGACCAGTTCATCAGGGCCCAGCCGAACGTGAGTTACACCTATTCGGTGGCGACCTACATCAAGCGCATGAACCTCGTGCTCAACGACATGAACCCTGCTTTCCTGCGGGTGCCGCAGGCGGTGGAGCAGGTGACGGTGGTCGATGATGACGGGAAACCGGAGACCTTCGAAGTCGATGGCAACTCGCTCATCGAGCAACACATCATGATGTTCGAGAACGGTGGCGGCACCGACTTGCAGAACGTGCTCAATGCCGATTACTCGAAGGCGGTGACGCTGTTCACCATGACCTCCTCTGTGGCGGGCGATTACCAGGCGATGCTCGATAAGCTGGACGCCTGGCTGGCGATCAACAAACCGGCCAACCTGCAAGTCACCCATGCCGGTACGCCGTACATATGGACCGGGGTGTTGCAGGAAATCACCCAGGGTCAGGTGCTGAGCTTCTCGCTGGCGTTGCTGGCCGTGACCTTGATGATGATGTTCTGGCTCAAGTCAGTACGCCTGGGCATCCTCGGCATGCTGACGTTGCTGACCACGTCGGTGACGGTGTACGGCAGCATGTACCTGTTGGATATCGAGTTGAACATCGGTACCACACTGGTGACGTTCCTGGTTGTGGGCGTCGTGGATTACGCCGTTCACCTGCTGTCACGGATCAAGATGCTGGTGCAGAAGGGCATCGAGGTCGACGAGGCCATCCTGGCGGCCATGCAGGGCGTCGGGCGCTCGACGGTGGTCAATGTCGTGATCTTCTCGATGGGCTTTGTCGCGCTGCTGTTCTCCGCCTACAAACCCGTCATTGACCTGGGGGTACTGGTGATACTGGCGCTGTCATCCAGTGGCTTCATGACCATTTTGTTGGTCACGCTGATTTCGCCGTGGTTCTTTGCCTCGATTGTGCCGCAACCAGCAGTGCAAGAGGGCGAGCAGCCGCGGGGTGAGGCTGTGCCAGGCTAAATCGCCGGGGCGCCTGCGTGTTGAAAACGGCACGGGGCGCCATGGCCGTTCAGGGGCGGCGGTGCGGATTCAGCGGGCTTTTTCCAGGTGTTCGAACTGGCATTGCATCTGAGCATCTTTGAGGCTCAGCTCAAACTCTACCAAGCCGTCATGCACTTGCTGCAAGGCCTGGATCTGCCCCATCAATTCCTGTTTTTTGTTATCGATGGCCTGCATGGCCAGATCCCAGGGCAGCTCCTGGCCGCGATGATCCTGCAGAATGGCCTGCATTTCCTTGAGCTTGAAACCGAGTTGCTGAGCGCATTTGATGAAGGTCAGCAGCTCTACGCTTTGCTGGCTGTAGATGCGGTACTTGCCTTCGCGTTGCGGGGGGGGCAAGAGGCCGATTTCTTCGTAATGTCGAATGCTTTTGACGGTGGTGCCCGACAGCTGGGCGGCTTTGCCGATGTACATGAAAATCCCTTTTTGACGCATCAGAAGCGAAAAGATGTCGCGCGCTCGCACAGGCGCGCGACATCTTTGCACAAGCGTCAGGGGGTTGGAAGCCAAGTTGGACAAGGTGTCGCAGCAGGGAGGCTCGGCTGGGCAGCGCAGGGGCACGATACGACCGGGGCCGATCAGCGGCTGGCGACTGCCTGGACTTGTTTGAGCCAGGCTTCACGCTGTTCCGGCTTGGAGCCCAATACCGGACCGAAGGTCAGGGTTTTCAGGGGTTTTATGCCGCAGAACTCCAGGGTGGTCTTGCGCATCTGGTGCAGGCCCGGCATGCGATACACCCACCGGTAGTACCACGGCGGCGTGTCCATGGTCACCAGAAGGTGAGCCGTGCGGCCCTTGAGCAGCTTATCCGGGAAGGGCGAGCCCTTGCGGTACTTGAAGGCAAAACCGGGCAGAAACACGCGGTCGAAAAACCCCTTGAGCAGCGCCGGAATGCCGCCCCACCAGATCGGGTACACCAATGTCAGGTGTTCGGCCCATGTAATGTCGTTCTGTGCGTTGATCAAATCGGGCTCAAGCAACTGGACCTGGTTATAGCCATCGTGCAAGACCGGATCGAAATCCAGGGTGTCCAGGCGCAGCAGGCGCACCTCATGGCCTGCTTGCGTGGCGGCCTCGACATAACGTTCGGATACAGCGCCGCAAAAGCTGTCGTTCGAAGGGTGGCCGAGGATTACGAGCATGCGTTTGCTCTTCATGACGAACTCCAGGTGATGAAGAGCCAAGGGTAAAGTCTGCCCCTTACGGTAGAGTCAAGCGTTGCCGGTTAGCGGTAGAGACAAACAGTTCAGCAGCGCTCGGGTGTAGCCCGGCAAATCGTCGAATGAGTGGGCGCAGGAACGTAATGTGTCAGGATCCCCGAAGAACATTTGGACAGGGCTCTAACGCGGGTTTTTCGGGTGTAAAAAACAGAAATGTACCCCCGAAAATACCCTCGATACCCCCAGCTGCATGCGCGATCGAGAATGGCGATTTCTGACACGGATCGGGATGGTCGTCGGCGGCTTTTAGTGTACGTCAGACCCGACTCACTAGGAGGTTGCCTGGATGATTGGTTGCCTGGGCAGTGCGACAAGGGCCTCGTGGGATTAAGCTGCGTCCGTCCTTCGCGGGCCGCTGTATCTATTCAAATTGGTCGCCCGGGGAAGCCTCATGCCTGCTTTGAACAAGCTGAAGCTGGCTGGACTGTCGGCCGTGTAGCTCGACAGCGCTTTGGTGTGGAGCCTTCGGACCCGTTGTACCGGCTGATCGAAAAATGCGTCGAACTCTATTCTCTGGGACCCGCCCCTTGCATGGGGTGCAAGGGGTCGAGTGTTCGAATCACTCCGTCCCGACCAAAAAACTCCAAAGAATCCAGTCACTTAACGGAGGCTGGATTTCTTATGCCTGATCGATTTTAGCTGGTCAGCAATTTTGCCCCACTTTTTGCCCCACCAAGCTGTCGATTGTATTCCCATGCTGATTCCACATCAGAATCCGGGAGTAGGGTTGCTCAGATCCGTTTAGCTCTATGGATTGACGGTTAGATGCTTGGACAGGTGAATCTTGAATGGCCGTTTTCGACCCAAAGCTGCCCTTGGAGGAGTGCACTCAGCTACCTGGTTTAGTACTTGATGGGCGTTCTTCGATTCTGGGAGTTTACAGGACTTCAATGACCTGGTTGAGAGAGGTTTGCCAAGCAGCCCAGGATCAAAGTGGATCAGGGCTGCTATCCAGGTATCAGGCGACCATCTTAGCCGTTTACGTCGACAATCAGCCGGCCACGGATCTTTCCATCCATCAGGTCAGCAGCTGCTGCAATCGCGCCCCCAAGGGTGATGTCTTTCGTCATCAGCGACAATGCGCCGAGGTCCAACTGGTTCGACAGCCTGTCCCAAGCTTCGACTCGCCGCTCAAAAGGCTGTGTAACGCTGTTGATGCCGAGCAGGCTTACCCCGCGGAGAATAAAAGGCGCAACGGTTGCCGGAAAATCCATCCCTTGGGCCAATCCGCAAGCAGCTACCAAACCATCAGACATTGTGTTCGCGCATGCATTGGCCAGCGTATGGCTGCCGACGGAGTCGATAACTGCCGCCCATTTTTCTTTTGCCAACGGACGTCCCGGGGCTGAAAGCTCGGCCCGATCAATGATGGTCGTTGCCCCCAGGCTTTTCAGATAAGCCTCTTCGCTGGATTTTCCTGTGGCTGCAGTGACGGTATACCCGGCACCGGCCAGAAGGCTGATGGCACAGCTACCGACGCCGCCTGTTGCGCCTGTGACCAGCACTGGCCCATGGGAGGGTTTCAATCCGTGGCGTTCCAGGGCCATCAGGCACAGCATGGCGGTGTATCCAGCAGTGCCGATGGCCATGGTTTGGCGCTCGTTCAGGCGCCTAGGGTGGGGGATCAACCAGTCGCCGTTCAATCTCGCCTTTTGTGCCAGCCCGCCCCAGTGGCTTTCACCCACTCCCCAGCCATTGAGCAATACGCGATCGCCAGGCTGGTATCGCGGATCGTCACTCGCCTCGACCGTGCCCGCGAGGTCGATCCCCGGGACCATTGGGAACTGGCGAACAACCGGCCCTTTGCCGGTGAGTGCGAGCGCATCTTTGTAGTTCAAGGTGCTGTAGGCCACCTTCACCGTCACGTTCCCGGCGGGTAGTTGGTCATTCTGCAGCTCGGTGAGTCGGGCTGAGTGCTTATCTTCCAGCTTTTCGATCAGAATTGCGTTGAACATGGCTTGCCCTAATTTAGACTGGTTGTCTTTAAATTGTCCAAAAGGAATCACCGCGTGATTCCTGCCAGAAAACCTTGGAAAAAAATGTCCATGGGGCGGACATGTTGGGTCAGTCGTGCACGAAGTACGGCACCCTCCCAACCCACCCAGAAGTAGGCTGCGAGGGTTTTGCAATCATGCTCGCAAGACACCTCGCCCAGCTTCACCGCTTCCTCCAGGCATGCAGATAAACGCTGCTCCCAGTCATGAAGTGTC
Organism: Pseudomonas sp. B14(2017); assembly: GCF_002113255.1. NCBI lineage: Bacteria > Pseudomonadati > Pseudomonadota > Gammaproteobacteria > Pseudomonadales > Pseudomonadaceae > Pseudomonas > Pseudomonas sp. B14(2017). The sequence continues at coordinate 264,213 of NZ_NEJY01000003.1, forward strand.
AGTTCCAGCTGTTCGCGGAAGCTGTCGGGTAGCACCATTACCTCTTGGCCAAGGTTGCCGACCAGGCAGCCTCTGCGAAACTGGTACTTGGCCATCCCCCGTTTCGCTTCTTCTACGAAGTTTGACAGCCTTCGCAGCGGCAACACACTCTGGTCGCCAAAGCTGCGATCGAGCTTGCGAGCGAAATAGTCGGCATAGCGCTGAAGTACCGCTTGGCCGAATGCTTCTTTGCTGTCGAAGTAGTGATAGAAAGAGCCCTTGGGCACCTGGACACGTTTGAGCACGGTATCGATGCCGGTGGCGGCAAAGCCCTGTTCGGTGAGGATTTCCATGCCACAGCGCAGCAAGAGTTCGAGCGTTTCGCCATGCTCACGCGCGACTTTGGGCGGCCGGCCTCTTCGAGTGGTAGGTTGGGAGCTATTCATACGTTGTAATTTAGACTGATCGTCTCTAATGTCAACCATTGAGCGATTCGATTCCCGATAAGCCTAGCGTTGGATGGGTCATGAAAAAACGTTTGCCGCCCCTGAACTGGCTTCGAGCATTCGAGGCTTCCGCTCGATTGCTTAATTTCACGCATGCCGCTGAAGAGCTCAGTCTTACGCAAGCGGCAATCAGTCAACAGGTAAAGGCCCTGGAGTCCCAGTTAGGGGTAGCGCTTTTCAAGCGTCTGCCACGCGGGCTTGAGCTCACCGAGGCGGGTAAATCCTACTTTCCAGTAGTGAGAGAGTCGGTTGAGCGCCTTGCCGCATCGACCGATGAGATCTTCGGGCAAGGTCATCGAAGCGCACTCAGCATCCGTAGCAGCTTGGTATTCTTCACGCACTGGATAGCACCCCGATTATCCCGGTTTCGAGTGAAGCATCCAGATGCGAACATTCGAGTCGCGAGTAATATCTGGGTAGATGAAACAGAGTTCGATGCCGATCTCGAAATAAGGTACGGGCAAGGGCGCTGGCCTGGCATGAAGGCCGAGCGGCTGACGTGGGACACTCTGGTGCCCGTTTGTTCACCGGCATTGATTACCGGGGAATGTCCGTTGCAGCGCCCCCTGGATCTTGCGAAGCACCCGTTGCTGCACGTGCTGGGCTACGAAGAAGGGTGGGGCTATTGGCTTCAGAAGAACAACGCAGAGTGCGTTGACTCATCTCAAGGAATGCAGTTCGACACCCTAATTTCGGCATTGGCGATGGCTGAGCTGGGTCAAGGCGTCGCGTTGGCGCGCTCCTCGCTGGTCAAACACTTGTTAGACGAAGGCAGACTCGTCGCGCCCCTGGGCTGTCATGTGCCGACCAAGGAAGCGTTTTACCTGGTTTATTCGGCCCACAGCATGGTCAATCCCGATGCGGCGGCTTTTGCTCAGTGGCTGTGCGAAGAAGCACAGTCTTTCAAGGTGGAGTCCTGCGTGGAAGAGGGTGAACACCCCCCCAGCAATAAGCAAAGCACCATAGCAATAAAAAAAATGGCCCCTTAGGGCCATTTTTTATTGCTTTCGCGTTGCCTTCGAATTTCTGAAAGTAGCAACACATCGCAAGCCCTTGGATGGTGCAGTCGTCCAGGTGACCGGTTAATACGAGGCCTCAATAACAACATAACCGCGCCGGCGAAACTCGTCGGCCCGAGCTACCTAGGGTTATCCTCATGCAGCAAACCAATCAATTGCCTTTGCAAGGCGTCAATGTCATCGATTTTGGACAGTACATCGCAGGCCCTGCAGTAGCGATGATCCTCGCTGATCTTGGGGCGACAGTCGTTCACATCGACCCGCTGGATGGGCCGCTCTGGGACAGCCCGGCAAATGCCACGCTCAATCGCAACAAGCTGTGCATGCGCCTCGATCTGAAGGCCCCAGATGGGCTGCAGCAAGCTCGCGAACTCATCTCCCGTGCCGATATCGTGATCGAAAATTTCCGACCCGGAGTCATGTCCAGGTTGGGTCTTGATTTCGCAGAGCTGCGACGTGCTCGCCCTGAGTTGATCACGTTGTCGATTCCAGGGTTTGCCAGCGATGACGAACTGCGTGCGCAATGGCGTGCTACCGAGTCGGTGATCGCTTCGGCCTCCGGTGTATTCACCGATATGGGTCAAAACCGCGTGCTGATGGGCATCAATCCTAGTTTTTCGCCACTTCCTCTGGCGTCAGCGTACGGCACCATGCTGGCTGTTTCTTCTGTCGTGCTTGCTCTGCAGGCGCGTGAAAAGAATGGCGTTGGCGATCAGATCGAAGTGCCCCTGGCATCAGCGGTGATGGAAGGCCTGTCGTACAACTCGATCAAGATCGATGGGTACCCGCTGCGCTACAAGACCCTGCGTGAGAAGGAGAGCGAGCGTCGTCGGTCAGAGAACCTGCCGATGAATCTGAGCTATCAAGATCTGCAGGAGTTCCTCGACCCGTTCTACCGCACTTATGAATGTGCCGATGGCCGTAAGTTTTATGCAGTTTGCCCATCGCATCGCGCACATGCCAAGCGCTGCCTGCAGGCAATGGGTATCTACGAAGAAATGGTTGCCGCCGGCTTGCCGAAGGTTGATGACCCCTACCTGCCGATTGATCAATGGGACGGCAATGCATCCTTGGGCGTTTATCCGTTGCCTGCCGATTGGGCTGCACGTATCTCGGCCCGGATGAAAGAAGTGTTCCTGACGAAAACTGCTGCCGAGTGGGAAGTCATCTTCGGGGAGGGGGGGGTCCCCGGCGCGCCACACCGATCTACCCAAGAGTGGCTCCATGACGAGCACTCGAATACTGCTGGTTTGATCGTCGAGGTCAATGATCGCGAGTTCGGCGTCATGAAACAGCCAGGCCCAATTGCCTGGTTGGAGGGGTGTTCGGAGCCCATGCTCAAGCCTCTTTCGCGTCGCGATGTTAGCTTCGAGCAAGCGCTGGCAACTCTGTCTGAACGCGCTGCACGTTCCTTGCCGGCTGCTAAGCGCGACAAACCTGCCGGTTGGCTGGAAGGTGTCAAGATTCTCGACCTGACGAACGTGATCGCAGGGCCACACTCGACATCGTTCCTGGGCCGCTTCGGGGCAGACGTCATCAAACTCGACCCTGTTGTGCCCAATTATGATCCGTGGAATACCGTGGTATTCGGCATGTCTTCGGCACGTGGCAAGGAAAGTATTCTGGTCGATCTGAACAAGTCCGAAGGCCGGGACGTTTTCAATCGTCTCGTGAGGGAGGTTGACGTGATCGTCATGAACGCGCCTGATCGCCAACTGGCACCGCTCGGTCTCGATGAAGCAAGTCTGCAGGCGGTGAACCCTGGCGTTATCTTCTGCCAGCTGGACTGCTTCGGAGGCCCACGTCGCGGTCCTCGTACAGATTATCTGGGGTATGACGATCTCATCCAGGCCACCACCGGGATCATGCTTCGCTTTGGTGGCGGCATGGAAACGCCGGAAGAACATGCTCACGTCGGCACGATCGATGTGATGTGCGGGTTTGCTGCCGCGTTGGGCGTGGCAACAGCCCTGTATCGCAAGCATCATTCCGGCGAAGCTTACCGGGCACGCACCTCGCTGGCATCACTGGGTAATCTGGTACAGATCCCGTTCTGCTACGACTACTCAGGTCGAGCGCCATTCAATGAGCCGTCCGGGCGTGACGTGGTTGGCTACAGTGACCTTTCCCGGTTTTACAAGTCGGCGGATGGCTGGATCTACCTGGATGCCTGCGAGGCAGAACTGGACAAATTCGCAGCCATCAAAGAGTTCTCTGGCCTGGCGTCTGCGCATGATCGCGCTGCCTATCTGCAAAATGTCATTGGCCGCATGAGCAGCGCTTTCCTGCAAGAGCGTCTGCAGGCCGCCAACATCGCTGCTGCGGTGCCGGACAACATCGACCAACTGCGCAGCCAGTACAGCCGAACCGCTGATGGCCTGCCAGGTACAGAGAATGGCAGCTATTCCTTCAGCATCTACAGCGACCATCCGAGCGGTCATCGGATTACGCAGCTGGATCCCTACGCCATTCGCCCACGGGTAGCGCGTATTCGAGCGCTGCCACCCGCTGAGAAGTTTGGCGCTTCCACCCGCAAGGTGTTGGCTCGCTACGGCTATACCGATGCGCAGATTCAGTCGCTCCTGGATGCCGGCGCAATCGGCGAATCCTGGAGTGAGGAATATCTGCCGAGCTGAATTCTGAAGGCAGGTCAAGGGGCGGGCCTTTGATACGCCCCCCATGCTTGCCGATTTACCGATCAAGCGAACACGAGCCTAAGGCTGCTCGCGGGCGCGCTCATGCCCAGAAAAAGAGATAGAGCCATGACTTATAACAGCATCCTCCCGCGTATCCTGCAAACCGGTGCCGGTGCCAGCCAGCAAATCCATCAGGTACTGGCGAGCCTCGGCTGCCACAAGCCACTCATCATCACTGACCGAATGATGGTTGAGTTAGGTTATGCCGGTCGTATCAGCGCAGTTCTGGCAGAGCACGCAATAGACGTCGACGTGTTCTCCGACACCGTCCCCGAGCCTACCGTCGCTTCGATTCAAGCCGGCGTCGCGACCGCCAGGGAAGGGGGCTATGACAGCATCATCGCACTGGGTGGCGGAAGCCCGATCGACAGCGCCAAAGCGATTGGCATCCTGGCCAAGTTCGGCGGAGTCATGCGCGATTACAAGTTCCCGCGCAATGTCACCGAAATGGGCTTGCCGATCATTGCCATTCCAACGACTGCCGGCACTGGCTCCGAAGTCACCCGTTTCACCATCATCACCGATGAGTCGACTGACGAAAAAATGCTGTGCGTCGGCGCAGGCTTCATGCCTGTCGCTGCACTGGTCGACTATGAGCTGACGCTCTCGTTGCCGCCTCGCGTAACGGCCGACACCGGTATCGATGCGTTGACTCATGCCATCGAGGCTTATGTCAGCAAAAAAGCGAATCTGTTCAGTGATGCCCAGGCACTGGCAGCCATGCGCCTGATCGGGCCAAACCTGCGCAAGGTCTACCACGACGGGGCAGACCGCGCCGCACGGGAGGCTGTGATGCTGGGGTCTACCCTTGCGGGCCTGGCTTTCTCGGCGGCCTCTGTTGCCCTGGTGCATGGCATGAGCCGCCCAATCGGTGCTGCGTTTCATGTTCCTCATGGCCTGTCGAACGCCATGCTGCTGCCTGAAGTGACGGCCTTTTCCATTCCCGCTGCACAGGACCGGTACGCCGATTGCGCGCGCGCCATGGGCGTTGCCACGCAAAGCGACACGGACCAATCCGCAGTGGAAAAACTGCTGGAAGAGTTGGTCGCGATCAACGATGAGCTGAATGTTCCTACCCCGGCAGAGTTCGGAATCGATCGCGAGAAATTCTTCGAGCTGATGCCAACCATGGCTGCTCAGGCGCTGGCTTCCGGCTCTCCTGGCAATAACCCACGCGTGCCTACAGAGGCCGAGATGGTTCAGCTTTATCGCAGCCTTTGGTAATCGAACACCATCGCCATAGTTGAATAACAAAAAAGTGGAGTTTTACATGAATACTGTCGGTCATCTGATTAACGGCGAAGTCGTCCTCGAGTCCAAGCGCACCCAGGATGTCTTCAATCCCGCCACCGGCCAGGTGGCTCGCCAAGTTGCGTTGGCATCGAGCCAAACCGTTGAGCATGCCATTGCCACTGCTGAAGCTGCTTTCCCGGCTTGGCGCGATACGCCACCTATCAAGCGGGCTCGCATCATGTTCCGCTTCAAAGAGCTCTTGGAGCAGAACGCTGATGCGATCTGCAAACTGATTGGTGAGGAGCATGGGAAAATTTCCCATGATGCTGCAGGCGAACTGCAGCGCGGCATTGAGAACGTCGAATACGCCTGTGGGATCGCCGAGCTGCTTAAAGGCGAACACAGTAAGAACGTCGGCCCGAACATCGATGCCTGGAGCGAGTTCCAGCCGCTGGGTGTGGTGGCAGGGATCACGCCGTTCAACTTCCCCGTGATGGTTCCACTGTGGATGATTCCAGTGGCCATCGCCGCAGGGAACTGCTTCATTCTAAAGCCTTCCGAGCGCGACCCCAGCTCCACGCTGTTCATCGCCCAACTGCTGCAGGAAGCCGGTCTGCCCAAGGGCGTGCTTAACGTAGTGAACGGGGACAAGGAAGCGGTCGACATCCTGCTGCGCGACACGCGCATTCAGGCGGTCAGCTTCGTGGGTTCGACGCCGGTCGCCGAGTATATCTACGCCACCGCCACCGCTCACGGCAAACGCTGCCAGGCACTGGGTGGGGCCAAAAACCACGCCATCGTCATGCCAGACGCCGATATCGACAATGCGGTCAACCAGTTGCTGGGCGCTGCATTCGGCTCGTCCGGTGAGCGTTGTATGGCGCTCTCAGTTGCCGTTGCGGTGGGTGATGCGGCAGCCGATGCCTTGATCGGCAAAATGAAAGAAGCCATGAAAAACTTGAAGGTGGGCGCTTACACCGATAGCAAGAACGACTTCGGCCCAGTGATCACCAGGCAGCATCAGCAAAAAGTGGTTGGCTACATCAACAGTGCTGAACAGCAGGGTGCAACCGTGGTTGTCGATGGGCGTGAGCCAAACGTTGCTGGCTACGAGGAAGGATTCTTCGTCGGTGGTACGCTGATCGATCGCGTTACCCCAGACATGCAGAGCTACAAGGAAGAGATCTTTGGACCGGTGCTGCAGGTCGTGCGAGTCAACAGCATGCAGGAAGCAATGGCGCTTATCGACAAGCACGAGTACGGCAATGGTACGTGCATCTTCACCCGAGACGGCGAGGCTGCTCGCTACTTCTCCGACAATATCAAGGTGGGCATGGTTGGCATCAACGTGCCGCTGCCAGTGCCCGTCGCGTACCACAGCTTCGGCGGTTGGAAGCGCTCGCTGTTCGGTGATTTGCATGCCTACGGGCCCGATGGCGTCCGTTTCTACACCCGCCGCAAGACAGTCACCCAGCGTTGGCCGTCGTCAGGCGTTCGGGAGGGCGTAGAGTTCTCCATGCCGACCATGAAGTAACGTTTTGCTGTTGAGCGGGTGAGTATGGCTCACCCGTTCCAAGTGTGTTGATTTGCCAGATTACCGTTGACCGAACAATAACAATGGAACGGTTGTAATGTACGATTCAAACGCGAAGCGCCCGGACACTGCCACTAAAATTGACCTGCCGTTAGTTTTGTTCAGTATGTTGGTTATCGGCTTCAGTGTCGGGGGGCTGATGATGTTCCCTCAGCAATCCATGGAGCTGTCCACTCTTGCATTCGACAGCACCACTCGGCTTTTTGGCTCGACCGTACAAATTGTCGGGTTCTTTTGTGTGGGCATGATTTTTTGGCTGGCCTGCAGCAAATACGGAAACATCCGCTTGGGGGAAGGCAAACCCAAGTATGGAAACGTCAGTTGGGTGTTCATGTTCATTTGTGCCGGCCTGGGGTCGGCAACCATGTACTGGGCATTCATGGAATGGGCGTATTATTACGTCAGTCCAGGATTGGATATTGCGCCGCGCAGTAAAGATGCACTGGAGTACAGCATCGCGTACTCATTCTTTCATTGGGGCATCACCCCTTGGGCCATCTACGGAATAGCGTCCCTGGCGATGGCGTACCATTTCCATGTCCGCAAAAATCCGGGGCTGAGCCTTTCAGCAGCGGTAGAGGCCATCACGGGGCTGCGTGCCACCAGTCTCCTGGGGCGGAGCATGGACATCATCTTCCTGCTGGCGACATTTGGTGGATTGGTGCTGACCATCACGCTGTCCTCGTCCACTGTCGCCAAAGGTTTATCGATGTTGTTTGGCTTCACCGATGGATATGCCTTGAAGGCCTCGCTGGTCATCATGGTGACCCTGGTATTTTCGATAAGTTCCTGGGTGGGCATCGGCGGTGGCATGCAGCGACTGGCGCATGCCGCGTGTGGTTTGACAATGGCCTTTGCCGTGGTTGTGCTGGTGTTGGGGCCCACGGGGTTCACCCTCAACAATATCGCCAATGGCGCGGGCCTGATGCTGCATAACTTCATCCACATGAGCTTGGCAACTGACCCGGCAGGGACGGGAGACTTCGCACGTGGATGGACGGTCTTTTACTGGTTGTACTGGATCACTTACACACCTGGCGTCGCCCTGTTCGTGACGCGAGTATCACAGGGGCGAAAAATAAAAGAAGTGGTTTTTGCAATGGTGCTGGGAGGATGTGGCGGCTGCTGGTTGTTCTTCGGCAGCTTGCAGAGTTTTGCCATCCACCAGTTCATTACAGGCGCCATCGACTCGCCTGCTTTGCTTGACAGCATGGGCGGTGAGACCGTTGTCTCCATGCTGTTGGCAAGTCTCCCCCTCGGCAAAGCCCTGGCCGCAATCTACTTCTTTCTGATGATGGTCTTCCTGGCGTCACACCTGGATGCTGTGGCGTTTTCCGTGGCGGCCACCAGCACACGAAATTTGCATGAAGGTGATGACCCCTCTCCAGGCCTTCGTCTGTTTTGGTGCCTTATGCTGGCTGCGATTCCGTTGGCAATGTTGTATATCGACGCCCCGTTACATGCACTGAAAACAGTGGTAACCCTGGCGGCCATTCCATTTGTCATGATTTTGATTATCAAAGTGTACGGGTTGTTGAAGTGGATGCGTGAAGATTACGGAGATGTACCGGCTCATCTCATTGAACTGAATCCTGACTACCGCTCCGTGCTGGATCCTCACCAAGCTCTGGCGGTTGAAGATAAGAAATCTGAGGTTGCTTGACATTATCTAGGTTCCCTCTGGCGGGACGTGCATAACGCTGCATGGCCCGCTTTTTTTGCGAGCTGGCATAAAAATTTTAGGGGCTTTCCCCCTTTTTTTATTGCTTTCGAAGGTAGGTTTTTTTTTGGAAAGTAAGTGGGCGGAAGTGCAAGTTTCGTCGCAAGCAAAACTCCATCACATAGAATAATAGGGGTCACTGTCATGAAAAAAACAGCAGCGCTGTTGCTGGTAGGTGCCGTGTGCACGCAAGCTTGGGCTGAGCAGAAAATCACCGTGGTCTCCTACGGCGGTAGTCTGGCGGAGGCACAAGTCAAATCGGCCCACATCCCCTACACCAAGGCCACAGGCATCAAGGTGACCTCAGAGGATTACTCTGGCGGTATCGCGCCCATCAAGACACAGGTCGATGGCAAAAAGGTCAGCTGGGATGTAGTCGACGCCGAGTTGCTCAATGTATACCGCGCCTGCAGTACCGGATTGCTCGAAAAAATCGATCCCAAGACCCTCAGTCCGGCGCCGGACGGAACCCCGGCCGAAAAAGACTTCATTCCGGGGGCATTGAGCGAATGTGGGGTGGCCAGCTATGTCTGGTCAACCGTGGTCGCTTACAACACCCAAGCCTTTTCCGGCGCACAGCCAGCCAGCTTGAAGGATTTCTTCGATCTAAAGCGTTTTCCCGGCAAGCGCTCCTTGCGCAAGGCTCCCCAGGTGAACTTGGAGTGGGCGCTGATGGCCGATGGTGTGCCTCGCGACCAGGTCTATCCCATGCTTGAGACAGAAGAGGGCTTGGAGCGGGCGTTCCGCAAACTCGACACCATCAAGGATCAAGTCATTTGGTGGGAAGCTGGTGCGCAACCCCCACAACTGCTTGCCGATGGTCAAGTCAGCATGACGTCTGCATATAGCGGTCGAATAGTTATTGCCGCTCGTAAAGAGCATCAACCGTTCAAGATTGTTTGGGACGGTCAGGTCTACGACATGGAAGCCTGGGTCCTGCCGGCGGGCAACCAGAACAAAGCACAAGCGTTGGACTTTTTGAAGTTCGCGACGCAAAGTTCGGTGTTAGCCGATCAGTCGAATTACATTCCCTATGGACCTACCCGTTACTCAGCGCAGAAGATGGTCAGCGCTGACGTCCAGGCCGACCTTCCGACCAACCCAGAAAACTTTGCCACTGCGTTGCAAGTCGACTCGCAATGGTGGGGTGACCACGCTGACGAGCTTAACGAAAGATTCAATGTCTGGTTAGTGAAGTAATCAAGACGGCTGATGCCGGTTCTCCAGAAATGTGCGCGCACGAAAACAATAATAGGTGCTCTGATGGATTCTCAATCGTTTGTTAGTTTTCGCAATGTTCAGAAGAGTTATGACGGCGAATCACTGGTCGTCAAGAACTTCAATTTGGAGATCGAAGCAGGTGAGTTTGTCACAATGCTCGGTCCTTCTGGTTCTGGAAAGACCACCTGCCTGATGATGCTAGCCGGTTTCGAGACCGTGACGAATGGCCAGATACTCATCGACAGCAAGCCGGTCAACGATATTTCTCCCCAAAAACGCGGTATTGGCATGGTGTTTCAAAACTATGCACTCTTCCCACATTTGACCATCGCAGAGAATCTGGCGTTTCCTCTGAAAGTCCGCAAACTTTCGAAAAGCGAAGTCAACGAGCGCGTCAACAAGGCGCTCGATATGGTGGCACTGAGTAAACTGGGTAACCGCATGCCGGCACAATTGTCCGGTGGCCAGAAACAACGCGTCGCCTTGGCTAGGGCACTGATCTTTGAGCCGCGTCTGGTACTGATGGATGAGCCCCTCGGTGCACTGGATAAACAGTTGCGAGAGCAGATGCAGTACGAAATAAAACGTCTCTCTCGGCAATTGGGTATTACGGTCGTCTATGTAACACATGACCAAAGTGAGGCGCTCACCATGTCTGACCGCATCGCTGTGTTCAATGATGGGATCGTGCAGCAACTCGCGTCCCCTGCGGATCTTTACGAAAAGCCAGAGACCGCATTTGTGGCGAGTTTCATTGGTGAAAACAATCGTCTGCAGGGGCAGGTTGTTGCTATTCAAGATGCCACTTGCAGCGTTCGCGTCGGGGGGGAAACGGTAAAGGCGCTGGCCGTCAATGTCGCGGGCGTAGACTCAGCTGCAACACTCTCGATTCGTCCAGAGCGGGTGTTGATCAACCCGGCGCAATGGGAGTGCGAGAACCGCTTACCTGCGCGCGTTCTCGAAGTGGTTTACCACGGCGACCACCTGCGGGCGCGCCTGGAGTTGGCTGGGCAGCAGGAGTTCATCGTGAAAGTTGCCAATGCCGCGGGGAGCGGGTGCCCTAGGTTGAGCGAGCACATACACGTCGGCTGGTCTCACCAAGACTGCAGAGCCTTGGATGCCTGACGGTCAAGTACGCCCTTGTGCAAATTCCGGAGCTTTCCATGAGCAGCTTATATACCGTCACTCCGCCAATTGAAGAAAGCAGCGGCCCTGGCGAGCAGGCGAACCTGAAGGTTCGCCTGCAGAGGGCTGAACGCAGTAACAAAATGCGTTCACTGCTACTCGTCATGCCATTATTGGCTTTTATCCTTGTGTTCTTCCTGTTGCCCATTGGGGATATCCTCGTGCGCAGTGTGCAGAACCCGGCTTTATCCTCTTACATGCCGCAAACGGCCGCCTATCTAAAAGCCTGGGACAATCAAGGCCTGCCAGATGAACAGGTTTTTGCGGCGCTCGGCACCGAGATGCTAAGTCTGGCTGCTCAGCAGGAGCTGGACCGAGTCGGCTCGGACCTCAACCGGGTTCAAAGTGGCTTGAAAAGCCTGTTCAGCAAGACCGCTAGGGTACTGAGCAAATCGCAGCCGGTAGCGGGGCGATACAAGGATGCCTTTATTAGTATTGATGGCCGCTGGGCGAAATTGGAAACCTGGGCACAACTCAAAAGCATGGCGCCGGCCTATTCAGATATACATTATCTGGCGGCACTGGATCTGCAGTACGATGAGCACGGTAAAATTGTCCGTCAATCCGAAAGTCGTCGGATCTATGTGGATGTACTGATCAAGACGTTCACGATGACGTTTGGAATAACCTTGCTGTGCATGGTGCTGGGGTACCCCTTGGCGTACATGTTGGCCACACTGCCAGCCAAAGTGAGCAACGTGCTCATGATTCTTGTATTGTTGCCTTTCTGGACATCGTTGTTAGTGCGGACTACGTCCTGGATGGTGATTCTACAGTCTAATGGAGTGCTCAACAGTGCATTGATAAAGTTGGGCCTTATTGTCCAGCCACTGGACGTCATGTTCAATATGTGGGGCACGGTGATTGCCATGACGCACATCCTACTTCCGTTTATGGTCCTGCCAATGTACAGCGTCATGCGGAGCATCGACACCACATATATTCGAGCAGCCCATTCAATGGGAGCAAGCCCGCTTCGCACCTTCCTGAAAATTTATTTCCCGCTTTCGTTGCCTGGCCTTAGCGCGGGAGGGATTTTGGTGTTTATCCTCGCCATTGGTTATTACATCACGCCCGCACTGGTAGGGGGGCGAACCGGCCAGGTGATCAGCAACTTTATTGCCTATCACATGCAAACTTCCCTCAATTGGGGGCTGGCGGCGGCTATTGGCAGCATCCTGTTGGTGGTGGTGCTGTTCTTGTACTGGCTATACGACCGAGTGGTCGGCATCAGCAATATGAAGCTGGGGTGAACGATATGAGTCTTCCAACTTACACGGGTTTACTGGGAAAAAGCTGGTACTACAGCATGCGTACCGTCGGTGTTGTGGTGCTCTTGTATCTGGTGTTACCAGTACTAGTAATCATACCGCTCTCATTCAACGCGGAGCCATACTTCAGCTTTACCAGTGGCATGTTGCAGCTTGACCCTGCCGCTTTTTCTACCCGTTGGTATCAGGAACTATTCAATGACCCTATGTGGACGCTGTCTTTTCGTAATAGTTTGTTGATTGCGTTCAGCTCCACGGTTATAGCGACCGTTTTGGGGACGGTAGCTGCATTAGGGTTGAGCCGTGCAAACCTGCCTTTCAAGGGCTTACTCATGGGCACACTAATATCGCCAATGATTGTCCCCGTGATCATTTCATCGGCCGGTATGTATTTCTTCTATAGCAAATTAGGTATTGCCCAGAGTCATCTTGGGGTCATCATCGCCCACGCAGTATTAGGCACGCCCTTCGTCATCATTACGGTCACTGCGACCCTGACCGGATTTGATCATTCCTTGACACGTGCTGCGTCAAGCCTTGGTGCGTCTGCCCCTTATACGTTCATGCGAGTGAGTTTTCCGATCATTCGCCCAGGGATAATTTCGGGCGCGCTGTTTGCCATGGTCACCTCTTTTGATGAGGCCGTTATCGTTCAGTTTCTCGGCGGAGTAGAGCAACGCACAGTTCCACGGCAGATGTGGTCTGGCATGCGTGAGCAGATAAGTCCAACGATTCTTGCTGCTGCGACTCTGCTGATCCTCGGCTCCATCATTATGCTGGTGGCAATTGAAGTATTGCGCAGGCGCTCGCTGAGAATGCGTGGAGTACGAGAGTGAGTTGATGTTCATGGTGTTCAGGCGATTGTTCTCCTCGTGCGCTGTGGTGGTGGCACTGACAGAACTGTGGAGCCGTACGGGCGTCGGTAGGGCATGGGTACTGCAAACTCAGTGTGCAGCGCCCGCGGGAATAGCTGGCGTGAAAGCGGCTTACTCTCTCGTTCTAGGACCGCTCAGCGTTAGCGGTCCGTAACTGTGGCTTCCATTTCCGGCGCAGTGGGATCATAAAGTCCTATTGGTGCAGAGAGTGCCTACGAGAGCTTGCGGTAGTCTCTGCTCAGCGTCACGGCGGAACTCAGAAGAGGAGAGACAAGTCCGAACTAGACAGTGCTAGCCCAAGCCTTTTACTTGATCAAGGAAAGGAGCTCAAAGTGTCGGAGGCTGGAGAGAAAGGAACGGGTTATCGTGAGAAGTCGGCAGGCCGAGGAGATTCCTTTGACGCGGGATGTAGCTGTTCAGGAAGGTGGTTTTCCGCAGGCCTCGTACGCTACAAGCCCAAATGTTCTAGCCATTGGGCTTTTTTACATGAAGTGAATCGCCGCTAATTACATAGCCGCTTCGGCTGGCTGCAATGGCTAGAATGCAACCCGTCGCTAATGACCGCTTTCGACCCATTGCGGACACCTGTAACCGGGGCCGCTTCGCGGCCCATCGCCGGCAAGCGTACAGCACATGCCTGAAAGCTGGTGATATTCCTGTGGGAGCTGGCTTGCCGGCGATGAGGCCGGTACTTACAACAGAGCTTTGGATCAGTGTCCGCTCTGGGTCGATAGCGGACACGCACCTAGGGCAGATCATGCGTGTATTTGAGAAAGTTCGAATTCCTACGCTACATTCGAACTGGAGTTTATATATTATTGATTTATATGGCTTTGTTGTCAGGGCTTTGGCTGGGGTATCTAAGTTCGAATCCCGAATACTCCGCCATACTCACGAGATTCAGTTTGCTCATCCTGATAAGGCAGTTGTTGTGATCGTGAAGGTGGGGGAGTGCAACTATGATGTGTGCTTTCTTGGTAACTATTCAGACGCATGTTTGGCGTTGTTGCGAAGCCGGTCGAGGTAGTCGGCCCACTGCTGTGCTGCCTCTCGGCCCTGCGGCAGCAATTGCGCGCGGGCATACACGGCACCCAGTGCGCCTGGCATGCGATGCGATAACGACAACTCCAATACAATCGGATCGATACCTAAATGCTCGTGGGCAATGGTGCGGTAGGTGGCGCGAAAGCCATGGGCAGTAATGGCGTATTCCGGCCAGATTCGCTGGTAGGACTTGGCCAGAGAGGTGGCGTCGATGGGGCGGCCAGGATAGATCGGCGAGACGAACACCCAACCGTTGCCGGCTTCATCCACCACCCGGCGTTTGTACAGTTCACGTAGAAGCACGAGTGCCTGCTCAGGCAGCGGTACGATGTGTTTGCTCTTGTCCAGGTGGCGAGTTTTACTGACCACGTAACGCCAGTCGGCGCTGATCAGATCAACATCCTCCCAGCGCATTTTCACCAGTTCGCCCGGGCGCACTGGCAGCATCACCAGCAGGCGCATTGCGGTGGTCACGCTGCTCGCGTCGAGCTCATCCAGGCGCAACAGGAACTGACCCAAGTCGGCCGGTCGTTCGATCGCTGGATTGCTGGTGACCACGTGGCGGATTTTGAGCTCCTCGGTGTTGCTCAGAGCCACGTTACGCTCCACCCAGCCCCTGCCTTCAGCGAAGCCGAGCACGGCGCGAATGATGGTGCGAACGCGCTTGGCCATGGCCATCGTCCGAGCACGGCGCAGCGTACTGATGATCGAAGTGATGTGTTCGAGTCTGATCTCGGTGACAGGCTTTTCGCCGATGGCCGGCAAGATGTGATTTCGCAGTGCACCGCGAAACCCTGCAATGGATTTGCTGACCAAATCCGGAGATTTGAAATTCATCCACTCTTCGGCGACGTAGGCGAATGTGCGCGCCTCGTTGAGCCATTGCGCCTCGATCTTGGCTTTTTTTGCTTTGAGTGGGTCGATGTGATTGGCCACGCTATTGCGCGCTGCCCGGGCGAGCTCACGGGCTTCCTTCAAGCCCACATCCGGATACCTGCCGATCACGAACACGTTTTCCTTGCCACGAAGACGGTACTTCAGTCGCCAGTGCCGGGAGGGTGATTTGCCGGGCTTGAGCGAGGCACGCACCTGTAGATACAGACCCGGTACGTCGCCATCAGCGTACTTGCCTGAAGTGGTCAGCGAACGGATGAAAGCATCGCTCAGCTTTGGGCGGAAAGGAGGCGGTTTTTCGGGGGACATGGTGTGGGGGTATCTTTTTTAATTTTGGCTTGATGTCCCCCCAAGATACCCCCAGTCAAGCTGGAATTGAGTGGATTCTGACGGATGGCCATGGACGAATAATCTTTCTAACTCCATGTATTTAAAGGATTTGTGGCGCTTAGTGGAACTCGGTCAGAGACTATCGGGATCCCCGAAGAACATCTGTATCCGCGACCGCAACCACCGCTCTGCCGGGTCATTGTCCTGCGCCCCGCGCCAGGCCATGTGCAGCTCGAAACTACGCACATCCAGCGGCAGATCCTCGGCCCGCAACCCACCCGCCGCGGTCAACGCATCCGCTGTGTAGTCCGGCACCGTAGCGACAATATCGGTGCCCGCGAGCAAGCTCCCCAGCCCGTTGAACTGCGGCACCGCCAGCACCACGTGGCGCTTGCGGCCAATCTCGTCCAGCGCCTCGTCGATGAACCCCGACAGGTCCCCGGCAAACGACACCAGCGCATGCGGCCGCGCGCAGAAGTCGTCCAGGGTGATGGCGCCGGGCACGCTGTCGGCGCGCAGCAGTTTCGGCATGCTGCGGCGCAGCACCTTGCGCTTGGCGTTGGCTGGCAGTTCGCTGGTGTAGCTGACCCCCACCGAGATCTCGCCCGAGGCCAGCAGCGTCGGCATCAGCAGGTAATTGACCCGGCGCACCACCAGCACGATACCCGGCGCTTCGGCGCGGATACGCTTGAGCAACTGCGGCAGCAGGGCGAATTCGGCGTCGTCCGACAGGCCGATGCGGAACACCGCATTGCTGGTGGCCGGGTCGAATTCGGCAGCGCGGCTGACGGCGGTGGAAATCGAGTCCAGCGCCGGGGACAGCAGGGCGAAGATTTCGTGGGCCCGGGCCGAGGGCTCCATGCTGCGGCCGGTGCGTACGAACAGCGGGTCGTCGAACAGGTTGCGCAGGCGCGACAGGGCCGCGCTGATGGCGGGCTGGCCGAGGAACAGTTTTTCCGCGGCACGGGTCACGCTGCGTTCGTGCATCAGCGTTTCGAACACGATCAGCAGGTTGAGGTCTACGCGACGCAGGTCGTTTCGATTCATCGGTGCGCTTCGCCTAAAGTGGGGCAGAGGTGAATCTTAAGGCCAAAGGCTGGTACCCTGCACGGGTTTAGGGGGACCAATCGCAGGGAAAGTCAGGTGCCCAATCGATGACAAGCATGTCGACTATTAATGACCACTGATGGTCTAACCGGCAAAGCCCGGATAAAGTCCGTGGTAATTAGAGATTCACAAAGGCGAGGTATGCGATGTCCCGCATGATCCGTTTCCACAAGTTCGGCGCTGCCGATGTGCTCCGTTGCGAGGAGCAGGCCGAATCGTCACCTGCTGCCGACGAGGTACAGATCCGCGTCGAGGCGGTTGGCGTCAGCTGGTATGACGTGCTCTGGCGCCAGAACCTGGCACCGTCCCAGGCACGCCTGCCGGCGGGGATCGGCCACGAGATGGCCGGGGTGGTGACCGCGGTCGGCGAAGGGGTCGAGGATATTGCGGTAGGCGACCGGGTTGCCAGCTTCCCGGCCACCAGTGCCAACGACCACCCGGTGTATGGCGATGTCATCGTGCTGCCGCGTACGGCCATTACCCGTTATCCGGATGTGCTCACCCCGATCGAGGCCAGCGTGCACTACACGCCGCTGCTGATCGCCTATTTCGCCTACGTCGACCTGGCCCGGGCCAAGGCCGGGCAGACCGCACTGGTTACCGATGCCAGCCACTGCGCGGGCCCTGCCTTCGTGCAACTGGGCAAGGCCCTGGGGCTGAAGGTGTTTGCCGCCACAAAAGAGGCGGATCAGCGTGAGTACCTGCTGGGCCTGGGCGCCGACAAGGTGATTGTCACCGAAGAGCAGGACCTGTTGCTGCAGGTTGGCAAGTACACCGATGGTCGTGGCGTGGACATGGTCCTGGATGGCATGGGCGGGCCGCAGATGTCGCTGCTGGGCGATGTCCTGGCTCCACGTGGCAGCCTGGTGCTGTATGGCCTGCAAGGCGGCAACCAGACGCCGTTCCCGGCCTGCGCTGCGTTCCAGAAGAACATCCAGTTCCATGTGCATTGCATCGGCAACTTCACCGGCAAGCCTGAGCTGGGCATCAGCCAGGATCAGGTGGCGCTGCAGCGCGCCCTGCGTGATATCAACCAGTTCACTGCCGACCAGTTGCTGACACCGCAGATCATCAAGGTGTACCCGTTCGAACAGGTGGTCGAGGCGCATCGCTACATGGACCAATGCCCGTGCGGCGGGCGTGTGGTGCTGGACATGGCGCAACACTGACAGCGGTCTGCATCTATCAGGAAACCCGGGCAGAGTCCCGGGTTTTTTGTGCCTAATAGAGACTGGTTTTACGTTAAAAAAAGAACTTTCCTACAATTAAATACGACGCGGACTATATTTGAACTGATTGCTCCGTGGCTTGCCGAAATATCCCGCCAAGTTTTTTGTCTTGTACTGTTCCCGTCTGGCAGTCAATGTGTTTTCTCACTTCCGCTGAATGGTTTTTTTACCCTGATCTGTATCTTCTATTCGCTTTGCATCCCTTGATAATGGCTCAATGATAGTTTGCGCAAGGAGCGTGGAATGAGCATGGCTATGCCCAGGCCAGGGCGGTGTATGGCAGCGGCGGGGCGTCGCGACGATGCGTTTTTCTCGATGTCATGGCGACAGTGATGGTTACGTCATTACTTCCAATTAGTTGTAGGAAATTTCTTCTGGAAAAGTTCAGGGCATGTTGATGTTCAGGTCCTCTGATCAGCGTGCGCTGGCTGCATGAAGTTGATGAGGTGATCTCGTGACTGCTATTCACGACCAGGCAATGCACTATATCTACCAGCAAGTACTCGAGCGCTTGCTCAGTCATATGTCACAAGCGCAGCGTGCTTCCTTGCAATTGCTGATACAACGGCTGCTGGTTGCTGCAGGCGGGCCCGAATACATCGGTACCTGCCGCTTGCTGGTGCTGCAAGGCAACGATCGCCGCAGCGCCCGGCTGCTGGCCATGCTGCGTGCCGCACAACTGAGTATCGCCCTGCGTGCGCCGGTAACCTTCCAGCTGCGGGTGCTGGTGGTGAGCCTGCCCGTGGCTGACAGTGCCACGCTCGAATGCCATGAGCGCAGCTTCAATGCGCTGTTCTTGCCGGATGACCCGCGGGTGCAACTGCAGATGATCAAGGGGCGTGAAGTGGTGCCGTTCAGCCGGCATGCCCCTGCCGCGCCCGACAACTGGCTGTTGGCGAGGGACGCCATGCTGATGTTCGGTCACCTGGTCGACGCCAGGCCCGAAGCGCTGCTGGGGTGTCGTCTGCACCTGGAACTGGCGGCGGCCGTCGGCTTTGCGCTGCAGGCCCATTCACCTGCGGATGTATTTATCACCGCCATCCCTGCGCGCCAGCGCCGCCGGTACCTGGCCTGGGCACGGCGCAGCCTGCGCCTGGCAGGGGAGCGTGGTCCGCATGTGGTGCACCAGTGCCTGGCGACGCTGGCACAGGGGCTGAGCCGCCTGCACGGCAGTATCGGGTTGCCATCGGGTGCCTTGGCGGGGCCGACCTCGGCGAGCGTGCCGCAGAGTACGTCGGTGCGGTTGATTGCCATTGACGACCTGCTGCCGCCATTGCTCGAAGAGCAGCAGCTGGACCTCATGCTCGGTTGTCGCTTCGAGGGGAGCCAGGACGCCTGGCCATTGACCGCGTTCGTCGAGCCGTTGGCCCCGGTGCAGCTGCGGGAGCTGCATGCACGCAGTCTCGAGCCGCAGGCCAGTCGCCCGGCATTGCGGCTGGCTGGCCAGCCGGGCGCCAACAAGCGGCGCGACACGCTTCAGCTGCAGTTCGGCAAGGCATATGGCATCAACCAGATCCAACAGGTGTGCCTGCTGTTCAGCCCGTTTGCCAGGCAGGGGAAGAACCTGGAGCGTTTTCTGCAATGCTGGCATGCCGACATGCTGGTGGCGCTGCCATACCTGCATCGGGCCTTGCAGGGTAAACCCTGCCCTGATGCGGTGAAAAACTGGCTGGTGAACACCAGCGGCCTGCCGCTGGGGCAACTCCGGTTGATCTATGGCGGAGGCCTGCCGCTGGCCTCCTGGCGCCTCATGAGCCACCTGGCCCGTCGCGATGTACAGCTGAGGTTGCTGCCACGGCGGGCAGCGGGGCGGCGGCGTGGTCATGCGGGGCCGCCTTGATGGAGCAATCGGGCTCCGGCGAGTTCGCCTATCGCAAGGTCTATCGCTACCTGGAAGCCCTGATCGACCAGGTGCCACACAGTGGCCCGTGCCGATTGCCGTCGTTGCGCGTGTTGGCCCGGCGGTTGCGGGTGTCATTGGCCACCGTGCAGAGTGCCTACAGCCTGCTGGAAGAAGAGGGCCGCGTGCAGTGCCTGCCCAGGTCGGGCTATTACGTACAGGGCGCTGCCAAGGGGGATGCTGCGGCCATGCCCCGGCAGGCACCCCTGCCGGTACAGCCGATGCTGGAGCGCACCCTGTTCACCCACGAGCGGCGCCTGGCCCGTCAGCGCACGCACAGTGTCGCCCCGTGGGACGCGCCCGGCAGCGCCCGCCTGCGCAATGCCATTGCCGAACGCTATACCCGTTCCTCCCACCAGTACTGGCGTGCCGAGGACGTCCAGCTAGCGCCAGATGTGCAGGCGTTGCTGGAGACTTTGCTGGCGGCGCTGGCCCTGCAAGGCGGGACCGTGGTGGTGCACTCGCCCTGTTGCTGGCAGGTGCTGCGTGCGTTGGCCCGTGCCGACATGCGAGTGCTGGAGGTACCACTGGATACCCGCGGCAACCCGGACCTGCGCGCCCTGGCCCGGCTGCTGGCCAGCGAGCCAGTGTGCATGCTGGTCATGCCATCGTGCCTTGGCATGCCGCAGGGGCGGCTGGTTTCACTGCACTATCAGCAGCAGCTTGGCCAGCTGCTTGGCCAGCACCCTGTATGGTTGCTGGAGAACGACCTGGACAGCGAGCACTGTTACAGCGGGCCGCCGAATACGCGCCTGCGCGATTGGGTCGATCCTCGGTGGCTATTGGTGATGGGGGCGTTCGATGCCGCAGTGGGGAGCGAGGCGCCCTATGCCTACCTGCTGGGCCATGATGCCGGCCTGACCAGGGCTTTCGCTGAGCGTGCATTTCGGCTTGCACCGCTACGCCTGCAAGCGCTGGCGCACATGCTGGGCAAAGGCGAAATCGAGGCGCAACTGGTGCGGCTGCGCACCGACCTGCAAAAGCGCATGCAATGCCTGGCGCGTGAGTTGCAGCTGCAGTTCGGCCAGCGGGTGGTGTTGGAAACGCCGGAGGGTGGCCGGACACTGTGGGTGCGCTTTCGCCAGCCGCTGCCGTGGGAGGGTATTGCAGCAGCGCTGGCTGGTTCAGCACTGCATGCCCTGCCGGGCGAGCAGTTCAGCCTGCAGGGCCGCTACCAGCAGTATCTGGCGATGGCGTGGCTGGGTGATCACCCGGGGGAGCTGCAACAGGCGGTAGAGCGCCTGGCTCAGGTGCTGGAACTGCGCTGCGGCCGGCCTGCCGGCGCTACACCTTGAGCCGCCGGGGTTGCGTTGCAACCCATCGCCGGCAAGCCAGCTCCCACGGGGGCAGCGTTGAACTCAAGGTTGTCGCTGTACCTGTGGGAGCCGGCTTGCCGGCGATTAGGCCCTGGCAGGCAAACGCCTCCTGTCAGCGATTCGCTTGCTCCTGCCCTTGCCGCAAGCGGGTACTGACCAGCGCTGCCACCACCAGCAACGCGGCGATGATCCACAAGCCATTGCGGGTACTGCCGGTGGCCTGCTCGATCAGGCCCATCACCGATGGGCCGACGAAACCGCCAAACAGGCCGCAGGTGGTGACAAAGGCCAGCCCTGCCGCCAGGGCGCTGCCACTCAGGCGGCTGGAGGGGAAGACGAAGATGATCGACTGCACCACGAACAGCATCAGGGCTGTCAGCGAAAACCCGATCAGGCCGATGAACGAGTTGGCCAGCGACGCCAGCAGCAGCCCGGCCGCCATGGTCAGCAGGCCGCAGAACAGCAGGGTGCGGCAACGGCTCGGCGAGGTGGCCAGGCGCGGGAAGGTGGCGGCGCCGATGGCGGCAGCAATCCACGGTACGGCGGTCAGCAGGCCGACCTGGAAGGGCGACAGCGCGCCGTAGGTGCCGATGATGCCCGGCAGGAAGAAAATCACCGTGTAGATGGTGATCTGGTGCACGAAGTACACCACGATCGCCAGCCAGATCTGCCGGTCGCGGAACATCTGCCCCAACTTGCTCTGCTGCGGTGCGGCGGCCCGCTCCGCAGCCAGGCGGCGCTCGATGTCCTCGGCTTCGGCGGCCGACAGCCAGGGCGCCGAGGCCGGGCCATCGGGCAGTTTCTTCCATACCACATAGGCCAGGGCCACTGCCGGCAGGCCCTCGAGCACGAACAGCCATTGCCAGCCGTGCCAGCCCAGCACACCGTCCATTTCCAGCAGGGCACCCCCCAGCGGGCCGCTGAGGATGTTGGCCAGGCACACGCCCAGCAGGAAGTAACCCGTGGCGCGGGCACGCTGTTCACGGTCGAACCAGTAGGTCAGGTACAGCATCACGCCGGGGAACAGGCCCGCTTCGGCGACCCCGAGCAACAGGCGCATGACGTAGAACGAGGTTTTCGCCCTGGACGAAGGCCATGCCCGCCGAGAGCAGGCCCCAGGTGATCATGATGCGGGTGATCCAGAAGCGTGCACCCACCCGATGCATGATCAGGTTGCTGGGTACTTCGGCCAGGGCATAGGTGAGGAAGAACAGGCCGGCGCCCAGGCCGTAGGCCGCTGCCGACAGGCCGAGGTCGATGCCCATGCTGGCCTTGGCCAGGGCAATGTTGGTCCGGTCAAGGAAGCTCATCACGTAGACAACGATGAGCAGTGGCATCAATTTGCGCAGCAGCAGGCCGTTCAGGCGCTGTTCGGTGGTGGCGGCAGGGGCGGGCGCCGCTGCAGTACCGGTGAGGATTGTCATTGTTTTTTCCCCGTGGAAAGTGCTGGTGGGGTGCCGCGCAAAGGCGGCGCACCCAGGTAGGTGGGTCAGGAACGGTTGATGTCGAGCCACACCGCGCCGTTGGGGTACTGGTAGCGCTCCAGGGTCTCGGCATGCATTTCAATGCTGTAGCCCGGGCGTTGCGGCGGCATGTAGCGCCCGCGCCGGATCACCACCGGGTCGATGAAATGCTCGTGCAGGTGGTCGACGTACTCCAGCACCCGGTTGTGCAGCGAGGCCGATACCGCGATGTAGTCGAACAGGGCAATGTTCTGCACATATTCGCACAGGCCGACACCGCCGCCGTGCGGGCACACCGGTACGTCGTACTTCGCCGCCATCAGCAGCACGATCAGCACTTCGTTCAGGCCACCCAGGCGGGCCGCGTCCAGTTGGCAGAAGTCCAGCGCGCCGGCCTGGAACATCTGCTTGAACATCACCCGGTTGTGGCAATGTTCACCGGTGGCCACGCCAATCGGCGCAATGCGCTGGCGGATGGTGGCGTGCCCGAGGATGTCGTCCGGGCTGGTCGGCTCTTCGATCCACAGTGGCTCGAAGGCGGCCAGGCGGCGCATGTTGGCGACGGATTCCTCGACGCCCCATACCTGGTTGGCATCCATCATCAGGGTGCGCTCCCAGCCAATTTCGTCGCGCAGGATGCTGGCGCGGCGAATGTCTTCCTCCAGGTCCGCACCGATCTTCTGCTTGATGTGGGTCCAGCCATCTTCCACCGCCTCGCGGGCCAGCTTGCGCATCTTTTCTTCGCTGTAGCCCAGCCAGCCCGGCGCGGTGGTGTAGCCGGGGTAGCCTTCGCGCAGCATCTGCGCTTCGCGCTGGGCCTTGCCCGGGGCCTGGCGGCGCAGCAGGGCGATGGCTTCTTCGGGGGTGAGCACATCGGTGACGTAGCTGAAGTCCAGGCAGCGCACCAGCTGTTCGGGCGTCATGTCGGCCAGCAGCTTCCACACCGGCTTGCCTTCGTGCTTGGCCCACAGGTCCCACACGGCATTGATGATGGCGGCGGTGGCCAGGTGGATCACGCCCTTTTCCGGGCCCAGCCAGCGCAACTGGCTGTCGCTGACGGTGAAGCGGTGCCAGAAACCGCCCATGTCGGCCGTGATTTCCTCCAGGGTGAGGCCGACGATCAGCGGCGCCAGCGACTGCACCGCCGCCGCGCAAATCTCGTTGCCACGGCCGATGGTGAAGGTCAGGCCGTGGCCTTCCAGGGCCTCGGCGTCGGTGTGCAGCACCACATAGGCCGCCGAATAATCGGGGGCGCTGTTCATGGCGTCGGAGCCGTCAAGCGACAGCGAAGTGGGGAAACGAATGTCGCGAACGCTCAGGTGGGTAATACGTATGCTCATGGTCGGCTCTTGTTCTGTTCAAGCACTGGGAGGCCTGACTGTAGGTTGTCGAGCGATACAGGCATAATCGCCAAATCTTAACCAGCGATACCGGATTCGATATGTCTCGCTTGCCACCCGACAGCGCCCAGGCGCCTGCCAGCCTCGGCGCATTGAAGATCTCCAGCCGGCAGATCACGCTGCTCAACGCCTTGGGCGAGTTCGCTAACCTGCGCCGTGCTGCCGCGGCGATGCACACCACGCAACCGGCAGCGAGCCTGTTGCTGCAACAACTCGAGGAGCGCCTTGGCGTACGCTTGTTCGAGCGTTTGCCACGGGGTATGCAAGCGACGCTGTATGGCGAAGTGATGATCCGCTATGCGCAGAACGCGCTGCATGAGTTCGAGCACGCCCAGGCGCAGATTGCCGAGCTGGCGCGCGGGGCCCAGGGCCTGGTGCGGGTAGGCAGCGTCATGGGCCCGGTGCCGGGTGTGCTGACCAAGGCGGTACTGGCCTACAAGCGCGACTACCCCAAAGTGCGCATTTCCCTGGAGGTCGGCACCAGCGACACCTTGCTGCCGGCCTTGCTGCGTGGCGACTTCGACATGGTGGTGGGGCGCCTGCCGGACCAGAGCGACAGCCAGGACCTGAACATCGAACTGTTCGAAGGCGGTGAGCAGATGCGCGTGATCGCCCGCGCAGGCCACCCGCTGGCCAATGCCGCCGGGCTGCAACTGGCCGACCTGGTGGCCTTGACCTGGATCCTGCACCCCATCGGCAGCCCGATGCGTCGCCGCGTCGAAAGCGCGTTGCAGGCCGGCGGCATGGTGCAGTCGCTGGATATCGTCGAAACCGCCTCGATCCTGGCTACCACCGCCATGCTCGAAGCCTCCGAGATGATTGCGGTGGTGCCCGATGACGTGGCCAAGCATTATGCCCGCTATGGCATGGTCGCCATCCTGCCGGTGGAACTGCCGCTGGCGATGGCCAACCTGGGCGTGTTGACCCTGCGCTCGCGGCCCAACTCGGTTGCCCTGGACACCTTGCTGCACTACCTGCGGGCGCAATAGCCCTGCCTTTTCACTTGCCTGAGGCCCTGCGTCAATGCCGCCGGACATGACCCATTCCAGCTTTTGCAACTGGATCCGCTACAAGCACCTGGTGCTGATCGACACCTTGGCGCGCACCCGCAACATGCACGCCACCGCCACGCGCATGAACCTGAGCCAGCCGGCACTGAGCAAGATGTTGCGTGACCTTGAGGAGCAGTTCGGCTTCGCCCTGTTCGAGCGCCTGCCGCGGAGCATGCCACCCACCGAACTGGGCGAATATGTGGTGCGTTATGCCCAAGGCGCGCTGGCCGAGTCGCAACAGTTCGTCGATCAGGTAAACCGCCTGCGCAACGGCGGGCACGGCTTTATCCGCGTCGGTGGGATCTTTGCCGCCACCGCGCTGGTGCTGCCGCAGGCCATCGCCGCGATCAAGGCGCGCAGCCCGTTGCTGTCGATCGAAGTGGTGGAGCATTCCAGCGATCACTTGTTGACCATGCTGGAGCAGAACAAGCTCGACATCATGATTGGCCGTTTCACTGAAGAACGCTTCAGCCAGCTGTTCGACTTCCAGCCCCTGGAGCCGGAACCGTTCAGCCTGGTGGTCAACAGCGAGCACCCGCTCAACCAGCTGGAAAGCACGCCACTGACGGCGCTGGGCGACTGGCCGTGGGTGCTGTACCCGGTGGGCACGCCGATCCGCAACCGCCTGGAGCAGGCCTTCCGGGTTGCCGGCATCGCCACGCCTGCCGACAGCGTCGAAACCATCTCCATGCCGATGTTCCTGCAATTGCTGCAGGCGGCGCCGATGATCGCCATGTTGCCGCGCTCGATGGTTGCCGCGCAGCTGGCCAGCGGCCAACTGAAGGAATTGCGCAGCCCCTTGCACCTGGCGGCGCTGGAGTACGGCGTGGTTACCCGCAAGGACGAGCCGCTGAGCGCTTCGGCCCGGGCGTTTGTCGAGATTTTGCTGGAGGGCGCGCGGCGCCGTCAGCAAGAGCAGGGATGAAGCCATTGGGGCTGCTCTGCAGCCCATCGCAGGCAAGCCCGCTCCCACAGGTACAGCACAAGGTTCAAGGCATGCGCTGTACCTGTGGGAGCGGGCAAGCCCGCGAAGGGCTGCAGAGCAGCCCCAATGGCCCGCAAATCCCACCTCGACTGCATCGGTTTCAAGTCATGTGTAGTCCTGTGGAAGCTGGCTTACCGGCGGTGAGGCCAGTACAGGTCGCACAGGAAGTTTGCTTCCACAGGGACAGCGCATGGCTTGATGTCAATGCAGTCGGTGTGGGAGCTGGCTTGCCTGCGAAGGGCTGCGCAGCGGCCCCAATGGCCCTCAAATGTGATTGATAAACGCGCTCTGATACCTGTTTTTGATAACCCAAGGTTATCGCACGATCGGATCATCTCATTGGGAATGTTGCACAAGGCTTCTTACAGTGGTCGCAGCCATAACAAGAAGCCAGCCGCACCGCCCTGAGAGGTCCCATGCAACTGATTGCCAAGTCCGGTGACCTTGCCGTCATCCGCCTCAACCCGCTGGACAACGTGCTCATCGCCCGCCAGGCCCTGCCGCAAGGCCTGCGCCTGGACGCCGAGGCGATTACCGTGCGCCAGCCGATCCCCTCGGGCCACAAGCTTGCTACCGAACGTGTGGAGCAGGGCCAGCCCCTGCGCCGTTACGGGCAGATCATCGGTTTTGCCTCGCAGGCCATCGACGCCGGCGATCACGTGCATGTCCACAATGTGCAAATGGGCGATTTCGCCCGTGACTACGCCTTCGGTGTCGACACCCGCAGCCAGCCCGGCCGCGAGGCGCAGTTCCAGGGCATCGTGCGCGCCGATGGCCGGGTCGCCACCCGCAACTACATCGGCATCCTCACCTCGGTGAACTGCTCGGCGACCGTGGCCCGGGCCGTGGCCGACCATTTTCGCCGCGACATCCACCCTGAAGTGCTGGCCGATTACCCGAACATCGACGGCGTGGTAGCGCTGACCCACGGCGCCGGCTGTGCGGTGGACCCCAGCGGTGAAGCCTTGGGCCTGTTGCGCCGCACCCTGGCCGGGTACGCCGTACACCCCAATTTCGCTGCCGTGTTGATCATCGGCCTGGGCTGCGAAACCAACCAGATCGAAAGCCTGCTGGAAACCCAGGGCCTGCAGGCCAGCGCCCAGCTGCGCGCCTTCACCATCCAGGGTATCGGCGGCACCAGCAAAACCATCGCCGCCGGTATCGAGCAGGTCAAGGCGCTGCTGGCCGAGGCCAACCAGGTGCAGCGCCAGCCGGTCAGTGCGCGGCACCTGGTGGTCGGCCTGCAATGTGGCGGTTCCGATGGCTATTCCGGCATTACCGCCAATCCGGCGTTGGGCAATGCCGTCGACCGCCTGGTGGCCGCCGGTGGCACCGCGATTCTCTCCGAGACCCCGGAAATCTACGGTGCCGAGCACCTGCTGACCCGCCGTGCGGTCAGCCGCGAGGTCGGCGAAAAACTGGTGGCCCGCATCCGCTGGTGGGAAGACTACTGCCAGCGCATGAACGCCGAACTGAACAACAACCCCTCGGCCGGCAACAAGGCCGGGGGCCTGACCACCATCCTCGAGAAGTCCCTCGGTGCGGTGGCCAAGGCCGGCTCCAGCAACCTGGTCGATGTGTACCAGTACGCGGAAGCGGTACGCGCCCAGGGCCTGGTGTTCATGGATACCCCCGGTTACGACCCGGTTTCGGCCACCGGCCAGGTGGCTGGCGGGGCGAACCTGATCGCCTTCACCACCGGTCGTGGCTCGGCCTACGGCTGCGCCCCGGCGCCGTCGATCAAGCTGGCCACCAACAACCGGGTGTTCGAGCACCAGGAAGAAGACATGGACGTCAATTGCGGTGGCATCGCCGACGGCTCCACCAGCATCGAGGAGCGCGGCGCGTTCATCTTCGAACAGATGCTGCGCATCGCTTCCGGTGAGCGCAGCAAGAGTGAGCTGCACGGCTACGGGCAGAACGAATTCGTGCCCTGGCAGATCGGTGCCGTGACCTGATCGCCAGCCCTGTTCCATTTCCGAGGCAACCGCAATGAATCAAACTACACGTTACAACGTGCAAGCGCTCACCACCTTCGTCGAGCGGCTGTTCGAAAAGGCCGGCGCCGATGCCGAAGTCGCCCAGGTAGTGACCCGGGTACTGCTCGAAGGCGAATTGCTGGGCCATCGCACCCATGGCCTGAACCTGGTCAGCCGCTACATCGACGGCATGCTCGGCGGCGAGGTCAAGGCCCGCGCGCAGGTACTGGAGCAGGTGTCGGACAGTGGCATTTCCAGCCTGTTCGATGGCCACTACGTGTTGGGGCCGTACTGCGTCAGCCGTGCTTTGGACTGCGCGGCAAAGGGCGCCACTTCGCAGGGCATCGGTATCGCCGTGGTGCGCCGTGCCGCGCATATCGGCTGCCTGGCAGCCTACCTAAAGCCCTACACCGACCAGGGCCTGGTGGCCATGCTGTATTCCTCGGACCCATCGGTAAGGCTGGTCTGCGCCCATGGCGGCGCCGACCCGGTGTACACCCCCAACCCGATTGCCGCGGGCATCCCGACCCAGGGCGAGCCGATTCTGCTGGACGTCAGCATGTCCACCGTCACCCTCGGCCTGGTCGGCCAGTGCCGCGATGCCGGCAGCCGCCTGCCGCACCCGGTGCTGGTGAGCAATGACGGGCAACTGAGCGACGACCCGCGCGACTTCTTCACCAGCCCGCAAGGCAGCATCCTGCCCTTGGGTGGCCAGGCTTTTGGCCACAAAGGTTTCGCCCTGGCGCTGCTGGTCGAAGCCCTGACCTCGGGGCTGGCCGGCCATGGCCGCAAGGATGCACCAGACCAGTGGGGTGCCTCGGCCACCGCCGTGGTCATCGACCCGCGTTTCTTCGGCGGCCTGCAAGCGTTCACCGACGAAACCAGCTTCCTCGGCCAGCTGGTCCTGGCCAGCCGGCCACTCGACCCCGAGCGCCCGGTGCGCCTGCCTGGGCAGGCTGGCCTTGCCCTACGCCGCCAGGCCCTGGAGCAGGGCGCAAGCCTTTCGTCACAGCTGGTGGCCGACCTTGACCGCCTGGCCGGGCAGCTGCAACTGCCGGCACTTTCCCAATGAATGACAGTAAGGGTACACAGATGACTGATCGAGCGAACGGCAAGCGACCGCTGCCTCTGAATCACGATGCCAGCGCGTTCGACAGCGGCAGTTGGGTAGGGCGGGTCTGGCTGCCGGAGCAGGGCCCTGCGGTGGTGCTGGTGAAGGCCGGCGCCGTGCACGATATCAGCGCCCATGTAGCCACCGTCTCGGCCCTGCTGGAAGTGGCCGACCCGGTGGCCTACCTGCGCAGCCTGCCGCTGGCCGAGCCGCTGATCGGGCTGCCAGCCTTGCTGGGCAACAGTGACCCGGCCCGGCGCGACCCGCACCAGCCATGGCTGCTGGCACCCATCGACCTGCAGGCGGTGAAGGCTGCTGGGGTGACCTTCGCCACCAGCCTGCTGGAGCGCGTGGTCGAAGAGCAGGCCAAGGGCGACCCGGCCAAGGCCGATGCCATCCGCGACACCCTGGCCAGCCGCATCGGCGCCGACCTGTCGCAGATCGTGCCGGGCTCGGCCCAGGCCGAAGCGCTGCGCAAGGTGCTGGTGGAGCAGGGCCTGTGGTCGCAGTACCTGGAAGTGGGTATTGGCCCGGATGCCGAGGTGTTCACCAAGGCCCAACCACTATCGGCGGTCGGCCACGGCGCCGACATCGGTATCCACCCCAAGTCGAGCTGGAACAACCCCGAGCCTGAAGTGGTGCTGGCGGTGTCGAGTGATGGTCGCATCAAGGGTGCGATGCTCGGCAACGACGTCAACCTGCGCGACTTCGAAGGCCGTAGCGCCTTGCTGCTGTCCAAAGCCAAGGACAACAATGCCTCCACCGCGCTTGGCCCGCTGCTGCGCCTGTTCGACGAAAGCTTCGGCCTGGACGACGTGCGCGCCGCCGAAGTGGACTTGCAGGTGGTGGGCGAAGACGGTTTCATCCTCGCCGGCCGCAGCTCCATGCGCCAGATCAGCCGCGACCCGCAGGACCTGGTGCAGCAAACCCTCAACGAGAACCATCAGTACCCCGACGGCCTGGTGCTGTTCCTCGGTACCTTGTTCGCCCCCAAGCAGGACCGCGACCAACCGGGCAACGGCTTCACCCACAAGCCGGGCGATGTGGTGAGCATCAGCAACCCGCAACTGGGTACCCTGTGCAACCGCGTGACCACCAGCGACCTGGCACCGCAGTGGCACTTTGGCTTGCGTGCGCTGATCGACAGCCTCGGCCGGCGCGGGCTGCTGGACGTTGCAACAACCGCGCGCCAGCCTTGAGCGGCGCGCTGCGTCAGGGAGGGCGCAGCATGAACGAAGGATCGCCAAGGCGCTGACAGCGCGGCAACAATAATAATAAAGGTCATCACATGAACCCTATGAAGAAGTACCAACGCGTCACCGTCGTGTTCCTGCTGTTGATCGGCATCGTCAACTACCTGGACCGTAGTGCGTTGTCGATCGCCAACACCTCGATCCAGAAAGACATGATGATCAGCCCGTCGCAGATGGGCATCCTGTTGTCGGCGTTCTCCATTGCCTATGCCTTTGCCCAGCTGCCGATGGGCATGATCATCGACCGCCTGGGCAGCAAGATCGCCCTCGGCGCCTCGCTGCTGGGCTGGTCGGTGGCCCAGGCAGCGTTCGGCATGGTCAACAGCTTTGCCGGCTTCATGGGCCTGCGGGTGCTGCTGGGGATTGGCGAGGCGCCGATGTTCCCGTCGGCGGCCAAGGCCCTGTCGGAGTGGTTCGATGCCAACGAACGCGGCACCCCGACCGGCGTGGTCTGGTCCTCGACCTGCCTCGGCCCGTGCCTGGCGCCACCCTTGCTGACGCTGTTCATGGTCAACTTCGGCTGGCGCGGCATGTTCATCATCACCGGTGTGATCGGCGTGGTGCTGGCGCTGTGCTGGCTGACCTTCTACAAAAGCAAGGCCCGCTACCTGGCGGAGCTTGCTGCCGAGGGCAAGCCATTGCCGAGTGGACAGCAGGCGCCGGCAGCCACTGCACAAGCGCCGAAGGCCTCGTACTTCGCCGGCTGGCTCGACCTGTTCAAGCACCGCAGTACCTGGGGTGCGGTGCTGGGCTTCATGGGCGTGATCTACATGCTCTGGCTGCACCTGACCTGGCTGCCTGGCTACTTCGAGCGTGAGCACGGCCTGGACCTGTACAAGACCGCCTGGGTAGTGTCGCTGGCCTATGGCTTTGGCGCAGCGGGCACGATCATTGCCGGGCGCTTCTGCGACTTGCTGGTGAAGCGCGGCATGAGCGTGCTGGCCAGCCGCAAGTTCAGCGTCATCACCGGCCTGGTGCTGGCGGCGCTGTTCACCCTGCCGCTGTCGTTCGTCACAGGCCTGACCGGTTGCATCATCCTGCTGTGCCTGGCGCTGTTCAGCATCAACATGGCCAGTGCCACTGCCTGGATGATCGTCAACACCATCGTCGACAGCCAGCGCGTGGCCTCGTTTGGCTCGATCCAGAACTTCGGCGGCTACATTGCCGGCTCGGTGGCGCCGATCGTCACCGGCTTCAGCATCCAGTACTCGGGCTCGTTCACCACGGCGTTCATGATCAGTGCGGTGGTGGCGCTGTGTTCGGCGGTGGCTTACTTCCTGCTGCTGCAGGCGCCGATTGGCAGTGCCAAGGTCAAGGCGGCGGAGATGGTCGGGGCGACGGAACAGGGGTGAATTCCGGGGGGCGCTTTGCGCCCCAATCGCGACGCAAGGCCGCTCCCACAGGTATCGCGCTGGTTTCAGCAGCACTGCAATACCTTGTGGGAGATTCTATGGTTGTGGGCAATGCTTTTTGCCCCCTTTGCTCATGTATTCGCCTTGAGTCTTCATCAAGGCGAATGCAATTCTGGCCAGCTTT